>NZ_FYEW01000001.1:0-308764 GCF_900187375.1 Hymenobacter gelipurpurascens | reverse complement strand
GTCAGCTGTGCCGCCCAAGCCTCTTCGGCCTGTTCTAACCGGCGGGGCGGCTCGGGGTTGCTGTAGTGGGCAAACCGCAGGATATCAAACCAACGTAGCATAGGTTAAAGTGAAAATAGTACCTTCCGGTGCTTAAGTCAGGGTGTGCTACGGCTTTCTTTCCTCTCTCTCCGAATGGAGCACTTATACGATACGCCTCCCCTTTCGATTGCCTACGATCCGGTGCATCAATGGCTATATGTGGAGTGGAAGGGCAAACACGATGCTAACTCCGCCAAGACCGGCGGCGAGTTGATATTGCGCTACCTGCAGAACCGTCCGTGCCGCAAAATGCTCAACGACAACAGCCAGGTTACCAGCGACTGGGAGGGTGGTGCCCGATGGGTAGGCAGTGAATACTACCGGCTCCTCTCGGAGCAGGGCGTGCAATTTGTGGCCTGGGTTTGTCCGCCGCATTGGTCGGCCCGGAAGTCCATGGATACGGCCATGCAGTTCGTCACCCGGCCCATGGTCATCCTGTTTGATGATGTAGCCTCTGCGTATTCCTGGCTGGTGCGGCAGGCGTAGAGTGGCCTAGCGGCCCCACTTCTTTTGTTGCCTCTCATGATTCTGCAGGAGCATTACAACCATATGCGCGAACAGGCCTTGCAGGAGCTGGCCCACGGCCACGCCGACCTGGATACCCTGATCGATTCCGAGCACGATCTACGCCGAGGTATCTCATTGCTCGCCCGCCCTACACCTGCGCTTGCCGCCAAAATTGCCATTATACTGGCAGATTTTCAGCGCCTCGAACCCGACCAGTACTACTACCCTACTTCCGATATTCACCTGACGATTCTGTCCATCATCTCGTGCTATAGCGGCTTCACGCTAGGTACAGTTGCTCCGGCTGAATACCGCAGCCTTGTCGGGGATATTCTGCACGATATCCCCCCGTTTAGCATCACGTTTTCTGGCCTGACGGCCTCGCCCGGCGGAATTATGCTACAGGGGTTTCCGCAAGACAGCACCCTGCAGCACCTACGCGACCAGCTCAGGAAGCGCTTCCGAAAATCGGGTTTGCAGCAGTCCATTGATACCCGCTACAGCATTCATACCGCGCATTCTACCGTTGTTCGCTTCAGAGCTCCGCTGGCAAACCCGGCCCGGTTGGTGGAGGCCATTAGCAACTACCGGCACCATGCCATCGGCTCGTTTGAGGTAGATACCATTGAGCTGGTGTACCACGACTGGTACCAGCGGGCAGCTACTACGGTTCTGCTGGCGAAATACGCCCTCGGAAGCAGCTAGCCGTTACGCTGATTCGCTAGGCCAGTCTGTGATGATACCCGAACCCGAGGCGGCACGCTCCCCCCTGCTCAGAGCCAATAGCTGCGCCAACTCCTGCTGAATTTCTGCAAACAACGGGCGCGTTTCCGGCCTGGGCGCCACACAACGCTGCTGCAGCGCTTGCAGATGCACCGTGGCAACTCCCGCGGCGGGCATGCGCTCCAGCAATTCTTCCAGCAGACAGCCAAATGCCCGCACCTCCAGGCGCTGCAGCGCGTAGGCCACCTTCGGCTGGTGCACATCGAAAAAGCAGGCGGCCCCGAAGTCGCCGAGCAGACTGCTGCCATCGGGGTGGGTTAGGATGTTATGGGCGTACAGGTCGCCGTGCAGAATGCCGCGGGTGTGCAGGTGCTGGGCGGCGGCCGCAATGCCATAGGCCAGTCTCAGAGCCGCTTCTGGACGAAATGTGGTGCCCTCAGCGTATACATCGCGCGTGCACGTCGTGAAGCTGGGCGGGCCGGCCAAGTTGCCATACGTGGGGTCGATGAGCTCCAGAACCAAACCCTCGGCCTGCTGGGGGTGGTGCGCAATTTTGCCTTCCACGGCAATGAGATTGGGGTGCGCACCGGCGCTGATGCACGCGGCCATTTCGCTGTGCGGCAATCCGTCGCTGGTTACGGCCCCTTTGAACAGCTTCACGGCTACGTCGTGCGCCGCTTCACTTGTGCGTTGCCACCGGGCTTTATAAATCACGCCGGAGGCCCCTTCGCCTAGTTGCTGTTGCACGCTTAGCTCCTGCCAATCAATGGAGTTGATGGGGTGCTCGGCCAGGATGGCGGCTTCCAGGGTGTCGCAGAACGGGTTGCCGGCGTAGGCCAGCCACGAGAGTCGCGGCAGCGAAAGCAGCCACGCGGGCAGCTCCGTAAACTCGTTATCAGCAATGCGCAGCAGCTCCAGCTGAGTGCAGGCGGCCATGGTATCGGGCAGATGCGTAAGGTAGTTGCCGGCCAGCATCAGCTTCTGCAGATGCTGGCAGTGGCCTAGCGCTTCGGGCAACGTGCGCAACGCATTATCCGTGAGAATAAGCCAGCGCAATGCCGGCGTAAGGGCAGCCGCAGGCAGCAACTGAATCTGATTTGCCTTGAACCCCACCATGCTCAGCTGCGGGCACTGGCCTACTGAGGCGGGCACCTCGGTGAACTGATTATCGGAACAAAACAGGATACGCAGCTTGTGCAACCGCCCCAGATCATCGGGCAACGATGACAGCTGGTTACCGGATAGGTTGAGAATTTCCAGCGTATCGGCCAGCTCAAATATCTCTGCCGGGAACTCCGTGAGGCCGCAGGATAAATCCAGGCGCTGGCTGCCGGCCAGCTCGCCGGCGCGTAGTTGTTCAAGGGTATGCATGGCGCAAAGGTCGTGAAAGCAGTCTGCCGCCGAAACCCTTTCGCCAAATCAGACTGCCCTAGGCCAGTGCCACGCGTACCTTTGCAGCGGGGCTTATCTTTCCCGACCGTATGCCGAGAACTCCGGACTTTCTGCCGCTCCCCGAAGACGCGCCCGCTTCCCATCAGTACGTTTTCCAGGCTCTGGCTATACCCGACCTGACCAGCTCCCTGATTGAAGCGTGCTGCCCCACGCTGCCCTTCGTGGATTCGCGGATGTTGGCCGCCGTACAGCCGGAAGCGCTGGCAGTAGATTCCGGCACGTTTACTGGCCTAGAGCCGGGCTCGTCTCCCACAACCGTCACCGTTGAGCAGCTTGCCACTGGCCTAGCGGTTTCCTGCACCTGTCCCATTCCTAAATCGGTGTTGTGCGAGCACCAGGCGCTGGTACTACTGAGCATTTTGGACCGCAAGGAGCTGCGCGTGTTCTTCGACCCCAGCCAGCGCCAGGTACTCCTGCGCACCACCGCCCGCGACTATGGCCTGGAGCAGGCCCCCGACCTCGACGCGCACTTTCAACTGGCCTACCATCAGCGCAGCGTTACGGTCACGCCGAAACGAGCGGAGCTGTTCCCCATTACGGCTGCCACCAAGCAGGAACTCGTGAGCCAGCTCTTGCCCGCAAAAAAGCCGGCCGCACTCCCTGACAGCAGCCAGCGCCTTGTAGTGTTCGGGCGGCACAAGTACTACGGCCACCTCACCATTCAGCTGGTAGAAGCGGCTCTTACGGCGGCCGGCAAAGTTAAGAACCCCGTTACGGTGCTGAACCCGCTGGATGGCATCTGGCAGCTCACGGATGCGCACGAGCTGAAGTTCTATACGGGCCTGGGCCGCTTCCAAAACAACTACGACGACACCCGCTCCGCCGCCGCCCTAGAGGCGCTAAGGGCCATCTTGCTCAACCCCGCGGGCTACCCGTTTTATAGCCACAACACCGCCGTTTCGGAGAAGCTGACCGGCCCCGCCCTGAAACCCCTACAACTCCGCAACGCCCGCACTGGCCTACGGCTCTCGGTGCAGCAGAAAGGCGAGTTTTTTGAGGTGGCCGGGCAGCTCACGCTCGATGATCAGCCAGTGGAGCTCAAGACCGTGACCATCCGCTACGAGTATTTTGTGGTGGTAGATGAAGTCCTGTATCTGCTGGAAGATCTGGACGTGTGGCGCGTCATTGAGTTCTTCAAGAAGCGCAACAACACGCTCCTGATTCACCGCTCGAAGTTTGCGGAGTTTCAGCAGGATGTGCTGGCCAGCCTGGAAGACAAGGTCCTTATCTCCTACGCCTACATCCGGCCCGCCACCAAGCGGCAGCTGCTGGCCAGTGGCTTCGACCAGAAACCCGAGAAACTGCTCTACCTCTCCGACGCCGGCCCGCATGTGGAGGTACTCCCCGTGATGCGCTATGGCCCCAAAGAAGTACCTGTGCTCTCGCGCCGGCAGCTTTATGCCCTAGATGAAGCTGGCAATGCCTTCACGCTGGAACGAGACGTAGCCGCCGAAGACCACTTTATTACTGATTTGCTGCGGCACTACCCCACCTTCCAAGAGCAGCTGCAGGAAGAGGCGCTCTATGTCCCGAAAACGCTGTTTTTGCAGGAAGAGTGGTTTCTGGCCGCCTTCGAGGATTGGCAGAGCCAAGGAATTGCTATTCTCGGGTTCAACCAGCTCAAAAATAACACGCTCAACCCCAACCGGGCCCGTATTTCGGTGCAGGTGATGGGCGAAAACAACTGGTTTGACACCAAAGTGACTGTGAAGTTTGGCTCCCAAACGGCCACGCTCCAACACATCTACCAAGCCGTTCGCAACAAGAGCCGCTACGTCCGCCTGGATGATGGCACCCGCGGCATCCTGCCCCAGCAGTGGGTGGAGAAGTTTGCGCACTACTTCGAGGCCGGTGAGGTAGTGGAAGAGCACATCCGGACGCCAAAAATCAACTTTTCGGCGGTAGAGGAACTGTATGAAGCAGAGGAACTAACTCCTGAAACCCAGGCCCAGCTGGCAGTGTACCAGGCCGCCGCCGCCAACTTTACCGGCATCGCGCCCGTGGAAGTACCACCGGGCTTGCACACCACTTTGCGCGAGTACCAGCGCCAGGGCCTGAACTGGCTTAACTTCCTCGACACCTTCCAGTTCGGCGGCTGCCTGGCCGATGACATGGGCCTGGGCAAAACCGTGCAGGTGCTGGCTTTCCTGCTGCACCAGCGCGCGCAACAGCGGCCGGGCGCCAACTTGGTGGTGGTGCCTACCTCACTGGTCTTCAACTGGCAGGCCGAAGCCGCCCGCTTTGCCCCTTCCCTGCGCGTGCACACGCTCTACGGCACTGGCCGCCAGCGCGAGGCCCTGAACTTTGATGACTACGACCTCGTGCTCACGACCTACAACACGCTCGTGTCGGATATTCGGGCTCTGAAGGCCTACCGGTTCAACTACGTATTTCTGGATGAAGCGCAGGCCATCAAGAACCCCGAGTCGCAGCGGTATAAGGCTGCCTGCTTGCTGCAGGCGCGCAATCGGGTGGCCATTACGGGCACGCCGCTGGAAAACAACACGTTCGATTTGTATGGGCTGCTGTCGTTTGCCTGCCCTGGCTTGCTGGGCAGCAAGCAGCATTTCCTTGGCCACTTCGCCACGCCAATTGATAAGTTTAAGGAGGCAAGGCGGGCGCGGGAGCTGCAGCGCAAAATCAATCCGTTTGTGCTGCGCCGCACCAAAGCCCAGGTAGCCGCCGAGCTGCCCGACAAAACCGAAATGGTGCTGTACTGCGAAATGGGCACCGAGCAGCGCCGCGTATACCAGGCCTGCAAAGCCGAATACCGCGACATGCTCCTGGGTCAGCTCCCCAATGCCAAGCGCCGCCACAACCTGCACATTCTGCAGGGCCTGACCAAGCTCCGCCAGATCTGCGACTCTCCGGCTTTGCTGCGCAATGAAGAGTTCTACGGTCAGGAATCGGCGAAGCTGGAGGTGCTGCTGGAGGAAATCAGCAGCAAAGCCCCGCAGCATAAAATCCTGGTGTTCTCGCAGTTCGTTTCCATGCTGGAGCTAATCAGGCAGGAACTGGACACCCGCGGCCTCGACTACGCCTACCTAACGGGCCAAACGAAAAACCGCGCCGCGCAAGTGGGCCGTTTTCAGGAAGACGACAATGTGCGTGTGTTCCTGATCAGTCTGAAAGCCGGCGGCACCGGCCTGAATCTGACGCAGGCCGACTACGTGTATCTCGTGGACCCGTGGTGGAACCCGGCCGTGGAAAACCAGGCCATCGACCGCAGTCACCGCCTAGGCCAGACCAAGAAAGTGGTAGCCGTACGTCTCATCTGCCCCGATACCATCGAGGACAAAATCCGGAAGATGCAGGAGCAAAAGCAGGAACTGGCCTACGAGCTCATCAAAACCGATGCGGCGCTGCTAAAGGCCCTCACGCCGCAAGAGCTACTGGATTTGTTCAGCTGAGCAAGGCCAGACTATGAGTAAATAACACTGATGCAGAAGTATATGCGAATCAACTGGCGTGCTGTTGGAGAACCCCACCCCACATCACGGGCTTTTGGTTCAGCTAGCTATCCACACATCCTAGCAAACATACCCGCACGTCATCCTGACGCACGAAGGATCTTATCATGCGAGAACGAACTGCTCTAGGCCAGTCGTGCTACGTGCTAAGATCCTTCCTGCGTCAGGATGACGTGCGGGTATGTTGTTTCGCTAAAATAGCCTAGCAGCAGGCCTACGAACTGCAGGAGAGCGTGGCGCTGCCAGGCTTTTCGCGGGCCCACTCGGGGCGTTTGGCGGCCAGGTCCTCGTGCTCGGGCTGCTCCGCGAAAGGCGTTTTGAGCACTTCCATCAAGCGGTTCAAAAGCGATAGGTCACCCGTTTCGGCAGCTTCTATGGCCTGCTGGGCGAGGTAGTTGCGCAGCACATATTTGGGGTTAGCTCGCAGCATGCTTTCCCGAATAGCCTCCGGAGTAGCTTTTTCCTGCCGCAGCCGCTGCATATACCGATGTAGCCATTCCAATAGGTCCTGTTCCTCATCGGGCGCCATAGAATAAGCGGCTGTTTGCAGCAATTCCCGCAGCTTCGTATCCTCGTTTCCCTGATCAAGCAGAAGCGCTGGTCCCGTATGCGAAAGTCGCCGGAAAAATACTGTCATATCTATTTCTGACTCCGCCAGGGCTTGTTCCAGCGCAGTAAACAGGGCCTTGTCGTCTTCGGGCACCAGGGAAGTGAGGCCTAGCTTCCGTAGCATCATATCGTGGCGCGTGGTAGCCAGCGTATCGGCATACACCTGCAGCGCCGGGTTCAGGAGCTTGATATCCGGTAGCAGGGGCGAAAGCGCCTGGCCGAGTTGCATCAGGTTCCAGAGGGCCACGTTGGGCTGCTGCCCAAAGGCGTAGCGCCGGCCGCCGAAATCGGTGGTGTTGGGTGTCCAGCCGAGGTCGTAGGGCTCCAACCAGCCGTAGGGGCCATAGTCGATGGTCAGGCCCAGGATAGACATGTTATCGGTGTTCATCACGCCATGCACGAAGCCCACAGATTGCCAGTGCGCAATCATCACGGCCGTGCGGCGGCAGATTTCCTCGAACCAACGCACGTACACTTCCGGCGAAGGCTCGCCCAGCTCCGGAAACTGGTGCCGGATGACATAGTCGGCCAGGGCGCGCAGGTTCTCCGTTTCGCCGGTGGCCAGCAGAATCTGGAAATTACCGAAGCGCACAAACGTGGGCGCTACCCGCGCCACGATGGCGCCCGGCTCCGGCCGCGCATTGCCGTTGTAAAACATATCCCGCACTACCTCGTCGCCAGTACCCACCAGGCTCAGTGCGCGAGTGGTCGGCACGCCCAAGTAATGCATGGCTTCGCTGCACAAAAACTCCCGCAAGGACGAGCGCAACACGGCGCGTCCATCAGCCCGCCGCGAGTACGGTGTGGGGCCGGCTCCCTTAAGCTGGATTTCCCAAACAGAGCCATCAATGGCCGTCAGTTCCCCCAAGGACATGGCCCGCCCGTCGCCGAGCTGGCCGGCCCAGTTCCCGAACTGGTGCCCTCCATAGCGGGCGGCAAACGGTTTCATGGTTTCAGCTACGCGGTTGCCGGCCAGCATATCTACGGCCGCGCCGCGCTCGGGTGGCCTAGCGAGGCCCAGGTAGTTGGCGAGGTCAGCGGACCAGGCCAGCAGATGCGGGTCTTTCACGGCCGTCGGATCCACGCGTGAGTAGTGGTAGCCGGGCACCTGGCGCGGGTTTTTGTTCATGGAAGCTTCGCCTTTCATCTCCTCCACAAAGGAGTTCTGAAAAACAACCTGTTCCAGGGGCCGCAGTGGCGGCGCAGTTGCTGTTTCTATGGACATAAAGAAGAAAATCGAAGTTGAAAAAGCTTCACAGATAGAAGCCCGTAGCACCGGCAACACGCTTTTCGGGCCACATGTTTCCGTAGTTGCCAACCCGGCTGCGCGGGCCGGCGCCTGCCTACCTGGCTGTACGATCTAGGCCACTGCAAGATATAGCCGAGATGCTCTAGGCCACTCCGGTTGCCAGCGCGCAACCTTACTGCTGCCCCACGAAGCTCCGCTATAACCCCGCTTCAGCAAACCGCGCTACACTGAAGAACCACCCACTCTGTTCCCTCATGGCAACTCAAAAGCTGCGCGGCAACGACCTGCGCAAGATCGGTTATCCCGAAGGACGGGCCATTGGCTTGGCACTGGATATATTGGAAGACCGTCAACTCAAAAAACTGGATAAAGGCAGCGCGCTGGCCATGCTACATAAGATCAAGGAAGACCCCTACGCCTACCTCCGCGACTCCCTGTGGCGCGAATTGGCCAAGGAATTTGTACCCGACCCGAAGCGCGACGTTGCGTTGAGCGCGGCAGTGAAAGACTACCGCCGCTATGGCGAGGACTTCATCGAAGACGGCGCCCGCCGGCAGATGGACACCGCTATGAAGCTCCCCGTCACGCTCGATGGCGCCCTCATGCCCGACGCGCACCAAGGCTACGGCCTGCCCATTGGCGGCGTATTGGCGGTTGACAATGCCGTGATTCCCTATGGGGTGGGCATGGATATTGGGTGCCGCATGGCCCTATCGGTGTTCGACCTGCCCCCGCATTATTTGGAGCAGCGCAGCCAGGAGCTGAAAAAGCTGCTGCATAACAACACTCGCTTCGGGGCAAAGGAAGTGTTCAAAAACCCAACCGACGACCCTATTCTGGACCGGCCTGAGTTTCGCGAGATTCCCGTAGTGAAAGGCAAGCGCGAGGCCGCCATCAACCAGCTAGGCTCCTCTGGCTCCGGCAACCACTTTGTGGAGTGGGGCATTGTGGATATCACCACGGAAGATAATGAGTTGGACTTGCCGCTAGGCCAGTATCTGGGCCTGCTTTCGCACAGCGGCTCGCGTGGCCTGGGCGCGGCCATTGCGCAGCATTACACCAAAATTGCGATGAGCAAGTGCCCCCTGCCGCCCGAGGCGCGCTACCTGGCCTGGCTAGATCTGGACTCGCAGGAAGGCCAGGAGTACTGGCGCGCCATGAACCTGGCCGGCGACTATGCCTCTGCCTGTCACCGTGATATTCATCGGCGCCTTAGCCAGGCTTTGGGCGTAAAACCTTCCGCGAAAGTGGAAAATCACCACAATTTCGCCTGGAAAGAAACGCTGCCCGATGGCCGTGAAGCTATTGTGCACCGTAAGGGCGCTACACCGGCTGGCCAGGGCGTGCTAGGCGTAATTCCGGGCTCCATGACGGCACCCGGCTTTATTGTACGGGGCCGCGGCGAGCGAGACTCCATTCAGTCGGCTTCGCACGGAGCCGGCCGCCGAATGTCGCGCACCCAGGCCAAGCAGAACCTGTCGGAAGGCGACGTACGCCGCCACCTCCGCGACCATGGCATCGAGCTGATTGGCGGTGGCCTAGACGAGGCTCCCATGGCCTACAAAGATATTCATCAGGTAATGGCGCACCAGCGCGACTTGGTGGACGTGCTGGGCTCCTTCCTGCCGCGCATTGTGCGTATGGATGCTGGCGGCGGTGGCAAAAGCCGTTACGGCGGCGAGTAACGACCTAAGAATAACAACATACTAAAAAGCTCAGAAGCAAAAGCTGCTTCTGAGCTTTTTCATTTTCATCGAAATAAAAATATTTCAATAAAAGTGAAAAATAATTTTGCCGGTTAATACAATTTATTGGCCGAGGAAATGCATGCATTCAGCCTACTACGTCCACATGAAGCTCCTGCATAACAAACTCAACCATAATGATTTGTACGATTATGGTTTTTGGATGACGATAAAGTTGGTTCTTATTTTTGCACATAAACGCTACAGCAGGTATGGCATTCACACCTATCAATCAAGTCCATTTGATGCAATCACATTCTTTACCCACACGCAAATCTTCTATTTCTGTTTTATTGAGTTTACCTAGATTTTGGGTGATGTGCAGCCTGTTGCTTTGCCTCTCCAGCTCCAGTCTGGCACAAAGCACCTATACTTGGCAGGGCACAGTTTCCACTAGCTGGTCGGAGCCAACCAACTGGGCTCCTGCACGCGTTAGCCCAGCCAGCAACGATGTACTGGTATTTGATGGAGGCGTAACGCCAACTACTACCGTGGCCATGGACTATACCACCACTCAAACCATCGGCCAGATCCGATTCAGCAATGCCATCCGGGCTACGCTGTGCACCAACCTGATTCGAGAGCTAATCATCAGCGGAAACCCCTCTGCCATAGGCCTAGCAGTAGAATCAGGCGTTACGCTGCAGCTCATCGGCACTCACACCAGCGGCGACGGCGACCTTATCATCCGCTTGGTCACGGGCGTACCGGCGCGCATTTCCGGCCGGCTGGAACTGAAAGGCTCCGCTACCACTAGCAGTGCACATCAACTACTCTCGACTACGCCAGGGGCCATCGAATTTCTAAGTGGCAGCTATGTGCAACCAGGAAGCAAGTTCACAGGCTTTCTATTTGGCTCGGGCACGGCCAATAAGAATAGTGTTCTTTTTCGTAACGGCGCTACCTACGAGCAAGCCACCGGCTCCACACCTTTTGGCTCCAATACCACTTTCCAGATTGTCAATTTTGAACCCTATAGTCAGTTTCTATACACGGCTACTGGAAACACGGTAGCCTTATCAGGGCGCACCTATGGTAAGCTGGAAATCAACACAAACCGGACGCTTACGCTAAGTACCTATTCCACTTACCCGTCGGTAATTCAGTCTGACTTGGTGATTACGGCCGGTCAGGTAACCATTAATACCAGCAACGTAGAGCTACGAGGCAATTTGCTAATTAACGGAGGTGGACTAGCATTCAATCTGGACGCGAACAACAGTCCCATCACTTTCAAAATGAGCGGCACTACGGCCCAGCGAATTGGCGGCACGGCAGCTGGTACTTTCACGCTGCCATCCAACACCACGTTAGCCCTTGAGAACCCCGCAGGCCTCACGCTGGAGCGCCCGATGCTGGCTAATGGTCCAGTTACCCTCACGCAAGGTATGCTAACGACTACCAGCACCAACCGCCTTACGCTGGGCACCACGGCCACCATCACTGGCTCGGCCAGCAGCTTCGTGCAGGGTCCCTTAGTTCGTCAATCGAGTGCGGCCGGCTCGTTGTTTTTCCCGATTGGCAAAGGCGCCACGTACCGCCCGCTTACCCTAACGGTTGCTACCGCCCCAGCGGGCACTACTTCCTACATGGCGGAGCAGCGCGAAGGCCGGCACACGGACCGGACTTTTTTGGGCAATCTTAAGCAGGTATCTGCTGTTCGTTCGTACTCGGTTATTCCTAGCCCGGTGCCTGTTTCCGGAGCTTTTGCAGGCACAATTACGCTGAGCTTCGGGGCTGATGACGGCGTTACAGACCCCAGCGCACCTAGCTTAGTGGTGGCTAAAACCGACGGATCTGGCTGGACCAACACAGGCCGAACTGCCTATTCTGCTACCAGCCTCACCTCCGATACGTTCACCGATTTCAGCGACTTTGCCATGGGCAGTACCAGTACCACCGCTAACCCGCTGCCGGTTACCCTCACCAGCTTCAGTGGCAATCATCAGCCCGATGGCGTGCAACTTCGTTGGACTACCGCCAGCGAAAAGCAAAACGCCTACTTCGAAGTAGAACGCCGCACCGACAACCAGGTTTTCAGCACCCTGACGCGGGTAGCAGGCCGTGGCAATAGCACCACAGCTACTACTTATTCGTTTATGGATAGCGCCCCTCAAACCGGCAAGATGTACTACCGCTTACGGCAGGTAGACACGGATGGCACAGCAACCTATTCCAGCGTTATAGTGGTAACCGTACCGTCGCAAAGCCACACCATTAGCCTCTACCCTAACCCTACGGCGCACCAGCTGCGGGTTACAGGTGCGAGCGAGGGCGGGCAATACCGGGTAGTGAATGCACAGGGCACCGTTAAGCTCTCGGGCCAGATTACGCCGGGGCTTTGCCTGAATGTGGAGAATCTGCCAGCCGGTTTTTACCGCTTGGAGCTGTTGCAGGGCCGCAGCAGAACTATGCACTCCTTCGTGCGCAGCCGAGACTAACGCTAGGCCAGTAGCGTCATAAAAAACACCCCGACTGCCAGGCAGTCGGGGTGTTTTTTATGACGCTACTGGCCTAGCGGAATCCTTACAGATTCTTGAGCCACGCCTCCCGCAACGCGAGTTGTGCAGGGGTTGCGGCGGGGTCGGTAGTGAAAACATAGCGCTTAATTTCTTCCGTGGAAGCCAGCTTTACCTTCACGGTTTGCTCCTGCCCGTTGCGGCTGATAATGAACGGCACTTCGGTACCAGGGGCGCGGGTAGGCAGCTGGCGCAGTACCGCACCAAGGTTGGTGCGGGCACCATCCAGGGCTACCAGTTTGTCGCCTACCTGTACGCCGGCTGCTTGCAGCGGCCCACCTACTTTCGTGAAATACACGCTGGTTTCGCGGGCTTCCAGACCCATGGCACCTAGTGTGGCAATTTGCTTGCCGGTGGGCATTGCCCGCTGGTAGCGCACGCCTATTTTGCTATAGTACTCCTGCAGCGGCAGCGGCTCGGCATTCTTCACGTAGCGCTGGAAGAAGTCCCCTATTTCGGGATACGTCATTTGGGCGAAATCCTGGAAGAAATTCTTCTCGCTGATGGGCTTGTTGGGGCCGTATTTTTTGGCCAGTTCCAGCAGCACGTCGCGTAGGCCACGCTTGCCGCCGCTTAGCTCCAGCAGGCGCAAATCGAGCAGGCCGGCCGTGAGGGCGCCGCGCTGGTAAATGTTGCCATATTGGCGCTGGCCTTCATCACTGAAGGAGTTAAGGCCCAGGCGGCTGAGGCTGTAGGTAGTATCGGTGCGGGTGCGGTCATAGGTCACCTTGTCGTTCAGCATGCTCAGGTAATCGTTCAGTGGCACTAGGCCACCGCGCAGCTGCATCATGTGCGAGGCCCATTCCGTAGTGCCCTCATAGAGCCACAGGTGCTCAGAGCCGGTGGGCTGCACGAAGTTGAAGCTCTCAATTACCTCGGAGTGGATGTTGAGCGGCGTCATCACATGGAAAAACTCGTGGGCCGCAATATCCACTACCCCCTGCGCCGACTCGGGCGTGAGTGGCGCTTCGGTCAGCACATATTCTGAGCTGTAGGAGTGCTCCCAGGCACCGGCCGAGCGGTCGGCGAAATGGTAGAGGAAGGCATAGCGCTGCACCGGCAGCTGGCCCCCGAAGAAGCTCTGGGCCGCGTTCAGCATCTTCTGCATGTGGCCTAGCAGGGGCTCAGCCTGCACCTTGTCCGTAGCCGAGTAGCAATACAGGGCTACATCGGCGTTGCCGAGCTTGGTGCTGGCCTCCGTCAGGCGCCCGAGCAGAATAGGAGAATCGACGGCTTGGTCGTAGTTCTTCAGATGATAAAATCCTTTGGCATCGGGTACCAGCACCGACCCCGATTTCCAGTCCGCAGGATACTGCAGCTTCAGGCGTAGCGGTTTATCCTGCATGCCCTGGGGGTAGCCCAGCAGTGTCTGGCCATTGAGCAACGCATGATCGGTTTCCAGCGAGGAGCCGCACATGCGGTAGATGTTGTGCTCCTTTACCGCAGTATCCCAGGTTTCGGCAATGGTATAGCGGATTTCGCGGGTTTTATCGGGCGCCGAAAGCTGCCATTGGTTGGTGGAAAGCTGTTTCACTTCCAATTGCTTGCCCTTGCTATCGAAGGCCTGGAAGTTGCTCACGAAGCGCCCCATATCCATTACCTGGTAGGTGCCGGGCGCTGTGGCCGCAAACTGGTAGATGGCCTGGTCTTTTTTGAGTTTTGGCAACTCCAGCTTCACCTGGAAAGCATTGCTATCGGTAGCAGGGTCCATGGTTACCGTGTAAGTAAGCTCGCGGGGAGCTTTGGCCAGAGCCGGCGCGGCGGTAGCCAGCAGGGCTGCCAGGGCAGCCGAGCGGAAGAATGAGGTCATTCAGGGGAAATAAGGGTGGAAAACTGGGCTAACAGACACACAAAGAAAGCTGAAAGTTGCGCTCCGTAAGCGCAACTTGTTTTCCTGTTGCCGGGTGTTTATTGGCCCCTCCTGTTTGTCCATACGGCTCATTCCGCACTCCCTTTGGTTACGCGCATTTTTCCGGTAGCGGCCTAAAACCCTGCTACTCCATTGGAGTACACTCTTCAAATAGCTTTCCCGTTTTCATACCCTCGTATCATGGCTGAACCTACTCCCAACACCAACCCCATGCAACTCATTCGCTATGTGTTGCAGATAGAGCCCATGCAGGATGCTGAAAGCATTGGCCAAGTACGGCAACTCCTGACTGGCCTAGGCCTGCTGGTGGACCGTATTGAGGCCGGCGAAGCGGAAGTAACCACTGCGTCTTCCTCCACTATCGGGCAGGACGATATGCGGCATGCGTTAGAAGAGGCCGGCTTTACCGTACTGAATGCCACGGCAGAAAACGGGTAAATAAAAGTGGCCTAGCGGTGCCGGTTGGCAAGCCGCTAGGCCACTCACTTGATATTGCCGGGGCGGTGCCAGCACTGCAGGGAATTTTCTAGGCCATACTCAGCTGACAAAGCACCTCTTCTGGTTGCTTATTGATGCAGCAGCTTGGCAGTCACCTGCTGGCCGCCCTGTTGCATAGTCAGCCGATAAACGCCTTGCGGCAGCTGAGCAACCTCGGGCAAAGGCATGGTAAGGTTTCCTTTGTTTACATCCATCAGCCGATTAAACACCGTCCGGCCCAAGGCATCGGTGCACGTGATGCTGGCCTTGCCCGCTACCGGGCTCTGAATCTGAATGGTCACTTCCCCCGCACTAGGATTTGGCCAGGCAGTCATCGACAGGCCTACAGTGGTATTCAGCTCGACTGATCTAACGGAGGAGTAGGTTTGTTTTCCTGATTGATCTACCTGTACCAATCGGTAGTAAACTACCTCCGCCGCGTAGCCGGCTAAAGCATCTACCCAGGAATACGATGTGTGCTGTGCCGTTGTGCCTCGTCCTGCCACGGTTGTAGCATGCCGAAAGCTACGGCCATCGATGCTGGTTTCTACATCAAAATGGCTGTTTTGCAGCTCCGATGCAGTCGTCCAGCGCAATACGGCTTGGTTGCCTTGCCGCTCGGCCGTAAAGCTTACCAGTTCAACCGGTAGTGGTTGCTTCTTGGCATCTTCTTCAATAGCGCCCAGATTTCCGGTTGCTCCGCTGGTGGGCGTCGCAGAACCATAGAAGTCGCGGGACCCAATGGCTGTGCTGAACGCGCTGGTCAAATTCAGTCCTTTCCCAATCAGAGCCGAACCCGACTGCAACTTGTACGGGTGCCAGGAGGTCTGCAGGCGGCCGCTGAGCATCGTATTCATATCACCTCCGTCGCCAGCACTTGTAAACGCAGGATCTACGTTGAAACCGGTTTCCTGGTCCCCTACCCGCTCCTGGCCAGTGGCATCTCGCCACGTGCTAAGGCTGTTGAAAGCAGATCCACCCCATTTTACCAGCATTGGCTTCTCGGTTCCCCAATAGCAGTTTCCCTGGAGCTGCAAGCCAGTAGTAGTCAGTGACTGCACCTGGGCCAAGCCATTGGTAGTCTGGAAAATGTTGTTGCGGACCGTTATCTGGCTTACGCCACCACTTGCCTGATAAAACGCCTTTGCCTCCGAGCCATCCGACGCGGGAGTAATGAAAACGCTGTTGTTATAGATAGCCGCACGCTGAATTCCCCCGTTTGCTCCCGACGACCAGAGCATAATGGCTCCCTGTCCAAAACGCCGCGCATCATTTTCGCTGATGTTATAGCGCACCGTCAGGTCGTGCATAGCAGGGGCGCCATCAAACTGTGCCAGCAGGTACCCCGCTCCATCGTTATCGTGCGAGTAGTTGTACTGTAGAACCGAGTTGGTGCAGCCCCCATCCAGGTCGAAGCCGCCGCCGTCGTGGGCCAGGCCCGAGCGGTTGTGGTGCGACTCGCAATCCTGGATTACCAGGTTGTTGCAAAGCCAGCCCCAGATACCAACCGGCCCGCCACCCGGGTTACTGTTCAGCCATCCGTTGTTGAATGCCTCACACTGCTCCACTACCGCGCCATCAATGCCAGAAAGTACAATACCATTGCCGGTATGAGTATAGGTGATGTCTTTTCGGCCAGCATTATCGTAGGTTTTGCATTTGCCCAGGTACCAGTTGCGGTGGCTCAGAAGAGGATAAGCGCTATACGATGAGATACCAGCTTCTCCGTTTTCATGCACCAGGCAATTGGTTATGCGCACATTATCGTAGCCGCTGGTTGCGCTCGAGCTACCCAGAATAATGCCCGATTTAAGGTAGCCACTTACATCCAGGCTATCCAACACGAGGTGGTCTAGCCGCTCATTGGCCAGATCAGTGGTGAAGATAATGCCGGAATTATTGGTAGTCAGTCGGCCAGAACCCACAAACTTCATCCTGTGCAGCTCAATACCGCCAACATTTGCGGCATAGAAACCATAGTTGTTGCCGCTATTGATGGTAGCCATGCCCTGCCCATACGATCCGATGCGTAAGGGCGAGGCTTTGGTGCCCTTGCTTTGCAGCCAAATCGAGCCTTCGAATGTCTGACCTGCCTCAAACAGAATTCTATCGCCGGGCTCGAAACGAGCTGCATTAACCCGTTCTATACTTTGCCAAGCAGTTGCAACAGACTTTCCCTCCGCTGCATCATTTCCGGCTGAGCTTATATAGTATGTGGTGGCATTTGCCGAAGGCAGACACATAACTGAGTAAACAAAAGCAACTACTAAAAGTACAAGTTTAGGGTGCATCGCAGGTCTTTAGGTTAATGCGACGCAATACTAGACAAAGTCAATAAATATAAAAATATGAATGTTTTTCAAAGATATATAACGCGTTAAAGGCTTGTGAATCCACACAGCCCTTAAAATGGCAATTATATGATTAAAAGCATTATATATACTTTTTCCTATTGAATGATAAGCAGAAAAATATCCTTACGATTACCTCTATTCACTTTGTAGAAATATCCTTTTATCAAGAAAAACAGCCAAACTAAACAACCAGTTGTCATAAATAAGAACTCGCAAAGTTCTAAAGGCATATATCCACACAACCTCCGCTATAATAGGGATGACTCAACTCTTCCCTTATCTTCTTACTGCTCTAGCTTGGGCCTCTACATAGAAGGGAAGGTTGGCCGTTGCCACGCTACCTTTTCCATCATACACACTAACGGCCAAACGATACGCTCCAGGCCTTGTTGGTGAATGCACTGTTACTTCCACTCCGTTTACTGGCTCTACGCTATTTGCAATTGCCTCCGTTGGTGTAAAAAGTTTATTGATACTTGGCATTGTACCTATAAATATATCCTGGTACACCTTCCAATTTATGTTTAGCGAGTTAGCTTCAGGATCCGTAGCAGTAACCTTCGCCCTGTAGTCTGCACCGGCCTGTAATCGAATCTCCTTTCCTGCAGTGGCGCCTACAAATTTCAACGCATTAATTCGCGGTGCCAGATTACTAGGCCTCTGTCCAGACCATAATGTTTGTATTACATCCACTGTAGCGGTTTTCTCGCCTGTTGGTGCAAAAAGGCTGTACCAGGTCTGTGTGTATTCGAACTTGTTTCCCCAGTAGAATACATAAGAGCCCAGACACTTATCCTGGTGGCCTAAGATTGTTTTTTCGTATCGTACACGGGTAAAGTCAGCTTTCTCTGTACTGCTCTGTTCTTTAGCCGTTCCCCAACTCGTTTTAGGAGATTCCCAGTAGCCCCTGCCCCCAAACTCCGTCACAATATATGCTCCAGTCCATCCTCTTTTTTCCAAGCTCTCTGCTAAAGAATTAAGGCCTCCAAAGATATTTACACTAATGAAATCCAAATTTGGGCATAAACGCTTGACTCGGCTTATATTTTCAGAAACACTTGATAGACTAGTTGTTGTAGGGTGATTAGGATCAAGCTCATGAATCATTCGGGATACATCATTTATAGCACGATACATCGGAATATTGCCGGGTCCAAGGTCAAGTTCATTGCCGATATTCCAGGCTAAAAGTGCCGGATGATTCCGGTAGCGTAAAACCTGCTGGCGTAGTCTTTCCTTTTGGCGATTAACTTCCTCTTTGTTGAAATAGTCGAGCTTCGACTCAGGTTCTAGCCATAGTCCTAGCATAACAGTCAGACCGTGCCGGTGCGCTTCATTTATTCTGTCATCGGCATAATCAGTAGAATACAGCCTGAGAGAGTTTGCACCAGCTGCTTTGAGCTTATCGAAATGCTGTAGACCAGCTCCGCCTTTGATGAAGAAGGGTTTGCCGCCTCGTTGTAACTGATAACCTAGTTTCGTGCGCACTAGTCGCACCGGAATCACTCCGGCTGGCACCTTATTCGTATGAAGGGAGCTGCCCCTTCTCGAATTTAGCTCTACTAAATGGCCAATTAGGGCTCCTGCAGCTAACGCTAGCAGCAGCCATAGCCATAAGTGCCTGATAGAAGGAAAAGAAACTGGTAAACGCATGGCGCTGGTACGTAATAGGCAGCAAAAAGAACTGAAATCATTGTTTCAAATATTATTAAAGTTCAATTTATAATGATAATTATTAAATTAATGAACTTTATGTACAACGAATCTCTTGTTGATGCGTTCTATTAGCAGATTAAAGTAAGAGGCATGCAGGGAGGAGTTTTAGAGAAAAGCACACGTCCTTTGGCCCGTAAGGCAAAAGGAGACCTTATCATACAAGAGGCAAAAACGGTCAGCCGGATAACTTCGGCGGGCGTGTTGGTGCAGGAAGTAGCAGGTGTTCAGCAGATGCGCATACTGGTAGGCCTAGGAGTTGTCAGCCTACTCTATTTTCTTATCTGGTTTGTATCTGCTGACCCAATAGGATATGCTCCGCTGTTTTGGCTGCTGACGGTTTCGTTGGGCTTCAAGCTGTTGCGCATGCTCCATGAGTGGTACCACTATACTAATGTAACGGAGCCTGTTCCACCTACTGGCCATTTGCCTCTGTTCACGGTAGATGTTCTTACCACCTTCTGCGCCGGTGAGCCTCATGCTATGGTGGTCGAGACTCTG
The DNA here is from genome assembly GCF_900187375.1 of Hymenobacter gelipurpurascens. NCBI lineage: Bacteria > Pseudomonadati > Bacteroidota > Cytophagia > Cytophagales > Hymenobacteraceae > Hymenobacter > Hymenobacter gelipurpurascens. The sequence continues at coordinate 289,494 of NZ_FYEW01000001.1, read as the reverse complement.
GAAGCCATGCAGGCCATTACGTATCCGCATACCAGCTACCTCTGCGATGAAGCAGACGATCCGTATTTGCGGTCAGTTTGTAAGCGTTTGGGCGTAGTGCATGTTACGCGCCAGGTGAAAGTGAATGCCAAGGCCGGCAACATTAACAATGCCCTAGAGCAGGCGACCGGTGATCTGTGCGTAGTCCTAGACCCCGACCACGTGCCTACGCCTGACTTTCTGGATCATGTAGTGCCGTATTTTTCGAATGCGAAAGTGGGCTATGTGCAGGTAGTACAGGCCTACGGTAATCAGGAAGACAGCTTGGTGGCCTTGGGGGCCGCTGAGCAGACCTACCACTTCTACGGCCCACTGATGATGGGCATGAACAGCTACAACACAACCCAGGCCATTGGCGCCAACTGTACCTTCCGCCGCGCCGCCCTCGATAGCATCGGGGGGCACGCGGCCGGACTCACGGAGGACATGCACACGGCTATGAAGCTGCATGCCGAAGGATGGCAGGCGGTGTATGTGCCGAAAGTGTTGAGCCGGGGGCTGGTGCCCTCTACGCTGGGTGCCTTCTACGCCCAGCAACTGAAGTGGGCCCGGGGCGCCTTTGAGCTCCTTTTCACCGTATACCCACGCCTGTTCACGCGCTTTACCTGGCGGCAAAAGCTGCATTACGCCACCTTGCCTCTGTACTTCCTGTCTGGGCTTATTACCCTCATTGATATAGCGGTACCTATACTTTCGTTGGTGCTGTCTGTGTACCCCTGGCACATATCGCTCGGGGCCTTCGCCCTGCACATGGCGCCATTGTTAGGCATAGGCCTACTGATCCGCTATAAGGCGCAGCAATGGCTGCGGGAGCCGCAGGAAGCAGGCCTACACCTTGCCGGTGGCATCTTACGGGTCGGCTCGTGGTGGGTGTATTTACTGGGTTTGGTGTACACGTTCCTGCGCGTGCGGGTACCTTACATTCCTACCCCCAAGGAAGGCAACACCCGCAATGAGCTTCGGATTTGCCTGCCCAACATCGTTGCCATTGTACTGTGCGCGGTGGCCGTTAAATATGCCGGCCGGCTTGACTGGAGCCCCTACTCCCGCCTTATGGCTTTCCTGGCCACCTGCAATGCCGCAATCCTGCTCGCGGCCGTAGGCATGGGCCAACATACCTGGATCAGTAATTTCGTGGCCGACCTAAAGTCGCAGCCGCTGCGCGGACTCGTTGAAGCCAGCCGAAAGCTTGTATCTGGAGTTGCCTTGCGGGCTCAGTCATCGGGTATTGCTCTGGCAGTTAGCTCCCTGGCCCTTGTGGGCGCCATTGATACGGGATATTATGTGAAGGAGCAGACCGCTGCATTTGCCGACGCTACGTGGGTTCTCTCCGGTGGCGACTCCCTGCACTTGGGCACACAACAGGCACCTGCCTCTCTAGACCTGCCGGTCCGGCTCTCCTCTGTGTCACCACAGCAGCTATTTGAGTTTTCACGACCGACCTCTACTCCCGATTTTGTAGAACTGACTATGCAGAACAAGTTGCCCATAGCCGAACTGACTGTACTCAAGCATCAAAGCACAGTTCCGCTGCTCAACTGGCCTACAAGTGCCTCGGCAGGCAACTGGCCCGAAATAGCTCAGGAGTTGCGCCAGCTCGGAAGCCCTATATTACTTCGACCCATCTTTCCGTCGCCTTCCGATCCGGCTACATACCGAAGAGATTGGCACCGTCTGGTAGAGCAATTCCGGGCCGCGAAGGTCACGAATGTCGTTTGGGTCTGGACTCCACCTTACCCAGATGCTGTGCGGGCTCACTACCCGGGCAAAGCATTTGTAGACTGGGTGGCTGTGCCCTGTGAAAACAAGCGTGGCTACATAAGCACCGCCACGGCATCGTACTCTGTTTATCGGCGCCAAATGGCTGCCACCATGGAACTGCATGATAAACCCGTGTTGCTCGTAGTTAACGATGTCCGCATGGACAAGAACCTGGTAGCTAAACAGGTGGCGGAGCAGTATGCTGAAGTAAAAGCTGTACTCTTCAACTCGAGTGCAAGAACTCAGAGCGTTCCGCTGTTATCCAGCAGAAAAGAGGACCTATCGGCTACGATGCGCCATAACTAGGCAAAGCCCTCAAATGCTTGTTAAGCACCCCTGTTAGTATATATAGTATCAGATACGTATTTACAACAGAAAAATGGTAGTAAATACTTGTGGAATTCTCAAGATAGATGTAGATTTTAATTCGCTGAACTCCTCCCGGTCTATTCCGGAGCGGCTGCTTTTTACCAAACGCTTCCTGCCGTGAGTAACTCGTGTACCCTGCGCGTTTATGCTGAAGCCGATGGCCCGGTAGTGGCTCTCATCCTGGTTACGCATTCGCGGGAGGGCACAGATTTGTCGGAAATAGACCTGCCTTATGTGTTGTGGCAATCGATGGGGACACGAGCAGCGGCGAATATGGTGGCCCGTTTCTACCGACGGCAACACCCCGATGTTTTTCAGCAGCTTGGCACCGTTGCCATACAGCGCAGTATTACCAGCCTACTGCAACTGCATCAGGTAGAATTTCGTCGGAATCAGCCATAGCCGGGGCCGGCTAAAAGCCGCTCGTTGCTTTTCCTCAAGCCAGTATTTCCTTTCAGGCTCTTATCCATTTTTTCAGACAAACTGAAAAGAAGCCTCTTTTTTCTGGGAATCAGCCAGAGTTTCTACTGCCCGACCCATTATCATCAACCTTCATAATCAGCATTTTACCTCTTATATCTCCGTTTAATTTCGGGATAGAAAGTTTTGGGGCTGGCATTTAGCCCGCAGTTAGAGCCGACCAAGTGGCCTGGTTTACGTTCTCAAACCTGCTTACCCTTTGTTAACAATGCTTACCCTTGCTCCCACCGCAACTCTTGAGCTGCATTTAGTCCCTGCTGGACGTCGTTTAGACTTCACTATTTCTCCCGCCCAATTTGCTTATGTGTACCGTCGGGGCCGAGGCCAGCACTGGGAGTGCGTAGCCCGCAATGCCTGCAGCCCGTATCTCGACCGTATGCCGATTTCGCCGGATGCTACTTACGAATATGTAGTACAGTACCGCGACGCCAGCGGCCTCGTGACGAGCAAAACGCCCATCGTGCGCGTCGCACCCGCTATGCTGCCAGCCATCCCCAGCTGGGTTAGTCTGCGCTAGGCCACTTCTGCTTCCAGGCTTCACTGAATAGGTGTTATCTGAAATGCCAGTTATTGATTTTTGCCTGCTTTAAAACGTAGTGACAGCAGTAAAAGAGGAGTTTGCATACCCTTTTTGGAGGGCATTTGTAAACTTTAGGTCCGCCTTCGTCCTTTCCCTTGCGGCGCTTCCTAAGTAAATCAGGCGCTGTTTACTGCATGTCTGAATACGATATTCTCATTATTGGGGCGGGGGCTGCTGGCCTTATTGCCGCCCGAAACCTGGCTCGCGCAGGTCGTCGTGTGGGCATCCTGGAAGCCCGCCACCGCGCGGGAGGCCGTATTTACACCATTTCCGATAGCGGTTTCACGGCACCCACAGAAGGCGGCGCAGAATTCCTGCACGGCGATGTGGCTCTTTCGCAATCCTTGCTGAAAGAGGCAGGTATTTTATGCCACGATACGGCCGGCCGGAACTACGAAGTAAGCCAAGGCCGCCTGGAAGAGTCGGAAGGATTTTTTGATGACCTGCCGCTGCTGCTCGAGAAGCTGCATACGCTGGAACATGATGTGCCGCTCGCCGAATTTCTGGCCCAGCAACTTCCTGGCGAACAGTACCTCCCACTCCGTGACATGGCCACGCGCTTTGCCGAAGGATATGATGCTGCCGATGCGCGGCGGGCCAGCGCCTTCGCCCTGCGCGAAGAATGGTCTGGTAACGGCGCCGAGGATTCGCCGCGCCCCGAAGGCGGATACAGCCGACTGGTAGAGAGCCTGATGCATGATGTGCGGGAAGCGGGAGGCGCACTCCACTTTTCTACCGTAGTGCAGCAAGTGCAGTGGCAGGCCGGGCAGGTAACAGTGGTATGTGCGCATAACAAGGTATTTCGGGCGGCCAGCGCTCTGCTTACGCTGCCATTAGGAGTGCTGCAGGCTGAAGAAGGCTCACCGGGCTTTGTGCGCTTCACTCCAGAGCTGCCCGAATACCGCGCGGCGGCTCTTGCCCTGGGCTACGGGCCGGTCATCAAGTTCTTGCTGGAATTTAAGGAGGCCTTTTGGGTCGCGCCATCCGCCGAGGTAGGCCAGCCGATGCCGGAAATGGGCTTCCTGTTCTCCGATGCTGCCGTCCCGACGTGGTGGTCGCAGCTGCCGGAGCCTAAGCCACTCCTCACCGGGTGGGTGGCCGGACCGGCGGCGGCCGCACTCCGAGAGACATCCGAAGCCGACTTACTCACGCTGGCCCTCGAGTCCCTGGCCTACCTCTTTGGCACTACCCGCACCTTCCTGCACAGGCAGCTCCAGGCTTCCCGCATCGTGAACTGGGGGGCCGATCCGTACGCTTTAGGCGCCTATACCTACGCTACCGTGGGTGCCAAGGTGGCATTGCAGGTTTTTGAGAAACCAGTTTCTGATACGCTCTACTTTGCCGGCGAAGCCCTGTACACTGGGCCGCATACCGGCACCGTAGAAGCAGCTCTGGTCAGTGGTGAGGCCGCAGCCAAGAAGCTGCTCCTAGGCCAGTAAGCCCCTAAAAAAGTCCATTCCGTCATGAAGGAGTGGGCTTTTTAGGGGCTTACTGGCCTAGGGCAAAAAATAGGCGGAGAAGCACTCGGCCGCCAAGCCCGCTCCCCCGCCCACGCTGTTTGGCAGCGAGCCTTTAACTTTTACAACAGGCCTACGCCGGTGCCAGCCAGTTCTTCACGCACGGAGTCAGACCAGATGCTCACCTGCACTTCGCCAATGTGGCCTTTGCGCAGCATGAACATGCACACGCGGCTTTGGCCGATGCCACCGCCAATGCTCTCCGGCAATTCATCTTTCAGCAGGCGAGAGTGGAAGGAGAGTTCCTGCCGATCTTCGCAGCCGCGCAGGGCCAGTTGCCGAATCAGTGCCTGCTTATCCACCCGAATCCCCATCGACGACACCTCGAAGGAAGTCTGCAACACAGGGTGCCAGAGCAGAATATCCCCGTTCAGGCCGCGGTAGCCGCTAGCCGTTTCGGTGCTCCAGTCGTCGTAGTCGGGGGCACGGCCGTCGTGTGGTTCGCCGTGGCTCAGCTCACCGCCAATCCCCATCAGAAATACCGCACCGTATTGTTTCACGGCTTCATGTTCGCGCTCCTTCGGCGTGAGGGCGGGGTATTGCTTCAGCAAATCCTCGGCGTGCAGGAACGTGATTTTGCCCGGCAGCACCGGCGTAATCTCGGGGTACTCCGCCGTAATGCGCGCTTCTGTAGTGCGCAACGCTTCATAAATACGCTCTACCGTAGCCTGCAGAAACTCTACTGTGCGCTGCTCCGCCATAATGTGCTTTTCCCAATCCCACTGATCTACATAGATGGAGTGGATGGGCGAGTAATCCTCATCGGGGCGCAGGGCGTGCATATCCGTTAGCAGCCCACGGCCAGCCTCAATGCCCAGCTCCTGCAGGCGCACCCGCTTCCACTTGGCCAGCGAATGCACCACCACGGCCCGCTGCTCCTGCATGGCCTTGATGGGAAAACCAACGGGACGCTCAATGCCGTTCAGGTCATCGTTGATGCCAGTGCCATCGAGCACCGCAATGGGAGACGACACTTTCACGAGGTGCAGCTGAGTACTCAGCTCCTTGACAAAGATTTCCTTCACCAAGCTGATGGCCTCTTCGGTTTTTAATAATTCCTGCGCAGTCATGGCAATTATTTTTTATGGTTTTTAGAAAGGATTTTATTTTCAAAAAGGCACACGAATTCCACCCTTCCCGACGGAAGTTTTTTTTGAATTCCTGAAAATTATTTATGCCTAAGAAAATCTGAGTTGCTGGCTGCTTATTTGGCTAACCAGTGCAATAGGCACAAAAAAAGCCTTCCGAATGACTGGAAGGCTTTAAAAGAAAATCAATTGCTGATTTTTCAGTTCTCCAATGGAGCAATAGCCTTCCAGTCCCGAATATTATTATTCGAGTTATTATTAGGAAGATTATTGCTGAAAAAGTGCATTTGTGTGCTGTTTTCGATTTGGTATTACAAGTATAGACAATCGAATTAATTATCGCAATTAATTCAATGTTATTTTTTTATTATCTATTCCGCGTGTCCTCGTCTGGCTACTTATACGACTACTCGTGAAAATGGCTACCCGTTGAGCGAATCCCGCACTTCGCGTACTGCGTTGGCCACGGCGGTAGGCACCAGCACATCGGGCTGCAGCAACCGGAGCAGGCGCTGATACTTGGCACGTCCCTCGGCCAGCATATGCGGCGGCACTTCAAACACGAACAGCTCAAACGGCTCTACCTTCTGCACTCCCACCAGCAAAAAACGCTCGGCCTGCAAGGCATCGGAATAGAATGCGGCCTGCCGGTCGTAGTCGTAGCCGCTGCACTGGGCCACAAAGTGGCTGTAGTCGCGGGCCAGCGTGGTCTTGAAATCGATGATGGTGTAGGGCTCATCGGGGTGGTCGATGACCAGATCGGCGCGGAGCTTACAGAGGGTGTTGGTGTTTGGCTCCGTGAAGATGCAGCTGGGCTCCGGCGTCCCGATTTCGAGCAGGCGCTTCACCTCATCGTTAAGCTTCACGCCATCTACCATCCACCAGATCAGGGTATCATTAATGCCCGGTAGGCCAGGCTCGTAGAGCTCCGGCTCCAGTAGGGCTGTGTGGAAAGCCGTACCTAGGCCTAGTGCCCCCGTAGACGACGTAGTGCGCGGCGGGCGCCCGTAGAGAGCATCGCGCAGACGCGACAAATCAGAATTTGCAATGGCGGGCAGGGCCCGGTAATCGTCGTAAGGAATGCGCAGGAGATCGGGGCGCGGCGTGGTAGTAGAGCTGGAATCAATCACACAGAAAGAACAACGAAGCGCACGAAAAGGCTCCGGGAAAGTAGAAAGGCACCGTTTGAAACAGGAGTATAAGCAAATTTACCACGATGCATGTGTAAATCAGTCATAAGCCCACGCTACCTCCTTCTCTTTACTGCTTTTATGCCTTATGCTTTTGGTTAAAGGCAGCACAATACAAAAGAGAGAAACCAGGCACACGGGCTGCTGAAGCCTTGTCGCTATTGGGCTAGGCGTCCTCTAGGCCACTTAGTTCCCATGTTTGTGGGGCAGCAGCTTGGCAATGAGGCCCGTCCAGCCGGTCTGATGGCTGGCGCCCAGTCCTTTCCCGGTTTCGGCGTGGAAGTACTCATGAAACAGGAGGTTGTCGCGGCAGTGCGGGCCCGTTTGCAGGTGCTTATCCTCGCCGAGGGCGGGCCGGAAGCCCTGCTCGTTGCGCAGAAAGAGCTTGGTCAGCCGTTCCGTCAGGGCTTCCGATATCTGCAGCAACGTGCTGTAGTGGCCGGAGCCGGTGGGGTATTCTACTTGGAAATCGTCGCCGTAGTAGTAATGGAAGCGCTGCAACGACTCGATGAGCAGGAAGTTGACGGGAAACCAGATGGGGCCGCGCCAGTTGGAATTGCCCCCGAACAGATCAGTGCTGGATTCGCCGGGCTCGTAGGCCACTGTGAAGCTGCGCGAACCCTTGTGCTGGAACACATAGGGGTTCTGCTCGTGGTAGCGCGACAGAGACCTCACCCCAAATTCTGACAGGAACTCAGCCTCATCGAGCATGCGGCGCAGCAGCATTTTCATGCGGTGGCCACGCAACAGGGAAAGCAAATGAAGCTGGCCGGAATTGGGCTCCTGCCACCGCGAAACCAGCCGGGCCAGATTCGGCCGGTGGTCGAGAAACCAGTTCAGGCGCTTCACAAAATGCGGCACCTCCTGCAGCGTACTCTCATCAAGCACTTCTACCGCAAACAGCGGAATCAGGCCCACCATGGAGCGTACCTTGAGGGGAATGCGCTCATCATCGGAAGTTTTGAGTACATCATAGTAGAACTCATCTTCCTCATCCCAGAGGTCAATGTGCTGCTCATCGACGTTGGTCATGGCCTCCGCGATGTAGAGGAAATGCTCGAAGAACTTGCTGGCCATTTCCTGGTACACCGGGTTGGCTTTGGCCAGTTCCAGGGATATGCGCATCATGTTCAGGGCAAACATGGCCATCCAGCTTGTCGCATCGGCCTGCTCCATGAGGGCGCCATCGGGCAGGGAGGCGCTGCGGTCGAATACGCCAATGTTATCGAGACCCAGGAAGCCGCCCTGGAAGAGGTTGCGGTTATCGTGGTCTTTGCGGTTCACCCACCACGTAAAATTGATCAGGAGCCGATGAAATATTTTCTCCAAAAAGACGGTGTCGCCCTTGCCCTCCTGCTTACGCTCCATTTTGTACACGCGCCAGGCAGCGTAGGCCTGTACGGGCGGGTTCACATCTTCCAGCTTCCACTCGTAAGCGGGTAGCTGGCCGTTGGGCTGCATATACCAGTCCTGAGTGAGCAGCAGCAGTTGCTTTTTCGCAAAGTCAGCATCTACAAGGGCCAAGGCAATGGTATGAAACGCTAGGTCCCAGGCAGCATACCACGGGTACTCCCACTTATCCGGCATCGAGATAATGTCGGCGTTGTTGAGGTGACGCCACTTGCTGTTGCGGCCTTCCTGGCGCTCCGGCGGAGGCGCGGGCTGGGCTGGGTCGCCGTCGAGCCACTGGCTTACATCATAATAATAGAACTGCTTGCTCCAGAGCATGCCGGCCAAAGCCTGCCGCTGTATCAGGCGAGCATCGGGGCTGGCATGTTCAGTGTGCAGATCGTGGTAGTACGCATCAGCTTCGGAAGCGCGCAAGTGCATGATTTCCGCAAAGTCCTGGAACGGTTCGGTTAGGCCAGGCGCGGCCAGCCGCACCCGCACCATACGGCTTTCGCCCGGCGGTACCATCACGCAGTAGTGCGCGGCTGCTTTGGTGCCAGTCTGGGCGGGGTTCACCGTTTCCGGGGTGCCCCGCGTTACGTAGTCCTGAATGCCATCTTTATAGTACGCCGAGGTGTTTGCCGATTGGTATAGGCGCTCAGTGTTGGTTTCATTGTCGCAGAAAAGCAGTGCAGCGGCTTGTTCAGCCGTTTGCTCACAATATAGCTGCAAAGCCGGCAAGCTGATGTGGCTGATGCGGATATGGCCATCTTCGGTGGCGCTCAGCTCGGGCTTGTAGGCCTCATAGCCCCAGCTCCAGGTATTCCGAAACCAGAGCTGCGGCAGAATGTGGAGCGGTGCTTCGCTGGCGCCATGGTTGTGCACCGTGATGAGCAGCAGCAAGTCCTTTGGATCAGCCTTGGCATACTCCAGTCGGATATCGAAGTAGCGGTCCTGCCGAAAGATGCTGGTATCCTGCAATTCAAATTCGGGCTTCTGGCGGCCACGTCGGGCGTTTTCCTGTACCAGCCACTCATACGGAAAGGCGTGCTGCGGATACTTGTAGAGCATCTCCATATAGGAGTGCGTGGGCGTATTATCGAGGTAGTAGTACACCTCTTTTACATCCTCGCCGTGGTTACCCTCAATTCCGCTCAGCCCAAAAAACCGCTCTTTCAGAATGGGGTCCTGCCCGTTCCAGAAGCCCAGGGCCAGGCAAAGCAGCTGCTGGTCGTCGCAGATGCCCCCAATGCCTTCCTCTCCCCAGCGGTAGGCCAGGCTGCGGGCCATGTCGTGGGTGGTGTAGGCCCAGGCGTTGCCATCGGGGCTGTAGTCCTCGCGCACCGTGCCCCACTGCCTATCCGATACGTATGGTCCAAACTTATGCCACGGCGCTTTGCCCTCTCGGGCCTGCTGCTGCCGGATCTGCTCCTGGTTCATCTGCCCCATGCTGCCGTTGTTGAATATCTACACGGGCAGCCCCTTCTGCCCTGCGCGCTTGCTGGCTCCTCAGGAGTGGCCTACGCTCTGCCAAATGGCTAGCCTCAGCCGTTGGAAGCGAAGCCCGGATAGAGCGTCATGCCGCCATCGGCAAATAGTGTAACGCCCGTAATGTAGTCGGCTTCATCGGAGGCCAGCCACACGGCTACTTTGCCAATATCATCAGGCTCCCCAATGCGGCCGTACGGAATGAGTTCCAGCAGCTTTTTGGCCGCTTCCGGGGTTTCCCAGGCTTCGTTGTTGATGGGCGTCTTGATGGCGCCGGGCCCGATGCTGTTCACCCGGATTTTGTGCGGGGCCAGCTCCTGGGCCATGCTTTTCATGAGCAGCATAATGCCGCCCTTGCTGGTGGCGTAGTTGACGTGGCCGGCCCATGGAATCACTTCGTGCACCGAGCTCATGCAGATAATCTTGCCCGTCGCTTTGGATATCTCGGGCTGGGGACCGCGCCGCATGAACTCCCGGGCGGCTTCGCGGGCACACAGGAACTGGCCCGTCAGGTTCACATCCAGCACTTTCTGCCACTGTTCCAAGGTCATGTCCAGAAACGGGGCATCTTCCTGAATGCCGGCGTTGCTTACCAAAATATGCAGGGTACCGAACTGCTCCCGGATCTGCGAGAACATCCGAAGCACGTCGTCTTCCTTGCTTACATCAGCCTTCAAGGCTATAGCCTTGCCACCGGCTTTTTCAATTTCTCCTACAGTTTCCTCAGCGCCCTCGGGGCTGTGCGAGTAATTTACTACTACCGTAGCGCCTTCGGCAGCCAGAGCCAGGCATACGCCGGCCCCAATGCCGGAGCTACCGCCCGTCACGAGGGCAATTTGATGTTGAAGGCGTTGTGGTGCAGCAGTTGCCATAGCTCAAGAGTAAGGTGAATACCCTGTAAGACTACGCTGCACACATATAGGTTACATGAAGTTTGGATTGAGCCTTAATAACAGGCCTATAAATGGCAGGCGGCCATGCACTCATCCCCTAACACGTCGCCTGTGTTTCAATTGTCGCTGCAGACTATGCCCGCCTTCCCAGAAGGTATGTAATTGAGCTTGATATCCTCGGTTTGGAGCTGCAGCAACAAGCAAAAAGCCCCGTTTGCAGCTTGCAAACGGGGCTTCCCTTTGGTGATCCCGCTGGGATTCGAACCCAGGACCCATACATTAAAAGTGTATTGCTCTACCAGCTGAGCTACAGAATCGTTTCCCTCTTTCCGGCCTTGTTCTCCGTAGAAGGGATGGCAAAAGTAGAAGGTTGAGTTGGCTTCTGCAAATCCGGCTTACGCTTTAGTTACTTACGGAGGGCTTATTTCGTCGCTTTCACCAGCATAAATATCTCACAAACAGAATCTACGGCCAGCAAAAAATAATTGACAAAATCTTTGCAGTCGCTGATCTAGCCTGATTTCCTCTCCCCAATGCTGGCACAAATAGCCTGTCGTGTAGAAAGCAAACGCTTGACTACTTGACTACCGCCTTTTGGTCTCAGGACAGCCGACTGCCTTAGCTCCATGCCCGGATATCTGCATTTAGCGTAGCTTGTTGCCATGATTCGTACTGTTGATTTCTTGCGCTTTGTGGCTGCCTTTTGTGTAGCCTGCTGCTGTAGTGGCCTACCAGCCTTCGCGCAAGCGCGCCGCCTAAATGTCCGGCAGGAATTTGCGCGGGCCGAGAAACAGTACTCCCTGCTGTTACAGTCTCACCCCGACCTCACAAAGTTTCCCTATTCCGTCCGGCCCGATGGCACCCTGAAAGACACCCCCTCGGAGTGGTGGACCAGCGGCTTTTTTGGCGGCTCGCTGTGGTATCTGTATGACTACACGCGCAAGCCGCAATGGCAGCAGGCCGCCGACCGGTGGAGCATGGCAATGGCCAAGGAGCAGCACAATACCAGCACTCACGACCTGGGCTTTATGCTGTATTGCCCTTTCGGCAATGGCTACCGCCTCACGCAAAACGTGGCCTACAAGCCCATTATGCTGACCGGAGCGCAGTCGCTTGCTACGCGTTTCAACCCTCAGGTGGGCCTTATCAAATCCTGGAATGAGTTTGCGGGCTTCACCTATCCGGTTATCATCGATAATATGATGAACCTGGAGCTGCTCTGCTGGGCCGCCCGCACCACCGGCGATTCTACGCTGCGGCGCCTCAGCATCACGCACGCCGACAATACGCTCCGTCACCATTTCCGCCCCGATGGCAGCACGTACCATGTGGTATGCTACGACGACCACGGCCAGCCGCTAGCCAAACGGACCGCCCAAGGCGCCGCCGACAACTCGGCGTGGGCGCGCGGCCAGGCGTGGGCCATTTACGGCTATACCACCATGTATCGGGATACCAAGCTGGACCGCTACCGTCAACAGGCCCGCAAAACCGCTGACTTCTTTCTAAACCACCCCAACCTACCCGCCGACAAAATTCCGTATTGGGATTTCAACGCGCCCCGTATTCCGCAGGAAGAGCGCGATGCATCGGCGGCGGCCATTGTGGCCTCGGCGCTGCTGGAGCTAGGCCAGTATTGCCCCGCCGCAGATGCCCGTCGCTACCGGAAAGCGGCCGAACAAATACTACTCAGCCTAAGCAGCCCCGCGTACCGGGCGGCCATTGGCGAAAACCAGAATTTCCTGCTAAAACACAGTGTAGCTCACCGACCGGCCAACTCAGAAGTGGATGCGCCCCTCGTGTACGCCGACTATTACTACTTGGAGGCGTTGCTTCGCTACGACAAGCTGAAGTAGCGCGTGCTGAACCCAGGTACAACAAAAAAGCCTCTGACGATTGTCAGAGGCTTTTTGTTGTCATTTTTGGTGATCCCGCTGGGATTCGAACCCAGGACCCATACATTAAAAGTGTATTGCTCTACCAGCTGAGCTACAGAATCGTTTTCTTTGCAATTGGCGAACGTTTTTCGCTGATTGTGGCACAAAAGTAGTGGGTCACCTTATATACTCCAAACGTTTTGCGAAAAACCCCCGCTATTTTTTTCTGGTTTTTTGCCCTGTTTTCAGCTTTTTGCCTGCAAGACATTCAGGGACAAACAATTAATCCCTCGCTGCAAAAGGCCGATTCGTTGTTTGAAGCCGGGCAGGCTGAGCCTTCTTTCCGTGTATATCGCCAAATACGGGAGCAGCAAGACCAACAATCGGCCCGTCAGCTGCTTCGGATGGCTTACGTGCAGGAAGGCCTAGGCCACTATCCGGCGGCGCTTTACTACCTCAGCGTGGCTCAAAACTGGTATCCGCGCCATGCTACCTGGCGCAAGATGGTGGCCCTGGCGCAGGAATACCGCCTGACCGGTTACCCCAATACGTGGCGGCAGAGCCTGGCCATCACGTTTCAGCGCTACTACAACCGGCTGTTGCAGGGGTTGCTGGCCATAGCCGTAGTGGGAGGAATACTGCTGCAGGCCCGGCGGCGCACGGCAGGCCGCACCTGGTGGTCTGTGTATGCCATTTACCTGCTTGGGGTAGCTGCCTTCCTGAACCTGCTGGCACCCGTGCGGGTGGGCTTGGTGGCCCGTCCTAATGCGGCCCTGATGGCTGGGCCAGCTGCCGGAGCTGCCTGGCTGACTACTGCCGCGGCCGGCGACCGGTTTGAAGTGCAGGGCCAACAGGATATCTGGTACCGCGTCCGTTGGAAAGGCCAGGATGCCTACATCCGCCGGCCCGATCTGCTGCTGGTTCAATAAGCCTGCTTTATCAGAAAAGGGAGTGGCCTAGGCCACTCCCTTTTCTGATGTAACGCTCGTTTGCTGTGCGCCTTAGTTAAGTCAGCAATTCGCTAGGCCAGGAGGCAGCTGTGCTATACGTTGAAATCCGGTTCTTCTTTGCGAAAGTGACTGAGCACCAGCTTATCCGTAAGACCTGGGAGCCATTTGTTCAGGAACACCGTCAGTTTACCCTGGCCCGTCAGAACCAGGTCGCGGCGGCGGTGCTGCACGGCTTCTACCAGGTACTTGGCTACTTCTTCGCTGCTCATCATCTTCTGCTCATCCCTCGGCGACTCGCCCTGCTGCGAGCCATCGGCGGCCAAAGCCGTATTGCGAATGTTGGAGGCCGTGAAGCCCGGGCAAGCCAACAATACGTGCACTCCTTGCGGCAACAACTCCGTCCGAAGTGCTTCCAGGAAGCCGTGCATGGCAAATTTTGAGGCGGAGTAACCCGTGCGGCCCGGCAGCCCCCGGTAGCCCGCAATACTGCTGATGCCGACAATGGAGCCTTTTACCTTCGTGATGTAGGGCAGCGCAAACTTGGTGGTATACACGGTGCCGAAGAAGTTGGTTTGCATCAGGCGCTCAATTACATCCAGCTCGGCATCGCGGAAGAGGGCGCGCATGCTGATGCCGGCGTTATTGATGAGCACATCCAGGCGTCCAAACGCGGCTACCGTCTCCTCTACGGCCCGCTGGGCATCGGCCTGCACGCCCACATCGGCGCGCACAGTGCGGTGGCTGATGCCGAGCCGCGTGAGTTCCTGGGCGGTATCCTGCAGGCGCGCTTCGTCGCGGCCGGTTACTACTACGTGGGCGCCGGCCTGCCCAAAGGCTATTGCGGTGGCCCGGCCAATGCCGGAAGTGCCACCCGTAATGAGCACTACTTTATCTTTCATGAGGGAAGAAACTGCGGTATTCGTCAGCGGAAGAAAGAGCAAAACTACAGCAATTCCCGGCAGGATACCGTGACCGGAATCAGGAGCATGTGCCAGCTTTCTGGCAGGAATTGCAGGAAGGTAAAATTGTGTTTTGCGGCTACTTGTCGCTACATTTAAGCTTCTATATTCTTGCATGTCCTTCGTCTTTCTATGGCTCTAACTCTACGCGCACCTCAAGGCGTACTAAGCCGACTATTGCCTGTTCTATTCCTGACTACTGTGCTAGGCCCTATGGGCGCTTTGGCGCAATGCCCGGCCGCCACCAGCAGCTGCACGCCCGGTGGTGCGCCCGCCGCCAACACGGCATTTGGCATGGGCATTTTTAACGTGACGATGGGCAGCATCAATAACTCCACTCCGGGCAGCTTCGAAGGATATAAGGACTATTCCTGTACCCAAAATGCCGCGCTGCTGATCGGGACTGATGCGCCCATCAGCATCAAAACCAACAGTAATGCAGATGAGAATGTGCGGGTCTGGATTGATCTGAACAATGATGGCATATTAAATGCCACCTCGGAACTGGTCTTCAGCTCGAACGCGGCCCGCACCCACACCGGCAACCTGCGGCTGCCCGCCGGCACCGTAACCGGCACGCGCCTGCGCATGCGGGTAGCCGCCGACTATGTGAATGCGCCCGTACCTACTACTTGCTCTACGCCGCAATATTCCCAAACGGAAGACTATTCCGTGACGGCCACCCAAAGCACGGTTGCGCCAGTTGCCGACTTCACGGCCGACCAGCCTCAAACCTGCTCGGGCACGGTGCAGTTCACGGATCAAAGCCAGAATGCGCCCACCAGCTGGCTCTGGACCTTCGGCGACGGCACCACCAGCCCGCTGCAAAACCCCACCCACACCTACACCACCGCCGGCTCCTACACCGTCTCGCTTACGGCTACCAATGGCAGCGGCAGCACTACCAAAACCCGCACCAGCTACATTTCCTATGATAGTGCGGTGCCTAAGGCGGCCGCCTGCACTCCCCAAACCCTGGCCTACTGCTGCAACTACGGTATCACGCAGTTCACGCTAGGCCCCTTATCCAAAGCTTCTGCCAACGGACAGGTGGGCTACGAGGACTTCACGTGCTCAGGGAAAGCCACGCTGACCATCGGGAACCGTTATACCATCAGCCTAACGACCAACCCCACCTCGGCCCAGGATACGCGGGTGTGGCTAGATCTGAATAACGACGGCTCGTTTACTACTTCAGAGCTGATTTATGGAGCCCTGAATACCACAAGCCCCAGCGGTACCCTTGTGCTTCCGGCTACGGCCATAACGGAGCAGCCTTTACGTTTGCGGGTGGTTTCAGATTACGTGGGCTCGCCGTTTACGGCTTGCTCCGGCATACAGTACGGGCAGGCAGAGGACTACACCATTACGCTGCGGGCCAATACCAGCGCTCCGGTAGCCGACTTTACCTCCAACTATACCGCCGGCACCTGCCAGACCGCGGTGCAGTTCACGGATCAAAGCCAGAATGCGCCCACCAGCTGGCTCTGGACCTTCGGCGACGGCACTACCAGCCCGCTGCAAAACCCCGCCCACACCTACACCACCGCCGGCTCCTATACCGTCTCGCTCACGGCTACCAATGCCTTCGGCGCCCAAACCAAGACAGTAGCCAACTATGTGCAGGTAGCAATTCCCTGCAACCCGTATTGTGCTTCCACGGGGCAGAACCAGAATATTTGGATTACGAACGTGGCCCTGGCTGCCACTAACGGCACATCTATTTTCAGCCACAATTCGGTGGCCGACCCCAACGGATACGGCAACTTCCTCGCGCAACAAATACCGCTGCGCCTAGGCCAGACGGCAACGCTCAGGGTTAGTACCAACTCTGGTTTTCAACGCACCACCTCGGTCTGGATTGATTGGAACCGCGACGGAGTATTTGCTACTACCGAACTACTGGGTGATGTGGTGAGCAACAATCCGTTGTCCATGCCTATTTCGGTGCCCAACCAGGCGGCCTTGCTGGGTAGCACGCGCATGCGCATTGTTACTCGCCTGAATGCAAACCAGGCCAATCCTTGCTGGACCAGTCAGATTAATGCTGAAACGGAGGATTACACGGTACTTATCAGTGGCCAGGCAACGCCCACTACCGCCGCCCGCGAGCTGACTGGCCTAGAGGTGTTCCCGAACCCCATCACGGGCAGCACCGCTCACTTGCGGCTGCTCGATGCCAACTCGGCTGGCTTGTACACCGTGCGGGTTGAGAGCCTGTTGGGCGCCCGCCTGCTGGAGAAACAGCTGCGCCTGCAACCCGCCCAGGATGCAGCCCTGGACTTGAGTGGCCTACCGGCCGGACTCTACGTGCTGCGCCTGCAAAATGCCAACGGCCAGACCGCCGTTCGTCGCCTCATCCGCGAATAATTTTTCCGCTGCCGCCTCCTAGGCCACCCGCTGGCTAATCGCCTGGGTGGCCTACGGGCCGAGCTACGCCTTACTTTCCTTCTGTTATCCTGTTTCTATGCGTACAGCTTTACTTCGTAGCTGCCTGCTTTTTTTATTGTGGTGCGTGCTTGGCGCTTTACCGGCCGCCGCTTCTCACTTAGTGGGCGGCGAAATGAGCTATAAATATTTGGGCGCCGATGGGCCCAGCAGCGCGCCTTTCCGCTACCGCGTAACGGTGCTGATTTATGTGAATGCCGACCCCATCACTTCGCAGGTTCCCGATGGCCGACCCCGAATAGATGTAGGCTTCTATAATAAATCGCAGAATGGCGCGCTTATTTCGCGCATTTCCCTGCCGCTGATTTCCAGCCCCATCGTGACGCCCGCGCAGCCCAGCAGCTGCACTACACCCGGCACTCAGTCGCTGATAGTGCGCTTGTGCCGGTATGAAACGGTGGTCAATCTGCCCGTTTCCTTCGATGGCTACTATGCCGTGTATAGCGACGGCACCCGGAACGCGGGTATCAGCAACCTGTTGAACTCCGACCAATATGCGCAGCTGATTTATGCCGAAATGGCCCCGCCCCTGCTGCCCAACTCCTCTCCTACTTTCTCTGATACGGCCGTAGCCGTTATCTGCCAGGGAGATACCAGCATTCTGGTAAACAACGCCGTGGACCCCGATGGCGACCGGCTTATTTATTCGTTCAGCCGCCCCTATGGTCCGCAGCAGGTAGGTGGAGGGGCCATTCTGCCCAACTCCTTTACGGGCAACCCTACGCCCGTCCCGTACAATACCGGCTATAGCCTGACAGCACCCTTCGGCCCTGGCCCCGGCAGCTATGCATACCTGAATGCCAGCAACGGCCTGAGCCGCTATGCAGCGCCCCGGTTGGGTGCCTACGTAGTGGCCGTGGAAGTAAAAGAGTATCGAACCATCAACGGTGCGGAGGTGCTGATTGGGGCGACGCGCCGCGACATTCAGCTCGTGGTCCGGACGTGCCCGGCCAATAATTCGCCCGTCATTTCTGCCTCCTCCTCGCAGTCTTCGTCCTCGCGTGTGTTTACGGTAGAAGAAGGCCAGCCCGTTAGTTTTAATCTAACGGCAACTGATGTCGATGGCAACCCCATTAACCTGAAAGCCAACAGCGTTCTGCTGGATGGTGCGGGCGGTTTCGATGCCAGCTTTGGCGGAAACCCGGGCGCGGTGGTACCCGGCAACCCCACCGGCAGCGCAACGCTGCAAGGCACTGGCGGCCGGGTTTCGGGCCAGTTTGTTTTTAACTCCCGCTGCGGGAATGCCCGCGCTACGCCCTACGATGTGGTAGTAACCGCCACGGACATTACCTGCGGCGCAAAAAGCGTGGCTGATATCTACCAGATATACGTAACGAAGGCCTCGGGCCCCACCGGCATTACGGGAGAAGCAGTGATTTGCGACCGGGCCCAGGCCAGCACCTATACTGCCACCGGCCCCACCGCTGGCAGCTACCGCTGGACGGTCCGCGGCGGCACCATTCAGGGCGCCAACACGGGCAGCTCAGTGCAGGTACTTTGGAATACGGCCGGCACGGGGCAAGTGGTACTGCGCGGTGTTTCGGCCTACGGCTGCGATACCGACTCCGTGACCCGCACCGTTGATGTACGCCAGGCTGGCGCGCTGTCCGTTACTCCCACCGTCACGATCTGCCCCGGTAATTCCACCACACTTACGGCTACGGGCGGCGTGGCCTACACCTGGACGGGCGGCGGGCAAACGTTCACGGGTGCCAGCATCACGGTTTCGCCCCCGCAAACTACCACCTACACCGTAACTACTACGGATGGCGTGTGCACTACCTCGCGCCAGACCACCGTCATCGTAGGCCCCGGGGCCTCTCCATTTGCCGGCAATGATCAGTCTGTCTGCCCTGGCGGTGTGGTATCCTTGGGTGCCACGGATGTTCCGGGCTTTACTTACCGCTGGAGCCCGGCAGTGGGCCTTAGCAGCACTACTTCGGCACAGCCAACCTTTACGGCTCCTGCTTCGGCCGCGCCGGGCCAGGTATACACGTTTACCCTTACGGCCACTACTCCGCAGGGCTGCACCGGCACGGCTACCGTGCGCATCACCATCAACCCGCCCGCAGTGGCCAATGCCGGCCCCGACCAAACGGTGTGTGACGGACAGCGCCTGACGCTGGGCACACCGGCATTACCGGGCTACACCTATCAGTGGACGCCAGCTACTGGCCTAGGCAACACTTCTTCGGCCCAGCCGGTACTTACGGCCAGCAACCGCACCCAGGCTCCCGTGACGCTGACGTACACCCTGACGGCCTCTTCGGCCCAGACATGCGCGGCCACCAGCACGGTGCGCATCACCATCAATCCCCGTCCCGAAGCCGATACCATCCAGGGCAGCGCCTCCGTGTGCCCCACGGTGCAGGGGGTGGCCTACAGCATCCGGAACCCGCGCGGCACAGCCTACCAGTGGATTGTGACTGGTGGGCGCATTGCCAGCGGCCAGGGCACCAGCGCCATCACGGTCAATTGGGACGGCCCTACTACCTCCGCCACCGTGCAGGCCTACCGGCTAAATGCGCAGGGCTGCTCTTCTGATACCACCACTTTCCCGGTGCGCGTAAATCAGCAACTGATTACGCAGAAGCCCACCGGCCCGCTGCAGGTATGTATGTCGGATGGCCCATTTACTTACCAGACGCTCTACACCAACGGCTCAACCTACGCCTGGCAGATTGTGGGCGGCACGCAGGTGAGCACCAACCAGGCTTCTGTGCAGGTGAACTGGACCCGCACGGGCATCGTGAAATTGGTTGTTACGGAATCGAGCAACCCGGCGGGTGGCCGCTGCTTTGGGCAGAGCGATACGCTGTACGTGAATGTGCTGCCGGCACCGGCCACCAACCTGGCCATTGCCGGACCCGACCGCGGTTGCGCCGGCACGGGCAACCTCACGTTCTCGCTGCCAGGGGCGGCCACCTCTACCTACGTTTTTGCCCTGAATGGAACGACTCTAACGGGCACCGGCAATACGGTGACGCTCCCAACGCCAGCGGCCAGCACTGTGCCCTACACCCTCACCATCAAGGAAACCAACGCCAACGGCTGCGCCGGAGTGGCCTACACCAAGACTTTCCTGATAGTACCACCGCTGGCTATTACTGGTCCGCCCAGCTACTGCCCCGAAGCTCGCACCGGACTGGCCTACACAGCAACCGGGCAGGCCAATGGCACTTACCAATGGACGATTTTGGGCGGCACCATCATCAGCGGCCAAGGCACCAACGCCGTGGTAGTAGATATTCCGGCCGGTGCCACCAACGTTACACTTTCCGTTACGGAAACCACCAGCACAAGCTGCGCAGCTACGCTCACCATTCGGCCTGATAACGCTACCATTGCACTGAATACGGCTTCGGTAGAGCTAACCGATGACCGCAAGATCACGCTGGCCCTGAACGTGCCTAATAACACCGGCAACACCAACCGCGTGCAGATTCTGCGGCGCGATGCCGGTAGCACCGGCGCGTATGCGGTAATCGGGAATGCGGCTAACACGGCCACTACGTTCACCGACAACACCGTAGACGCCGATGCCAAGGCGTATCAGTACCGCATCAACCTGACCAATGCCTGCGGCACATTGCTCAACAGCCAGGAGCACACCACCATCCTAACCAAAGCCACGGCCACGCAAAGCAACGGCGGCCGCAACGTAGGCCAAGCCCAAATCAGCTGGACGGCCTACCAGGGCTTCGTGGTGAAGGAATACCGCGTGCTGCGCGCTGTTGATAATGGCACCGCCGAGCTGATAGCCACCGTTCCGGCCACCACGCTGCAATATTCATTGGCTTCCAGCACCGCTGGCTTCAACCAGTGTTTCCGGGTACAAGCCGTGAGCACCGAGGCTACTCCTCGCATCTCCAGCTCAAATAATGCGTGTGTGGCCTACGAGAATCCGCTGGCGTTCTACAACATCATCACGCCCAATGGCGACGGCAAAAACGATGTGCTCACCATTGATAACGTAGCGCTCTACCCTAACAACTCGCTTACCATTTTCAACCGCTGGGGTAAGCAGGTGTACGCCACCACCAACTACCGCAACACCTACGGTGGTCAGGACCAGGGCGCGGGCATGTACTATTACCTGTTCAAACTACAGGACGGTACTTCCTACAAAGGCTGGTTTGAAATAACTAGATAAAACCACTGAGCGCTAAAGGCACGTCATCCTGAGTTTGCGAAGGATCTTGTTACGTAAAAACGACTGGCCTAGAACGGCTCGTGTTATCGTGATAAGATCTTTCGCAAGCTCAGGATGACGTGCTTTTGAGCACTTGATGTTATGGAAGATCAAGTGTGATGATAGTAAACAGGCCTAGCGGGCAGCACTCCTGCGTCAGAAACACGCATGGTTTTAATCCGTGCAATCCGAGAAATCCGTCTGAATCCGTGATTACCTTTGCGCTTGTGAGGAAATCAGTAAAAAACATTCCGGCGGAGTTGCTCCGCGAAGTCGAAATCACCGACATGGTAGCCGAGGGCAAGTGCCTGGTGCGCCGCGAGAACCTGGTCATTTTTGTGACGCAAGTAGCGCCCGGCGACGTGGTGGATCTGCGCGTGACCAAGGCCAAGAAGAACTTCCTGGAGGCCGTGCCCACGCACTTCCATAAGTACTCCGAGCTGCGCGTAACGCCGTTCTGCGAGCATTTCGGTACCTGCGGCGGCTGCAAATGGCAGCACCTGGCCTACGAAACCCAACTCAAGTTTAAGCACCAGCAGGTAGCCGATACGCTCCAGCGCATTGGCAAAGTGGCGCTGCCCGAAATCCTACCGATTCAGGCCTCGCCCGACCAGACCTACTACCGCAACAAGCTCGAATATACGTTCAGCCACAACGGCTGGCTCACGAACGAGCAGATTGCCAGCGGCCACAACTACGAGCGTCGCGTGCTGGGCTTCCACACGCCGGCCAGGTTTGATAAGATTCTGGACATCAACCACTGCTGGCTGCAGCCCGACCCCAGTAACCAGATCCGGCTGGCTGTGCGCGACTACGCCCTGGAGCACGAGCTGCCCTTCAACAACCTGATAACCCAGGAAGGCTTCCTGCGCAACCTCATCATCCGGACGGCCAACAGCGGCGACCTGATGGTGATTCTGCAGTGCTACTACGCCCACGACGCGCTACTGCCCCTGCTGGACTACATCTACGAGCGGTTCCCGCAAATCACGTCCCTGAACTACGTCCTCAACGATAAGGGCAACGAAACCTTCCACGATCTGGAGGTAGTGTGCTACAAGGGCGAGCCGTACATTCATGAGGAGATGGAAGGCCTGCGCTTCCGCGTCGGGCCGAAATCCTTCTATCAGACCAACTCCGAAGGGGCCTACAATCTCTACAAAATCACGCGGGAGTTTGCCCAGCTCACCGGCTCAGAGCTGGTGTATGACCTCTATACCGGGGCCGGCACCATTGCCAACTTCGTGGCCCGGCAGGCCAAGCACGTGGTGGGCGTAGAGTATGTAGAGTCGGCGGTGAAGGACGCGTACATCAACTCCGAAATCAACGGCACCACCAACACCGAGTTCTACGCCGGCGACATGAAAGACGTGCTCAACGCCGAGTTCATCGAGAAGCACGGCCGCCCCGACGTGGTCATCACCGACCCGCCCCGCGCCGGCATGCACCCCGATGTAGTGGCCCGCCTATTGGAAATGCGTGCCCCGCGCATCGTGTACGTCAGCTGCAACCCCGGCACCCAGGCCCGAGACCTGGAGCTGCTGGATGAGGCCTACGAAGTGGTGAAAGTGCAGCCTGTGGATATGTTCCCCCACACGCACCACGTGGAGAATGTGGTGCTGCTGGAGTTGAAGTAGAATGCTTAGATCAATATGGCTGGCCTCCATTAAGAGAGGTAAATTAGCTCGCAAACGTGACTGGTTAGCTGATCTAATAGGACTGTGCGCTGAGAGTAGCTTTTTGGCTTTTGTTATCCTCATACTTTTTGAAGTGAATGGCTGGGCCCTCAATAAGGCAGGCAGACTAGGGGTTATAATTAGCCTACTAGGGTATGGTGTATATTTCTTGAGCAAAGAAAACGACCTCATCCCAGTTGCAACCAACTTAGACATTCATGATAATAGAAAGTTAGTTATTACAGCTTTCCGAACCCTCGGCTGGGATGTGCTCATGAATACCAAATATGTTGTCACCGCTGGACCCAATAATAAAAAGTGGTGGAGAGGTGCTGGGCAGACTGTAACAGCTCTCATCGCCGTTGATGTAGTGTACCTTAATGTTATTCATGGTGGATCGCGAAGAGGCAGATCAGCATTTTATTATGGTTCGAATCAACGAAAGTTAAAGCGTGCATTAGCTGCAATAAAATCAGCTCAGCAGTTACAGACCAAAAAGGCTTAATACTTACATAGACTACACCAACGACCGCGCACAGGGTGTAGTCCAAAAAAATGAGCATCAACTAACTAGCATAGCTTTATCCACCTTGTTTCATGCGAAGAATTGAGTACCTCGATAGTGTCCGCGGACTAGCTGCTTTTGCGGTGGTTATCTACCACTTCACCGGCTGGCGCTGGGCCGAGACGCTGGAATTCAAGCTCGGGGCAATTCTCTTTAACGGCAGCGATGCCGTTTCTCTGTTCTTCGTGTTGAGTGGGTTGGTGTTGTCGTGGAAGTATTTTGAGCCCGATACCACGCTGGTTATTGATGGCCCCCACTACCGCCATTTTGCCATCAACCGAACGGTACGCCTGTATCTTCCGCTGCTGGCCGCCTTGGCCATATACTACCTTTACAGCCATCGGCACGAGGGGCTTACCCAACTTGTTTCTGAGTTTGCCACCAACAAGCACCGCTGGGTAGAAGAGGCCCTGCTAATACGCGGAAAGCACGATCTGTACATTCCGGCCTGGACGCTGGAGGCCGAAATGGCCGCGTCGTTGTTTGTCCCCTTTCTGGCTTTACTGCTGCGCTACAGCCGCCAGCTGTTTGGGTATGTGGTTGTCGGTATCCTGATTTTTGGCTCTTCGGTTATCCTCTGGGAGTTATTCCATTTTTGCCTGGGCATCTGGCTAACCTATTACTTCCGGCGCATTGCCTCCTACGATGCCCGGCAGGCCGCATGGTATCCGTATCGGTACGGTATTTATGCCGCGGTGCTGGCGCTGTTTTCGTTGCGCCACATTACGCGCATCTTCCCGCTGGGCGAAATCAGCAACTATTGGCTAGGCCTGTTGCGGCTGGATATGTTTCATTTTACGGGAGTGGCGGCGGCCCTCATCCTGGCCTACATCATCAATAGCCCGCGCCTGCAACGCGCCCTCGTGAAACGGCCGCTCTTGTTCCTGGGCCGCATTTCCTATAGTGTGTACCTGCTGCACTGGTTTTTCGTGGTGTACGTAATGGACCATTGGGATAAGCTGGCTGGCTTCTTCCCGTCCTCCACGCTGGCTTTCTGGGGCCTGCTGTTTGCTGTGGTAGGCAGCACGCTCCTGGCCGCTACCCTATTCAATATGCTGGTAGAGCGGCCGGCTATCCGCCTCGGAAAGCGCTTGGCCGACCGCTTCGTACGCTTTCCCAAAGCGGTTCCCATCTCTTAATTCAGCTTCCCCATGGACTACACCAACGACCCCGAACTGAACGGCAAATACCTCGGCACCATCACCAAGGATTTTGCTACCGTCTCTGATACCCTGAGCGAGGCTTCCTCCCAGATCCGCAAGCGGGATATTTCCAAGTACCCCATTTTCGTTTTCGCGCGCCAGGAGGTGCCATTAGGTGGCCTCCTAATTAACGCCGACGAGGCCAACCTGGAGTGGCACGTTTTCGCCAGCTACCTGGAGCTATTCGTGCAGCAGGGCATCGTAAGCCAGGAGGGCATCGAAGCCTTCCAGAGCACCTACCGCGACGCTGACGAATATTGCTGCCTGTTCGTGCTGGATGAGGAGTTCACCAACTTCGTCTACATCCCCTACCCCGAGGATTAGAGTCATTGAGAGGAGGCACGACGAAGCAATTTTCCTTGTTGTTGCACGAACTATTAATGCACTGAAAAGCCCTTACTTTCCCGGTGGGAGTAAGGGCTTTTGAGTAGGTCAAAGATTGTAGCGTGCTAAGGAAGGATTGCTTCGTCGTGCCTCCTCGCAATAACTGGCCTAGAAGCTCGTCATAGGGCGCTTACTGATCAAAATGATTGAAGCCCTGAGCGCGGAGCGGCACAGGCTGGCCGGATTTGGTGATGAGGTTGGCGCCTTCACTCTTTTCTACCATGTGCCCGATGATGGTGATATCGGGGTGGTTTTTGATTTTGTCGTGGGCCGAGAGCGGGACTGTAAAGAGCAGTTCGTAGTCCTCGCCGCCGTTGAGCATGCACATAATGGGGTCGAGGTTGAATTCCTCGGCTACTTCCAGCGTGGGGTTGGCAATGGGCAGGTTTTCAGTGAAGATGCGTGCACCCGTGCCGCTGGCCTGGCAGAGGTGCAGCACTTCGGAGGCCAGCCCATCGGATACGTCTATCATGCTGGTGGGCACCACGCCCAGGTCGCGCAGCTCATACACCACATCCATACGGGCCTCGGGGCGTAGCTGGCGCTGGAGTACGTAAGGATATTTGTCGAGCTCGGGTTGCGTTTCGGGGTCGGCTTGCCAGGCTTGCTTTTCGCGCTCCAGCACCTGCAGGCCCAGGTAAGCACCGCCCAGGTCGCCGGTTACGCAGATCAGGTCGTTGTTGCCTGCCCCGCTGCGGCGCACGGCTTTTCCGGCGGCCACCTGGCCTAGCGCCGTGATACCGATGGTCAGGCCGGAGCGGCTGCCGGTGGTATCGCCGCCCACTAGGTCCACATTGTAGGCCTCGCAGGCCAGGCGCATGCCTTCGTATAACTCCTCCACAGCTTCCACCGAAAAACGCGACGGAACACTCAGAGCCACCACAATTTGCGTGGGCGTGGCATTCATAGCGGCCACGTCCGATACGTTTACGGCCACGGCCTTGTAGCCAAGGTGCTTGAGTGGGCAGAATGTGAGGTCGAAATGCACTCCTTCCACTAGCAGATCAGTGCTGATGACGACCTCCTGCCCGGCTTCGGGGGCCAGAATAGCGGCATCGTCGCCGATGCCGAGGATGGTGCTGGGCTGGTTTAGGGTAATGGTATCCTGGATACGACGAATCAGGCCGAACTCGCCTACTTTATCGAGGGGGGTGATATCACTCATGATGGGAGATCTTGGACTAGTTGCAAACTGTGCCGGGCCAATGCTAGGCCACTCAGCAGGCCACAAAGGTACACAGACCAGCCGTAGGGACGAACTGAGTGGCCTAGGAACGATACCCCGCGACGGCTCAAGAAAATTTGCTACGTTCTTGGTTTGGTAATTGATTGTTTTTGTCTGGATTTCCGTTGGGACTTTGCTAAATCCTCCTCTTCTTTCAACATGAAAAATAGTCTCTGGCTCTTGCTGGCCTTGCTACTTGCTACATCGGGCTGTAATCGGAAGCCCAAACTGATTGACCCGGCTTCGAAAGAGGCTGTTAAAACGCAAGTGAATATCCTGCGCGACACTGTGCAGGCCCGTTGGCAGGAAATGGTGGCCAGCGACGACGCCAAACTGCAGAATACCCAGCAGCTGCTCACCATTCTGGAAACCCAGCCCGATGCCAATCGCGAGCAGGTCAATTACATACGCCGGGCCAACACGCGCTTAAAAATCCTTCGGTACGATCAGCAGAACATGGCGGAATCGGCGCGGATTGATGCCTACGATGTGGCCCAGGACTCCGTGCTCCGCATGGTGTACAACATGGCCCTACCCGCCGACAAGGAACCCCCAACCGACATTAAAACCCTCACCACGCAGATTCAGGATGCCAACGCCGAAGTGGTTGTCTTCCGGATTCGTTACGACCAAGCGGCCACGCGCTTCAACAACTACCTGCAAGTACACGGCGCCGAGCTGCAGCAACTCGGCGGTCAATACAGCAAGCTGAAGCCCCTGCCCCTCTTCACGCTGCAGAACTAATTCCTATTTATCAATCCAGAAAAGTCCTAGACCAATGCACTAGGTCTCAGTTGGAATTCAAAAGAACGTCATGCTTGATCTGACGTCCGTTTGTCGAAGCATCTCTACCGCTTCGTTGAGTTGGTAATAGGCCAGTTGAGTAGCCAGCGGTAGTGATGTTTCGGTTCCGCTCAGCACGACCGTTGCAACAGGCTTTTTTATTTTTTACCCCTGATAACCAACGCTTAATGAATTTATTTCACCTGCATACAACCTTTCAAGAAGTCGGTCGCTCATCCTGGTATAAACACGCTTGCCCTATTCCTTCCACTCATTCCTATCCGGCGTCTTTATCCGACTTGTACTCTATCCTATAAAAGAAAAGCGGCCGGATTGCTCCGGCCGCTTTTCTTTTATACCCAGTTTAGCTTACGCCGACTGGCCTAGAGCTTGGTCATTTCCTCGTGCACGAAGTCGGCGAGGGTACGCAGGTATTCGGTGCTGAAATCGAAGCGGATACCGGCGGCGGCGTAGATTTCGCCGATGGGCGCGGTGTAGCCCAGGGCCAGGGCCCGCTTGTAGGCCTCCAGGCCCACCTGCGGATTCTGGTGGAAGTTGCGCCACACCGCAATGGCCCCCAGCTGCGCCATGGCATACTCGATGTAGTAGAAGGGCACTTCGTAGAGGTGTAGCTGCTTCTGCCAGAGGTAGGGCTTGAACTCTTCCAGGCCTTTCCAGCTGACTGTGCGCTGGTTGAACTCATCGAAAATCTCCGTCCAGCGCTGGTGGCGCTCATCTTCCGTATGCTCGGGGTTTTCGTAGATCCAGTGCTGAAACTTATCGATGGTGGCTACCCACGGGAAGGTTTCGAGTACGCTTTCGAGGTGCGTTTTCTTGGCGCGGCGCAGCTCATCGGGGTCGGTGAAGAATACGTCCCACTGGTCCATGCTCATCAGCTCCATGCTCATGGAAGCCAGCTCAGCCACTTCAGATGGCGGGTGCTTATCGGCAGAAAGCGGCAGGCGGCGTGTCAGGAAGCTGTGCACGGCGTGGCCACCTTCGTGCAGCATGGTCACCACATCGCGCAGGGAGCTGGTGGCATTCATGAAGATGAACGGCACACCAGTTTCATCCAGCGGGTAATTGTAGCCGCCGGGGGCTTTTCCTTTGCGCGATTCCAGGTCCAGGTGGCCCATCTGGCGCATTGTCCGCAGACAGTCACCCAGGAAGGGGTCGAGGTTCTGGAAAACGGTGATGGTTTTTTCCAGCAGCTCCGTTCCGGTATCAAAAGGCCGCAGGGGCGCTTTGCCCGATACGTCTACATCCAAATCCCAAGGGCGCAACTCGGGCAGGTTCAGGTCCTGGCGACGCTCCAGATCGAGGTCATCAATCAGGGGAACCACCGTTTCCCGAATAGCCCGGTGAAAGTTGAAGCAGTCCTGCGGGGTGTAATCGAAGCGGCCTAGCGCCGCGAACATATAGTCGCGGAAGTTGGCGTAGTCGGCGTTTAGCGCCATCTGGTGGCGTAGGCCTATTAGGTCCGTGAAGAGCGCATCGAGGGGCTTGGCATCTTGAATGCGGCGCGCCTGAATGGCCCGCCAGGCTTCTTCGCGCACGGCGCGGTCGGGGCTTTTGAGGCGGTCGGCGGCACGGGGCAAGGTCATTTCTTCGCCGCCGAGCGTCACCGTCATGGCGCCTACGGTGGCGGCGTATTGCTGCTGCTTGGTGCTGGTTTCGGTTTTGAGCGGAATGTTCTCGGCCCGATAGATTTCCAGCGCCTGCCGCACCGAACGGGTAAACACGCGGTACCGCGCCGGGTCCAGATCGGGCAGGAACGGCGAGGCTATCATTTTCTCGTTAAGGGCGTGGTCGTAAGGCGCTACATTGGGCTCAATCTCGCTCACGAAATACTGAAACGCCTCGGACCGGGTTTGGTCCTGCGTGTCGCACGTCATGCGGATATAGCGCCAAGCCAGGTCCTCGCTCAGCACCGATTCCAGCTCGGAGCGGTCTAGCAGCCAGCGCTCCAGCTCCGCGCCCGAGTCGAGGGTACGGTCGCGCAACTCGGCGAAATAGGGTTCAATGGCAGCCCAGTCGGAAACCGTGAAATCCTCGGGCAAGTACTGCCGGAGCGGACGCTGCGTATCGGTAGCCAAGTCGGCAGCAGTGGGGGCGGTGGTTGGATTCATAGAAAGGTTCTGTACGCGGGAAGGCAGGCTTCGGGTTAGGAAAATTGGCGCGCAGTGGCCTAGTTCCTCCTAGTCGATTTCAATTACCACATCACTCGTCAGCGGGTGGCCTACGCAGGTAAGCACGTAGCCTTGGCTGATCTCCCGATCTGAGAGGCCTTCGCGCTCATCCAGGTGCACTTTACCCGAAAGGCACTTGCCGCGGCAAGCCGTGCAAAGCCCGGCCTGGCAGGAATACGGCAGGTCTATATCCAGATCAAGAGCAGCCTCTAAGATAGTCTGATTTGGCTCTACCACGAACTGATACTCAGCTCCTTCATAATTGATGGTAACAGTACGGCTCACCACTTTGCCGTCGTCATCCGCCGCCGATACGTCGCCGTGGCCGTTGGGCTGCGTGGCAGCGGCTTCCGCCGTGTCGGCGGCCGCGATGAAGCTCTCCCGCCGGATCCGGCTGGCGGGTACGCCCAGCAGCTCAAGAGCGGCTTTGGCTTCCGTCATCAGGCCCTCGGGTCCGCAGAGGTAATAGTCGGCCTGATCGGCCGGGAACTGGTGGCGCTGCTCCAGAATACGCAGCAGCATAGTGCGGTTGAGGCGGCCCGTGTGCTGGTGCCCCGCTACCGGGCCGGTGGGCTGGCTATACACGTGCTCTATCTGGAAGCGGCCGGCGTACTGCTGCTCCAGTTGCCGCAGCTGCTCCCGGAAAATCACGGAGGCCTCGTTGCGGTTGCCATAGATCAGCAGCACGTGGCTTTGCGGCTCCTCGCGCAATACTGCTTTCAGCATGCTCATCAGGGGCGTAATGCCCGAGCCCGCTCCTACCAGCACAAACGAGCGAGCCGACTTGGGCGCCGTTTGCAAAGTGAAGTTGCCGATGGGCGCCATTACCTCCATTTGCTGGCCTACGCGCACGGTATCCAGCAAATAGTTGCTCATCAGTCCGCCGGGCACGCGCTTCACGGTTACGGCAAGGCGCGGGGCCTCGGCGGGCGTGCTGCTCAGAGAGTAGGCCCGGCGCTCCTTTTTGCCACCGGCGCCGCAGGGCAGAATCAGCGTCAGGAATTGGCCTGGCTGGCTGGCTACGGGCTGGCGGTCGGGGCGTTCGAAATGGATGGTAACGGCATCGGAGGTTTCCTGGGTGAGCTCGACGACGTTGAGCGTAAGGTACTGACTGCTCATAGGGTGGTGCGGGTGCAGAAAATCAGAAAGACTGAAGGATGAATAACACAGGAACTGGCCTAGGGTTGGCCCGAGCCGCAAAGTACGGGATTCTGTGGCGGATGCTTTAGCTTGCACTCCTCTTCAACGTGGTATAAAATCTTGCGTTGAAGGGTGGCCTAGAACGTGCGTAATTGCCTCGCTAGGCCACTTTCCCACCGTATTCAATCCTACTTTCTTTCTATGCTTGCCCAGCTTCTGGAAAATCATCAGCACGAATTTGCCGCCGTGCTGCCCATCGACCTCAACGCCCCCGATGTAGCCCGCCTGGATTTTTCGGCGACCAATCCGCTGCTTAAGAATGCCAACCTGCACAATACTGCGGCTTTTGAAGAGCTGGTAGGCCAGTTGCTAGAAGCGCAGAACGCCCACATCGGTGTGGGTGGCTACCTCGAAAACCGGGTTATCTATAGGCGCAGCGAGTTATTTGGCGACCCCGATCCGGCGGTGCCGTCCCGCTCCCTACACTTAGGCGTTGATGTGTGGCTGCGCGCCGGCACGCCCGTAATGGCGCCGCTTGATGCCACCGTGCACAGCGTGCAGGACAACGACAACTACGGCGACTACGGCCCCACCGTCATTCTGCAGCACCAGCTCGAAGACACTACGTTCTACACCCTCTACGGCCACCTCACCCGCCGCGAAACCATGCTGCTCCGCCCCGGCATGGCCATCGAAAAAGGAGAAGTGTTCACGGAAGTAGGCCCCGCACCCGAAAACGGCGACTGGCCGCCTCACCTCCACTTCCAGATAATCAGCGACCTGGAAGGCCGCTCCGGCGACTTCCCCGGCGTAGCCCTCCCCGAAGAACGCGAGAAATGGGCGGCCCTCTGCCCCAACCCCAACCTGATTCTGCAAAGCCAGTGGCTCTAGGCCAATAGTTTCCTTCCTTACAGCCTAGAACACAAAATCTGGATGCGTGAAGCAGCATTTTGCTACTTCACGCATCCAGATTTTGTGTTCTAGGCCACTTCGAAGAATGGCCAGCTTGATATGCGATACTCCTATATGAACGCTGAATGTCAGCTTAGTTGACGGAGGGAGCGTTCCACTGCTGCGCAATGCTTGGGAGACTGGCTTCTATCCAATCGGCGAGGTCTCGCACTTTGGCGGCGCCTTCCTGGCCTAGAGGCGTCAGGCTGTATTCTACGTGGGGCGGCACCACATCGTAGGCCACTCGCTTCACTAACCCATCGCTTTCCAGCCACTGCAGCGTTTGGGCCAGCATCCGCTCACTCACACCGTTAATCAGGCGCCGCAGCTCACTGAAACGGCGGGTTTTTCCTTCCAGCGCAATCAGCACTAGTACTCCCCACCGGCTGGTTATATGTTTAAGTACCGTTCGGGAAGGACAAGCCTCTGACATCAAATCGCCGCGCTGTAACTTATCAGCCAAACCATTAGCTTCCGGCGTCGCAACTATTTTACTTTTTTTCATACTTACCTTTTTGTACGTACTTACTTTACGTAAGTATAGGAAGTAATTTTGTATTGCTCATCATATCCTAACTACGCCATGACCATTGCCATCACCGCAGCCACCGGCCAACTCGGCCGAATCGTTGTCGAGAAACTTCTCGCCAAAGTACCCGCCGATCAAGTTCTCGCGCTGGTCCGGACGCCCGCCAAAGCGACTGACCTAGGCGTTACGGCCCGCGAAGCCGACTACTCCCGCCCCGAAACGCTGGAAACCGCACTTGCGGGTGTCGACACTTTACTGCTGATTTCCTCCAGCGAAGTAGGCAAACGAGCCGCGCAGCACCGCAACGTTCTGGAGGCAGCCAAAAAGAAAGGGGTGAAGCACATCATCTACACCAGCCTGCTACACGCCGATTCGTCGCCGCTTAGCCTGGCCGATGAGCATCGCGCCACGGAAGCCGATCTGAAAGCTTCGGGTATTCCCTTCACGATTCTGCGCAACGGCTGGTACACCGAAAACTATACTGGGTCTATTCCGGGCGCCTTGGCGGGCGGTGCGTTTATCGGCAGTGCCGGTGAAGGCCGGATTTCCTCGGCTTCGCGGGCTGACTTTGCTGAGGCGGCCGTGGCGGTGCTCATGAGCCCTGGGCACAAGGGCAAAACCTACGAGCTAGCCGGTGATGAGGCCTACACGCTAACGGACCTGGCCGCCGAAATATCGCGCCAGTCTGGCCGGGATATTCCCTACAAAAACCTTCCGCAGGCAGAATACGCGGCTGCACTCGCCAGCTTCGGGCTGCCCGAAGGCTTAGCCCACGCCATTGCCGGTTGGGATGTAAGCGCGTCACAAGGTGCGTTGTTTGATGAGAGTCACCAGCTCTCCCAACTCATCGGGCACCCAACAACGCCGCTCTCTACCTCTGTAGCTGAGGCGCTAAAATAACGGTCACCCGGTGTAGGCCACTACCAACAAGAAGCGCCCCGCCGGAAAGCCAGCGGGGCGCTTCTTGTTGGTACATCTGTGCCATACCCTACGACTTCTACCGCTTAACAGAACGCATAAAAAAGGCCCCGCACAAATTGTGCGGGGCCTTTTTGTGGCCTAGAAACAGGAGAAGCTTATTGCTTCACGAAGCGGCCAACGTAGGTGTTCTGAGCGCTGGTAGCGCGCACCACGTACAGGCCAGCTTTCAGGGAGCCCACGCGCTGGGCAAGCTGCTGATTGAGCTGCTCGGCGCGGCCAGTACCCGTGAAAATAACACGACCATCGGTAGCAGTTACTTGCAGCGTTAGGTTGCCGACTAGCGTGGGCAGCTGCAGGCTGATAGTGTTGCTCGTTGGGTTGGGGCTGATGATCAGCTGCTCCGCCAGACGCACCTGCTTGGTGCTGGTCACGGTGCCGAACACGTAGCGGGTTTGCACCGGATAGTGGTCGGAGGTGGTGTTGGCGTAGTTTGGAATCAGCGCTGCAAGGCTGGTTTGGATTTCAGCCGAACCAGTCAAGTAATTAGCAGCCAGCTCGTTTGAAGTCACAGCGTGGTCAATTACGTCGTTGTAGCTCACCGTCGACTTCTTCTTAGCCAAGCTTAGGGGCAGCGTGAGTGCCTGGTAGTTGGCAGCATCATCTACGAATGTTTTGTACGAAGACTCCGTGGAGGGAGCACCAGCGGTTATGGTCTCGTCGAGGTCGTCGTTGTAGTCGCCTACAATCACAAACTTGGTAGTGGGGTAGTCGGCGTCAAGCTTAGCTTTCAGAGCTGCGGCTCCTGCTTTCCGGCGGTTGTAAGCGTCAACTACGGGGTTGGTGTTGGCTTTGGCGTGAATCAATACCACCAGCATGCGGTTGGTGGTGCCGTTCAGTTCCACATCAGCCTCCATGGCATACGGGTACCGGCCCGACGACCAATCGGAATACGCCGAGCAGGTAGTGGTCTGGTTATCACACTCTAATAGCACCTTGAAAGTGGGATTCTTGATAACACTGGTGCGATACACGAATACCAGCTTCTGCGCCGTAGCATAGAAGGAGTTAGTACCGGCCGAGCTTCCGCCCGATGCTGCCGGCGACACCATGTAGCGGTAGCCACCTAGCTGGCGCACTACCGTACCCAGACGAACCGTATCAACTACCTCGGCCAGCGCAAAAATGTCGGCATTGAGATTAGTGAGCATAGTCTTTACGTTCTCTTGCTGCAGAGCCTTGTCTTGGGGGCCTAGGCCTGCCTGCGAGCCGAACCACTCAATATTCCAGCTTACTACTTCCAGCGTGTTAGCCACGTTATACGTGTTGCCAGTAGCATCAATGGTGAGGGAAGTTACACCTGCACTGGCCACCGTGAGGGTGCTGTTGTAGCTAGTATTAGCCTGTGTGGGGCTGAAACGTACAGTTATAGTTTTAGGCGCACTACCGGCTTCAGTAGCGTCGAAGCTAATAGAGTTACTGAAAGCGGTACCATCCTTCGACAGCTGGAATACTGGATTGGATGAGGTAATGGTAGCGGCAGCCGTCAGGTCGCGCAGGGTTACGTTCAGCGTTTGGGTGGTTGCCGTGTTATGAGCACGGTAGCCGAATGCCAGTGTAGAGGTGTTTACAGCCAGTGAAGGCGGAGGAGGCGTGGTGGAGTTGCGCAGACGCACATCGTCTACAGTCCAGCGGGCGGCCTCATCTGTGGTTGAGTTATATACAAAAGCCACGTAGACGGTAGCCGACTTGAAGGCCGTCAGGTCAACGTTGTCAGTCAGCGTCCATGTATCGGAGCCGATAGCCGGGAAGGCTGCGTCGAGGGTCGTCCAGGTTACGCCGGTAGCGTTGGGGTTACCGGTGCCAGAGTAGTTGGTAGAAACTTTCAGCTGCAATGGAGCGCCCGAGAAGGCCACGCGGCTATAGAATGAAAGCAAGGGGTACGTGAAGGAAGAGGCGTTCAGGGCCGGCGAAATCAACCAATCCTCGTTCTGGATGCTAGTTGTAGCGAAGCCATTTATTTGCAGAGCATTTCCGCTGGATTTCTTGCCAGTAGCATCGGTGGCATCGCGCCCAAAAGTGGTGCAGCCCCAAACTTGAGCGCCCGTTACGCTGAACTGCGTCCAGCCCTCTGAAAGGTTTGTGCTACCCACGCAGTTTTCAAAGTTGAAAACCAAGTTGTTGGGGTCGAAAGAGCTACCCGATACGGCCACGGTTTCCTCTAGGCCACCAGGAGTAGTGTGCGTAATGTTCCCGGAGGCTACTCCCAGCGCCGTGGGTGTATAGCGTACGTACACCGGCTTAGCCGTTGCTAGTTCACCGGGGGTGAAGGCAATAGTAGAGGTGAAAGCGGCATTATCTTTCGAAACGGTGAAGCTGGCCGGAGCAGTTACAGTTACGTCACCAGTCAGATTGACAGCACTCAATTGGTAGCTCTGCGAAGCAGAAGCTGTATTGATCAATTGGCTGGCAAATGTAAGCGGCGCACCTGGTACCGTAATGGCCGGATCGGTGGGCAATATATTCGTCCAGGTTAGCGAAAAGTCGTCGATGGCCGTGGTAGGGCGATTACTGGAACCCGATGAGTTAGCCAGCGCCACAATCCGAATCCACACTTTCTCGCTCTTATTGTTAAGCGCATTACCGAAGTTTACGGTTACCGGCGTATTGCTGAATGCAGTACCACCGCTGGTGGTACCGTTGCCAATTGCCTGGAAGTTGGTAGGAGTATCGCCCGTAGCGTAGTCTACCCGCCACGTAGTAGTACGGGGGGAGGTGTTATCGAGCGATTGCAGCTTGAAGGAAAGCGAGAAACCTGCCCGTTTCGTGGTATTAGTAGCCTGAAAAACAAAAGCAGCTCCGGGGTCTCCGAAACTGCCTGTCTGGCGTACCCCAAGGGCGCGGTCAGTAGAAGCATCTTGCGCAGCAGCATCGGCAGCAGCCGTCAGGCCATCAGCGGACGCATAGTTGCTAAACCGACCCGAGAGGTTAGCCCAAGGCGTCTTGGTAGTCGTGAGGGCCACTTCAGTGCCGGGAACAGTAGCTGTAGCGCCCGTACGAACGGTGAAGCCGCTAGGAAGTGCTGTGCCAATACCGTCGAATTCTTCGGTGTAGGAGCTGTTTTGAAGCGTTACCTGCGCCGCTGCACCGCTGCTCAGGCCCAGGGCCAGCAGCAAAGCAGGTAGCACACGTTTTGAATAGTTGTTCTTCATGTAAGAAGGTGAAGGATGAAAGAGTGGGTATTCGGAGGAAAGATACAAAAGTACCTGTAGAGCTTGGCCTTGGTGTTATCCAATTGTTATCAAATGAACACAAAAAGGCCCGCAGATTGCTAAAAATGCAATCTGCGGGCCTACTCGCTAAAAGAAATTTATTGGCCTGTAGTTTATAGGCCTAGTACCTGGCCTAGGCCACTCACAGCATTAGCTTAATCGAACTTGATGGCGGTTACGGGCTTGATCCGCGAAATCAAATATGTCGGAATCAAAACGGCCATTAAGGAGGTCAGGAATGTAGCCGCATTCAGCACCACAATAATGAACAGGTCCCAGTAGATCGGCACGCGGTCCATGTAGTAGTTCTCAGGGTCCAGCGGAATGGGGTGGAAAAAGTACTGAATGGCGCAAAATCCCAGGCCCACTAGGTTACCGTAGAAGATGCCACGCACCGTCAGGCTCAGGCCCCGGAAAAAGAACATACTCCGGATTTGGTTATCGGTGGCCCCAATAGCTTTGAGCACCCCAATCATGTTGGTGCGCTCCAGAATCATGATGAAAATAGTGGCGACCATGTTAAAGGTGGCCACGAAAATGATCAAGATCAGGAAAATGACCACGTTGCGGTTGAGCAGCTGCAGCCAGTCGAAGAGCTGGGCGTACTGGTCAGTAATCTTGTCCAGCTTCAGGTCGTAGCGCAGGTTTTCGTAAAGGGTGTCGGCTACGGGGTCGAGGCGGTTGAAGTCCTTGAGCACCACTTCCACCCCACCCACCAACGAGTCGGGCCAAGAGTACAGCTCCTGCACCTGCCGCAAATCACCGATGACATACACCTCATCGAACTCGTCTAGGCCAGTCTGGTAAATACCACTCACCGTGAACTTGCGCACGCGGGGCGGATTCTGAATGAAGTAGAACAGGGCATCATCTCCGGGCTTGAGGCGCAGCTTGTCGGCTACTTTGCGCGAAAGCAGAATATCGTTGCTGGCAGTATCGGGGAAGGACAGGAACTTGCCGGCCACCAGGTTCTGGCGCATAGTGGAGGGGCCGTTTTTCTCATCAATGCCCTTCAGCACCACACCTAGCACTTCCTCCTTGGTCTTGATAATGGCCGCCTTGCGCGCAAATGACTGCGTAGACTTTACCTGCGGATTGTTCTTTAACTGCTGTACCAGCTTGGGCGCCCCAATAGGCTCTACCTGCAACGAGTTGTTGGTATCGTACTTGCTCACCTGCAGGTGGGCGCCAAAGGAAAAGATCTTGCTCTGGATTTCATTCCGGAATCCTTCCAAGATGGCAAACGACACCAGCATCACCGCAAGCCCCATGGCAATGCTGATGATGGCTATCTTTGTCACCGACGAGGTAAAAGAACCTGAGTCAGCCCCGTCAATCTTACTAGATATGTACTTTGATACGTTCACCGGCGTAAAGCTACGTGAACCCGACCAGTTTTCCAGCCTCGCTTCCTGCCCATGTTTCCAGCCCTTTCCACCAGTCTGCTGAGCCTTTCTCTGCTCCTCACTGACTGCACCCGCCCCCTGCCCGCAGCCACCACAGCCGGAGCCAACAATCCCACTGTTACTCAAGCCTCTAAGCCACAAATCATCGTACCGACCCCGAGCAAAGACCCCGTCCTACGGGTGGGCGCCGAGCAGTTTGAGCGTTACCTGCCACAGCTAAAAGGCAAGCGCGTAGGCCTTGTCGTGAACCAGACGGCCCGCGTAGGCCAGGCGTTTCTGGTGGATACGCTGCTGGCAAAAGGGGTAGGCGTGACGGTAATTTTCGGGCCGGAGCACGGCTTTCGGGGCGAGGCCGCCGATGGCGCCACCATCAAAGACGGTAAAGATGCCCGCAGTGGCCTACCAGCCCGCAGTCTCTACGGTGCCACCAAAAAGCCCACGCCCGAGATGCTGAAAGACGTAGATGTGCTGGTATTCGACATTCAGGATGTGGGCACGCGCTTCTACACCTTCATCAGCACGATGCACTACGTGATGGAGGCCGCCGCCGAGCAGGGCAAGGAAGTCATCATTCTGGATCGGCCTAACCCCAACGGCTGGTACGTAGATGGACCCGTGCTGGAGCCCCAGCACAAGTCCTTTGTGGGCATGCACCCCATCCCGGTGGTGCACGGCCTGACGGTGGGCGAGTTGGCCCAGATGATTAACGGCGAAAAGTGGCTGGCTGGCGGCAAGCAGTGCCGTCTGACGGTAGTACCCGTGCAGGGCTACACCCACGCCACACGCTACGAGCTGCCGGTGCGCCCTTCGCCCAACCTGCCCAATGCGCACTCGGTGTCGCTTTATGCCACCATCTGCTTGTTTGAGGGCACTGATGTAAGCGTAGGCCGTGGTACCGATATGCCGTTTGAAGTAATTGGAGCGCCCACGCAGCCCAAGTCTCGGCCTTTCAGTTTCACGCCCAAGCCCAACACCGGCTCGCCGACGCCCCCGCAAAACGGCAAAGTCTGCTACGGCCAGGACCTGCGCCAGACCGGCAACGACGTGGGCTTCTCCTTGAAATACCTGCTAGATTTTTATAAGCAAAGCACCGATAAGGAGCACTTTTTCGGCAAGTATTTCGAGCAGCTGAGCGGCACGCGTAGCCTGCGGGAGCAGGTTATTGCCGGCAAGTCGGAGCAGGAAATCCGCAAGTCGTGGGAGCCGGCGCTAGGCCAGTACAAAGCTCTGCGCAAGAAGTATTTGCTGTATCCCGATTTCAACTAATCGGCTAAACAGTTGTAGTACAGCAAAGCCGAACCGAGAATTCCCCTAGGCCAGTATCGGTTCGGCTTTGTTTCTGTTCAGAATCATTTGTCAGATATGATACCTCCCCTACGCATCATTTTCATGGGCACCCCGGAATTTGCGGTGCCTACTCTTCAGGCGTTACTTTCCTGGGAAGGCTGCCAGGTGGTAGCCGTCATCACGGCTCCGGATAAGCCCGCCGGGCGCGGCCGCCAACTGGCCGAGTCGGCAGTGAAGCAGGCGGCGGTGCAGCATGGTTTGCCCGTGTTGCAGCCCACCAACCTCAAGGACCAGGAGTTTCAGGCGGAACTACTGGCCTACGCCGCCGACTTACAGGTTGTGGTGGCGTTTCGGATGCTGCCCGAAACCGTCTGGAATATGCCGCGACTGGGCTCTATCAACATCCACGCCTCTTTGTTGCCCCAGTACCGCGGCGCGGCCCCCATCAACTGGGCCCTCATTCACGGCGACACCCAAACGGGCGTCACGTCGTTCTTCCTGCGTCACGAAATTGATACCGGCGACCTGATTTATCAGGATGTGGTGGACATTGCCCCCGAGGATGACTTTGGCTCTTTATATGAGAAGCTGAAAACCGCTGGTGCGGCCCTAGCCCTGCGCTCAGTGCAAGCCATTGCGGCGGGCGAGGCGCCCAGCATTCCGCAGCAGGAGCTGCCCAGCTTGCGCCCGGCCCCCAAGCTACAGAAAGAGCTAGGCCGCCTCGATTTTACCCAGCCGGCCCCGGCCCTGGCCAATTTGGTGCGCGGCCTCTCCCCCATTCCCACAGCGTTTACGCAGCTCCCCGATGGCCGCACCCTCAAAGTGTTCAAGGCCCAGCCCTTTGATGATGAGGACGCCAGCGGCCCTGAAGCCGGCGTACCTGGCGCATGGTTCACGGATGGGCGCACGTATTTGCGCGTGCAAACCTCCCACGGCCTGCTCGATTTGCAGGATGTACAGCTCGAAGGCAAAAAGCGCATGAGCGTGCCCGATTTTCTACGTGGCTTCAACGCGGCGGTTCTCAATCAGTCTCCCGCTTAAACCCTCCACATGACCGCCTTAGTAGTAGCCGTAGCAGAGAATGGAGTAATCGGGGGCGACAACCGCCTGTTGTGGCATTTGCCCCTCGATCTAAAGCACTTTAAACAGCTCACGCAGGGCCACCCCATCGTGATGGGCCGGCGTACTTTCGAGAGCATTGGGAAGCCACTGCCCAACCGCACCAACATCGTCGTGACGCGGCAGAACGGCTGGCAAGCGGATGGCTGCGAAGTGGCCTACTCCGTGCCGCTGGCCCTGGAAATGGCGCGCGGCATCGAGGAAAACGTCTTTGTAATTGGGGGTGGCGAAATCTACCGTCAGGCACTGCCCGCCGCCGAGGTAGTGTACCTCACGGAGGTACACCACGCGTTTGAGGGCGACGTGACCTTCCCCCAACTCAACCCCGACGAATGGCGCGAGGAATCCCGCGAGCGGCACGAGCCCGACGAGAAGCACGCCTACGCCTTCAGCTTCGTAACGCTCCGGCGGCGTTAGCAATCAGTAGGCTAATCAGTGATGAATGCAGGCCTTTTCACAACCGTGAGAGCCAGCGGCGTAAGTAGGCACTTCCGGGTCGCTCTATGTATTTGTGGGTGAGATAAGCCAGACTCAGCACGAGCACAATGAGCCCAAACAGCAGCCAATATTGGTTGATTTGTTGCCCATAGCGCAGCAAAATCACCATTCCTATGCCATGAATGAGGTAAATGGGATAAGATAAGCTCCCAAGCATAGCCAAACGGGGAAACCGGCTTAGGTTCACATGCCGCGTAATGATAAGCAACAGCATGAGGTACATGCCACTAACTAGGCTCCCGACCATGGCGGCGCTGTAGGGCGGCAGTTCAGGAGCACGCATGTCCAGAAAAAGGCGCTGGGCATTAGCTGTGCGCAGACTGGCTGCAAAGGCCACCAACAACAAGCCCATCAGCAGCAGCCGGTTGCCCAGCCGATGTTGCAACAGGTAAAACAACATGCCGCTGATGAAGTATGCACTGTATTTCGGAATAAGCAGCAGGCTGATGGGCGTAACCGGCCCCATTGGCCCCACAGCCAGCGTGTACAACAACCAGCCACCCAGCAGGTACGGTAACTGTGGCCACAGCTGATAGCCGATGCAGAGGGAAATCAGGAAGTAAAATGATATTTCGAGCGTGAGCGTCCAGTATACTCCCGAGATAGAGTCTTTGCCAAAGAACTCGTGGAGCATACTCATATTGCTGAGGTACGTGCTCAGCGAAGGAGGCTGCACTGAAGCAGACGCGAAGCAATACGACACCAACGCAGTGAGCGTGCAGGTGGCCCAGAAAGCAGGATACAGCCGCGTGATGCGCGAAGTCACGAATTGCCGGAGCGGGCGCTGGTACGCCGACCCCAGAATGACATAGCCGGAAATCAGGAAAAACAGGTCAACGCCTAAATACCCATATCGGCTGATGCTTTGCCCGATGAAGGGCGCCGGCACCAAATGCTCCAGCGCATGGCCTACGTAGAGGTAGTGATACAGCATTACTGCCAGAGCCGCCACAAAGCGAAGCACGTCTATTTCGTAATACCGGATCGGGACTTTTTGAGGAACGGGCTCCATATGTGCGGGTAGACAAGCCACGAAGCTACTGTGATTCTCGGAGTCGGAATCAGAACAACTCCTGGCCGCCGCATGTGGTCTGCTTTCGTTACTTAGCGCTTACACTACCGCTCTACGATACAGGTATACTGGCCTAGGCCACAAAAAAAGAGGCAGCCAATTGGGCTGCCTCTTCTTTTGGTATTCGTAGTTTCGGGAGTGGCCTAGCGGATTAGCACCAGTTTGCCCCAGCCCTGCTTGAAGGCTTTATCAGCGGCGGTGGTGCGTTGCTCAAACTTGCCCTGCGGGTCATCGAGCACTACGCGGTAGAGGTAAGTGCCATTGGCCAGCCGGTCGCCGAACTCATCGGTACCATCCCAGGCATAATCCGTGATGTTGTTGCCGATGTGCAAGTTACCCAGCTCGCTCATCATGATTTCCCGTACTACGCGGCCCGTAAGCGTCATAATCTGGATTTTCATGTTGCGCGGCACCTCGCTTCCCGTCAGGGTAAACACGAACTTGGCTTTGCTGGTAACGGGGTTCGGATACGGGAACACATTGGAGATGCCCGCCGTCGTAATCACTTCAAACGTGATGCGGTACGGCTCAGAGCCGGCCAGCTTGCCAGAGCCGTCCTTGCCCTGCACTTCCAGCGTGTAGATACCGTCTTTCAGCGCCGTCTCTTTGCCCAGATGCACCTCCAGACGAGCAACCCCGTTGGCCGAATCAGCCACAAACGTCACGTTGGCCGCATTCAGATTCAGCGGCACGGTGGCACCGCCATTCGGGCTGGTCAGGAAGAGGTTGAAGGCTGTACGGTCCTTGATGGGGCGTAGCTTATCCTGGTCGCGTAGCTGCACCGTAATGATGGGCTGCGCCGATACAATGTCGCCGTTCAGCAAGTGGCGGCCATCGAATGCAACATCCAGCACCGGCGGCGTATCGCGGTCATCTACCTGGAAGCTTGTAATGCCTTGCTCGTTGTTGAAGTAATTCAGCTCTGGCTGGCGATTGGGGCTCAGCGCTAGGTTGGGGTTGAGCACAATCTGGCCCGATAGAGTTCCGAGTAGATCCCGAATATCCAACTCCACCTGATACGTCCGCTGGGTGTGCGCCGTGAGGGCCGCACCGGGCAGCTTAATGTACTTTTCGCGCAGGCCGTTGTTGTCGTTGCGCACCAAGATGTAGGCCACCATTGGGTTGGTGAAATCGAAATCAGCCACGTTCTGGAACGTAACCGGAATCGAGAGCTTGCCTTGCTGTTTGGCTTGCAGTGCCAGTGCCGCGCCATCCAGCGCTACGGTCTGGGGCCGCACTACGCCTTCGGGCACTCCCTGGTAGGCAATCAGCCACTGCTCTAGTTGCGGAGCCGGGCCACTGCCGTTTTCCTTCACCACCGCTTCCAGCTGCAGATAAGGATAAGTGGTAGCTGAGATGGTGCTGAGGTCGAGGCGGCGGCTCGTAACGTTCGGGTTGAGCTCTACTGAATTGTTGTTGGCATCAATTCCGATCAGACGAAGCGTGTAGCTGCCTGTGGGACTGGTCCGGATGGTGTGCGACAGCGTTTCCCACTGGCGGGCCGGACCGATGCGGGTAGACGTAATGGTAGCCTGCTTACTACCGGCGTCAAATGCCCATTGCCCACCGGGGGCAGCTACTGTAATTCCGGCTTTCTCATCGCGCTGGAACTGGCCTACATGGCTCTGCGACCAGCCGCCGTTGCGGCCACTGATGATCCGGAACGAGCTGGTAGCCCACCCCGATTCCTCACCGGCCTGAGGCGCATGGAAACGCATTCGCCAGTACCAAACCACGCTGTCGCGGTTGGCAATGATTGGCGCCGTAACGCTCCATTCGGGCACCATCACGGCCGCCAGCGTAGTACGCTGAATCAGGGGGCTGTTGAATGTCTGGACGGTGTCCAGCTCCATATCGTACTCGCGGCTTACCGTTGTGGGCAGATTGCTCTGGCCTACGAGGCGCACCGTGCGAGCTCCCACAATTCCAAACTCGGGTGGGCTCAGCGTCGTGACGCCTCCCGTCAGGAACGCGTAGGTGGTGGTGCCGCTGTTGTTGGTTTCATCCGACTCATCAATCAGGTTGCTCGGGTCCAGTTCTACCAGGAAGGTATTCTGACCGATAATCGAGCCTAAGCCAGTGTTCGGGATAGTGAGCGTGTACGTGGTGTCGCGGCGGGCCTGGGGCACCGTGAATATCGGCAACACCACGGTGTTGGTACCGAAAGTGCGCGTCACCTTGATATCGAGCTTGCCTGTAGTGCGGCGGCCGGGGTTGGCCACGCGCACCTGCAACTGAAACGAAGGAGCCGTCACGGGCACCACATCTGGCGCTACTTTCACGCTGGCCACCTGAT
Source organism: Hymenobacter gelipurpurascens (assembly GCF_900187375.1). Taxonomy (NCBI): domain Bacteria; kingdom Pseudomonadati; phylum Bacteroidota; class Cytophagia; order Cytophagales; family Hymenobacteraceae; genus Hymenobacter; species Hymenobacter gelipurpurascens. Next base: position 245,762 of record NZ_FYEW01000001.1, on the reverse strand, counting down.
AGTCTGGCTTGAGCGGCGAGTACAGCTTCAGAGCCGGGTCGCCTTGCCAGATGGTATTCATCAGCATGGCCGTTGTAGCATTAGGCAGCGAGTTTGTGCCCTGCAGACGCCGGATTACTTCCTGCTGCACCTCGGCCACCGGTTTGCCATACCATTGCGGATCAGAGAATAACAGCTTCACCATTTCGGTGTGCATCTCGTGCAAATCGTAGGGGAAGGCCAGGTCAGAGTCGCTGAGGAAACCAACGAAGCCTTTATCGGCCGCTAGCACGTACTGGTCGCCGCCGAAGGCCGGAATAGCTCTGAAGGAGTTGCCGGCTGAGCAACCGCTCACATACATCACCGGGTACTTGCCTTTGTTGTTGATGCCGCTGGCGGGGTTGTTAATGTTCGGGATTCCCCAATCCAGATAGCCCGTGTCGCCGTGCCCGAAATAGGAAATGAAGGACACGCCTGCGTTCAGGTCTGGCGCCCAGTTGATCTGCGCTTCACCGGGCGTAGTACCCGGATAATCACCTCGCAAGTAGGTTTTTACCGTACCACCAAATGGCGGTTTACGCACATATGTAGCATATTCCTCTAGGAAGGCGGCGTACTGCAACCGTTCAGCTGGTTCTTTTCCGCCGGCCATGTGCAGCACATTGCGGCGCCACTCTGCATAAGCCGGCACTTCGTGCTCCTGCAGCTTACTCAGATAATTAACCACCTGCTGGGGCGTCTGGGCCGAAACCCGTCCGGTAGCCATGCGGGGTGCGTAGTCGTTGCTCTGCCAGTTGGCGGTAAAGAAAACGTCGGACACGCCGCGGGTACTTGCGGGCACCAGGTTGCGCACCACTGAATTATCGGGACCACCGCAGGCAGCGTAGGTGTAGCCTTCCGGATTAACCCGGTGGTAGGAACTACAATACTCCGCCACGCCCAGGCCTTTGCCCAGCAGCAGCAAGGACATTGGCCGCTTGCTGCCCGCCAGCATCCACTGCGCAAACTGCCGAACAGCTAAGGCCGATCTTTCACCGTAGTGAAACTGGTCGTAAAGTTCTTCCGAAGTCACTACCAGCGTATCGTAGCTTCCTCCTGCCGATGAGGCCCGATAGTTGGCATACGCCCGCACTGGGTTAGTTACCCCACTGGCGGGCTGCATCAGCACGCGGCTGCTTATAATGAGGAAGTTGTGCGCGGCCGGCGAAATCTGACGGAATTGCACCCGACGACCTACACCTGGCACCAACGCCCGGTCGGCCTCCGCTAACATTAAGGAGCGAGTGCGTCCTTCTGCCTGCGGAAAAACATAGCCGCGGCGGTTAGCCCCCAGGGCTTGTCCTTCTACGCGCAATACGTTATAGGGGTCAGTTACATCATAGCCACGCACCGAAGCCGGGATAGAATCCAAAGCATAAAAAGCGGGGCCCGCCAGAGTAGAATCGTTCGCAAACAGGAGTTGCGAACGGCGCGGGTTCCAGCGGCTGGTTTGCCCGAAGGCCAGACGTAGGTAGGCCACCCGAGCTACATCGCCCCGGGGCCCACCGGTTCCTACTTGCTTTACCTGAATCTGCACCCGTCCGTTGGCGGCCCGATCTGAGGGCAGCAAAGTGAAAGACTTACGCGCAAACCCGTAATCCGTGAAAGCAATGGTACCAAGCACCCGGATTCCGCCTGGAGCCACTACGGCTACCTCAGAAATATGCGCGCCCGACGATTTGCCCACTACCTGAATATCCAGATGCGGCGCCTGCCCACTGGAATTCACGGACCAAATGGAATCCAAGGCGAACCAAGGGTCTCTGGTTATCGGATCTACATATCCTCTGCTGCCAAATTCTTCACTAAAAAAGCCTTCACCTAGTTCAGCCCAGGATTGATACACGTTGGCCTCGTCGTTGATGGTATTCCAGCGGAACGACTCAACGCGCAACGTTTTTTGCACGCGGGAGGCGTGCGGCGTGGTGCCCGTCAGGTTCGACTGGGTCATGCGCTTGCCAGGGGCCACATTGCTCCACGTCAGGAAGTAAGCGGCCGTATCCGTAAACATGCTGAAATACGGCTGGGCTTGGTCGCTGGCACTGCGGAACATACCTCGGTCCAGAGCCGCATCGTTTTTCTGCCCAAAGAACTCCACGAACGTAGTGGGGTCCAGACTGCTCTGGTTGCCGCCTACGTGAATGGCCACTTCCCGGCCCCTACGCCACAGCTGGAGGCGCTGAGGGCTTACGCCTCCGGCACCCGCCTGAGTCAGGTATTGGTAATCGAGGCGGTACAAGCCGGTGCGCGCCAGCTTAATGCGGTAATACTGCTGGCCGGGCACAATCCACTCGTTGCCGTACGGCCCCGATTGCGCTTCGGCCGCGAGAGGCGCCAACGCAAAAAACGCCAGTAGCAGGGCTACCCAGCCGCCTAACTTGATGGTTAGTAAATGGTAAGGTTGTTTCATATAGTAGGTATTGCGTAGTGCATAACCACGAAAAAAGACGCTGCTAGCGCGAGGCTACTGGCCTAGAATTTTATTTGAAGCCGTAGCCTAATGACACGATGATGGAATTGGCCTGAGAGCGTTGGCCGAGCTTCTCCACGGCTAGCCGCGAAAGTGCCATATCAAGCCGTAGGCCACTCAGAGCCACCCCTACGCCCAAGCTGGGCTGGGCTTTCCATTCTTCCTGGCCCGTAAACGACTGGATTTTCTGGAAGTTACCGACGCCACCGCGCAGGAAAACCACATTATTGTAGCCTACTTCCAGACCTGCCCGAGGATCAACGCTGACGGCACTGGTCGAGATGAGCGTGTTCCGCTTACCGTCAGTTGTAGCTTCCAGATCAACAGCGGCCAGGGCCGTGAACTGACCGGGCAGTTTCACGGTGCGGCCCACGCCTAGTACTAGGCGGGGCAACGTGATTTCGGTACTGCTTTTGGGGATGGGGTCGTTCGTAACAGCAGAGCCTTTAAACTTTTCCGCATCTACCGACCACGCATTGAAGGTCGTCGTGATGTCGCGGGCCATAAGGCCCAGGCGCCAGTTGCCGCGGTTGTACTGCACGCCGGCATCGACGCCAAAGCCCCAGGCATTGGCAAACTCGCCCACATTGCGGTACACCACCTTCGCATTGGCGCCCACCTGAAGGCCTTCTATGCTGGCTACTTTATAGGCATACGACAGCAGCACCGCATAATCGGCCACGGAGAAGTACCGGATCCGGTCGTACTGAATATAGCCGTACTCATTCACCAGGTCGCGGGTGTCGGCAATATCATCAACGCCTAAGCGGATGAGGCTGATGCCAATGGCGCTTTTCTCATCCAGCGGCATAGAGAAAGCCGCGTAGTCGTTTTTAACGATGCCGGAGAACAACTCGGAGTGCATCAGCACGGCATCGTACTTGGTTTTCTGGCCTAGCAGGCCGGCGGGGTTCCAGTAGCCAGCGGTGGCATCCTCGGCTAGGCTTGCCTGCACCTTGCCCATGCCCAGGGCGCGCCCCCCTACCCCGATGTTGAGAAATTCATTGCTGTATTTGGGCGTCTTGGTTTGCGCCAGCGCCGGAGAAAGTGCACCCAGGCATAGGCCTACGCCTAGCAGTAGGGCAGTACTTCGGGTAGAATGAGGCATAGAGGTTAGGACAGATAATCTGATAAGGAGGTGAAACCGCAGCAGCAACGCAAGATACTCATTAATAGTGCGTGCCGGATTGCAGTAATCGGTTAACGCTGACTTTCAGGGTATAAAACGAGGGTTGGGTTGACGCACGTCCAATAACCTTGCCCAAGTACTCAAGGCTAAACTTTGTCCGGTGCAGGATAATTAGTGGCCTAGCCATATATTTTTTTGGACTTGGAAACCCGCTATCTGCTTTTCCAGAGCACTTTTTAGTGGCATAGAGCTCAAAAATCTCGCTTTCTCTATGCAACAAAAAAATATTTTCAACAGTACCTTGTGTTACATAGTACCTTTTCATATCTTTGACTCATTCTTCACCGATATCTGCCTCAGCCCATGAAAGTCGAGAACACCCAAGTGCAGATGCGGAAGGGCATCCTGGAGTTCTGCATTCTGGAAATCATCGCCCGCGGAGAGGTCTATGCGTCAGACATGCTGGAGGAGCTTACCTCCGCCCGCATGATCGTGGTCGAGGGGACGCTCTACCCACTTCTGACGCGCCTCAAAAACGCGGGATTGTTAGATTACACCTGGAAAGAGTCTACCAGTGGCCCGCCCCGCAAGTACTACACCCTCACCGAGGCCGGACAGGACTTCCTGCACCAATTGCGCCTCACCTGGGAAGAGGTACAGGATTCCATCCGCATCATCCGCCAGAAGCCTCACTCCAATGGTAGCGCCCCCGCGGAAGTCCTGCTCTAAGCAGACTCGCTACCTGATTTTTCCCGAATAGTTGCAGCACTGAGATGAAAAAGAACATCAGCATCAACCTTCAGGGCATGATCTTCCACATTGAGGAAGATGGCTACGAAGTGCTCGGCCGTTACCTAGCGGAAGTGAAAGCTCACTTCAGCGGCTACCGAGGCCACGAGGAAATTGTGGCCGACATCGAGAGCCGCATCGCGGAGCTCTTCGCCGCCCGCCTGTCCAGCCTCAAGCAGGTCATCACCCTGGAAGACGTGGAGGCCATGACGGCCAAAATGGGCCGGGTTAGTGACTTCCAGAGCGCCGACGAGGCCGACGAAGACGAGGAAATCCTCGCCGAAGCTGTGGCCTCTGGTACGGCCCAGGGCACTTACACCGGCACTACGGGCAACACCAGTGGCGGCTACGCCGGTGGCTTCGGCCGCACAACTGCTGGGGGCTCTACTACCACGCCTCCCGCAGATGAGCCCGGCACCAAGCGCCTGTACCGCGACATGGCCCACCGCAAAGTGGCGGGTGTGGCGGCTGGCCTAGGGAATTACTTCGCCGTAAACCCTCTGTGGATTCGGCTAGGCTTCCTGGGCTTCTTCATTATCCTGCCCATTCTGCTGGATAATACGCGCCTGGATGATATAGGCGGCAATTTTGCCGGCTTCGCCATTCTAAGCTACATCGTCCTCTGGATTGTGTTGCCCAAGCGCTACGACGCGCCAACCTCTGACGATGACGCCGTCTTCAAGAAGCTCTACCGCGACACCGACAACGGTAAAGTCGGCGGGGTATCGGCTGGTTTGGCCGCCTACTTCAAGGTAGATGTAGTCCTGATCCGGATTCTGTTCATCGTAGGCCTGTTTGCGGGTGGCTTCGCCTTCCCGCTCTACATTATCCTGTGGATTCTCTTGCCGGAGGCGAAAACCGCCTCCGACAAGCTCCGCATGCGCGGCGACGCCGTTACCTTGTCGGCCCTGGATAACAACCTGCGTAATAACCCCTACACTGCTGGCTCTGAGGCAGGTGCCGTCAACAACCGGCCCGTGGGCACGTTTCTGGAGGACCTCTTCGTCAATATCCGGCCTCTGCTCAACTCCCTGGGCGCCCTGATTCGGGCCGTGGCGGGTGGTATCCTCATCCTCATGGGTTTCAGTGGGCTGCTGGCGGCAACCATCGGAATGGGCATAGGCCTAGGCATCATCTCGTCGTCGGATAACCTCGACTTCGGGCCGCTCCAGCCCTTCCTGATCTTCAACGACATCTCAGTTTGGGCTGTGCTTGCGTTCTTCCTGCTCACCGGAATTCCGGCCCTGGCTTTGCTGCTGATGGGCATCGGGCTGCTGATACGCCGCCCCGTGATGTCGAGAGCGGGCTGGCTGACGCTGCTAGGCCTATGGCTGCTAGGCGTAGTAGGTAGCTCTATTGCGGGCATCCGGGTTGGCCGGGAGTTTCAGCGAGAGTCGGAAGTAACCCAGACTACCGCTCTTAACGGCCTTACCCGTCAGCAACTGATACTGGAGCGCCGCCAGCTTAATGACGACAAGTGGGTCGATCTGGACCTGGTAGGAATCGACAGCGCCCAGGCCCCTCGCCTGGAGCGGATTATCTCGGCCAAAGGCTCTACTGATTCGCTGGCCCGCCGCACGGCTGCCACTTCTGTTTCGCTAACGGTCCGGGTTCTCAACGACTCCACGCTGAGCGTAGATGACCACTTCACCTATAAAACCAGCGCCCGGTTCCGCGACCAGCACATGCAGCTGCGCCTGCTGATGCCCCGCGACCGTAAGTTCCGCATGTCGGAAACGTTTGCCGACTGGCTAAGCGAAGACGACTTCGTGAATGAGCGAGAGCCCTACCACCCCGAAAAGTTCGTGTACCGCATGGTAGGCAACAAAGTGGAGTGCATCAACTGCACCGAAGCTGACCTGCGCGGCGGCCCTGACTCTGACGATGAGAACAATGAGGACTACGAAAGCGGCCGCAATGACAATGATGATGACAACGACATCAACCTGAGCTTTGGCAGCGTGGAGCCCATCAATACCGATGAAAGCTCCTACGGCTCCGAGCGCCAGCGCTTCGACGAAACCGACTTCGATCATGTGTCGGTGGTAGGTGGTTATCATGTAGTGGTACGCCAAGGCAGCAGCTACAGCGTGCGGGCCGCTGGCGATGGTCGGGCCCTGCGTGATATCAAAGTAGAGCGCGACGGTCGGGAAATCACCATCAGCCCCCGCAACCGCGACCTGTTCGACTCCCGGGGCAACAACGATACTGATGAGGTTCTGCTCATCATTGAAACGCCTGAACTCAATGACCTGAGCCTGGTAGGCGGCACCAAAGCGGAGGTGAACGGCTTCAACTCCGGCAACCTGCGCGTGCAGCAGGCCGGCGGCAGCCAGCTTCGTTTCCGGGGCGACCTGCGGGAGCTGAAGCTGGAACTAGCCGGTGGCTGCCAGGCCGCCCTACAAGGTAGCGCCGATAACTTGGAAATCAGCGGCACCGGCGCCTGCGAAGTAGCCGCCGATGATTTCACCGCCCGCCGTGCCGATGTAGATGCCATCGGGGCCAGCAAAATTCGGGTGCGTGTGACCGACGAGCTAAAGGCAGATGCAGTGGGTGCCAGCCTGATTGAGTACAGCGGCAAGCCACAAAACGTCCGTCGGGAAGCTATCGGTGCGGCCTCTATCCGCGCCGTTGACTAATAACTTTACCCTATATGGCAGGTGGCCTACAATGCCTAGGCCACCTGCCATATAGTAGCTAATGCTCTGTGCCTTAACTGGCACAGTTCTGGATAACTTACGACGACGCGGTGCAACCCAAAGGGCCTTCATGCGTTTCACATCTCAGAGCGCGAATATTTCTTTCGTGTTCCGAGAGTACGGCAAGCAACGATTCGCTTGCTGTCTGCATCTGTTTTCTCAGAACAAACATACAAGGGTCTAACTAGTGAGTGAAAGGTGAGACCCGGAGGAAGCATTCAGCCTCCCCCCTGCTGCAACAGGCTGGCTGACGCTTCCTCCATTTTGTTTATATCTATCCTACTTCGCTGTAACCAGACTAAAAAGAAGCCCTTCTCCTTTAACAAGAGAAGGGCTTCTTTTTAGTCTGGTTACATCAGAGTTGAAGCTTATGCCTGCACAGCTACTAGGCCTTTGCGGTGGCCTAGCTCCAGCAAAAGGGCAAACGCCTCGTCGTACTCATTGCGAATCTTGCCATCGAGAATAGCTTCCAACAAGGCCTCTTTCAGCTCGCCCACGGCACGGGAAGGCGACAGGCCAAACGTGGCCATGATGATTTCGCCGGTGATGACGGGCTTGAAGTTGCGTAGGTGGTCTTTCTCCTCCACTTCCTTCAGCTTCTGCTCCACCACATCGAAGTTGCGCAGGTAGCGCGCCACGCGCTGGTGGTCTTTGCTGGTGATATCGGCCCGGCACAGGAGCATCAGGCGGTCAATGTCGTCGCCGGCCTCGAAGAGCAAGCGGCGCACCGCCGAGTCCGTCACGATTTCCTTGACCAGCGCAATGGGCCGCAGGTGCAGCCGCACCAGCTTTTGTACCTGGCGCATCTCCTCGCCCAGCGGCAATTTCAGATCCGTAAAGATGCCAGGAACCCAGCGGGCGCCCTTGTCTTCGTGGCCATGGAAAGTCCAGCCCACGCGCTTGTCGTAGCGTTTGGTGGCGGGTTTGGCAATATCGTGCAGGATGGCGGCCCAGCGCAGCCACAGGTCGCCGCCCGTGGCCACTACATTATCGAGCACTTGCAAGGTGTGGTAGAAGTTATCCTTATGCGCGTGCTGGCCTACCTTCTCCACCCCATAGAGTTGGGCCATTTTCGGGAAGATGAGCTGCAGTAGGCCACTCTGGAACAGCAGCTTAAAGCCGTAGCTCGGCTTCGGGGCCATGATGATCTTGTTCAGCTCATCCGTAATCCGCTCCTGCGACACAATCTTGATGCGGTCCTTATTGCGGGAAATGGCATCATACGTGTCCGGCTCAATATCAAAGTTGAGCTGCGTGGCAAAGCGCACGGCCCGCATCATGCGCAAGGGGTCATCGGAAAAGGTAATATCGGGGTCGAGCGGTGTGCGAATAATGCGGCGCTGCAGGTCGCCCATGCCGTCAAACCGGTCCACCAATGAGCCGAAGTCAGTGGGGTTCAGGCTGAGGCCCAGGGCATTGATGGTAAAGTCGCGGCGGGCGAGGTCTTCTTCCAGGGTTCCGGCTTCTACTTCGGGCTTGCGGCTTTCGGCGCGGTAGCTCTCCTTGCGGGCACCCACAAACTCCAACTCAATCTCGGGCGTGGGCAGCATGGCCGTCCCGAAATTCTTGAACACCGTAACGCGCGGCCGGTTGGGCAGCTTTTTGCCTACTTCCTGAGCCAGCCGAATACCATCGCCCACACACACTACATCCACGTCTTTGCTTTGTCGCTCCAGGGCCAGGTCCCGCACATAGCCCCCAATCACGTAGGCCGGGTAGGCCAGTTCGCCGGCTGCTTCGGCAATGGTACGAAACAAGGGCAGATCGGGTAGCTGAGGAGTTTTCATGCGCAACAGTTTAAGCCGCAAAGGTAGGCAGTAGTGCCAAGTGGTGGTTATCGACTCCTGCTATACCTAGGAAGTGGCCCACTACCCATATGCTAGGCCACTAATCCCGCAGTACCTCCAGGCTACCATCGGGCAGCACACGGACCACCCGCGAGGGGGAAGCCCGCGTCTGGTCATCCTGTCGCCAGTTTGCCACATGATCCGCCCCGCGCACAATTTCCTTGCTCACATCTGAGTACACAGCCGGGCTGGGCTCCCCACTTACGTTGGCCGAGGTAGACACAAGCCCATGGCCTAGCCGGCGCACCACTTTCTGGCAGAATTCATCATCCCGCACAATGCGTAGGCCTATCGTGCCATCCGGCGCCAGCAGGTTAGGCGCCAGCAGGCGGCTGCCGGGCACCACGTAGGTTGTAGGCTTCTGCTGCGCGGCCAGTAGCTCCGTCAGGTTCGGCGGTACGGTAGTGGCATAGCGGGCAAACATTTTCTCATCCGCTACCAGCACAATGCAGGCTTTCTCGGCTGGGCGCTGCTTTAATTTATATATCTGGTCTACTGCCTGTGGCGCTTCGGCATCGCAGCCAAGCCCCCACACGGTGTCAGTGGGGTAAAGAATTACTTGTTGCAGTAGCAGGGCATCAACGGCCGCGTCTATTTCTTCGCGGAGAAACTTCGTGCTCATATCCAGCTTACGTTAAAGGCACCATATCCTGGCACAGCTCCACCAATACCCCGTTGGCGCTCTTCGGATGAATGAAGCAGACCAGCTTGTTGTCGGCGCCGCGCTTGGGCTCCTCATTGAGTAATGTGAAGCCAGCAGCCCGCAAACGCGCCATTTCGGCTCGAATGTCCGTTACGGCAAAGGCCACATGGTGTATGCCATCGGGCTTCTTCTCCAGGTACTTGGTAATGGCGCTATTAGGCGATGTGCCGGCCAGCAGTTCAATTTTAGAACCGCCCACCTGAAAGAAAACGGTATCCACGGCTTCACTCTCCACATGCTCGCGCTTGTAGGGCTCCTGGCCTAGCAGCGTTGTATAGAGTATAGTGGCCGCTTCCAGGTCATTTACGGCCAGGCCTAGGTGTTCAAGATTTGTAAGCATACGGAGGGGCAAAAACCAACTGCGCTGTATAGCGCGGCTTGTTTGGATTTGTTCTACTTTTGTGGGAGCAAAGTAAAACCAGTTCGCTGGTTTTCGTGTTCTACCTGCGAATGATTCTCCGCTGAAACTGACTCCGAGCCATGCTCAAGCTACCTATTTACCTCGACAACAACGCCACCACACCTCTCGACCCCCGGGTTCTGGAGGCTATGATGCCTTATCTGACCGAGGTGTTCGGCAATGCCGCTTCCCGTAACCACCCTTTCGGCTGGGCCGCTGAGGAAGCAGTGGATTACGCCCGTGAGCAGATTGCCGGCCTGATTAACTGTGATCCTAAAGAAATCATTTTCACTTCTGGCGCTACAGAATCGGACAACCTTGGTATCAAAGGAGTGTTCGAGATGTACTCCCAGAAGGGCAACCACGTCATCACCGCCACTACCGAGCACAAAGCGGTACTCGATACGTGCAAGCACATTGAGAAGCTGGGCGGCCGCGTAACCTACCTCCCAGTAGACGCCGAAGGCCTTATTAGCCTGGCTGATCTGGAAGCGGCCATGACTCCCGAGACTATTCTCGTGACCATCATGTATGGCAACAACGAGACGGGTACCATCCAACCTATCCGCGAAATTGCTGCTATTGCACACAAGCACGGTGCCCTGTTCATGACGGACGGCACCCAGGCAGTTGGCAAGATTCCCGTAGATGTTATTGCTGATGGCATCGACATCATGGCTTTCACAGCCCACAAAATGTACGGCCCGAAAGGCGTTGGTGCACTGTATGTACGTCGCAAGAACCCACGGGTAAAAGTTACTGCCCAGATGGATGGCGGCGGCCATGAGCGTGGCATGCGCTCCGGTACCCTCAACGTTCCAGGCATTGTAGGCCTAGGCAAAGCTTGCGAGCTTGCCAAACAGGAGATGGAAGCTGATACCCAGCGTCTCTCTGTAATGCGCGACCGTTTGGAGCGCGAGCTGCTGACGTTGGAAGAAAGCTATGTAAACGGCTCGCGTGAACACCGTCTGCCGCACGTAGCCAACATTTCCTTTAAGTATGTAGAAGGTGAAGGCTTGATGATGGGCGTGAAAGACTTGGCTGTATCTTCGGGTTCTGCCTGTACTTCAGCCTCTTTGGAGCCTTCGTACGTACTTAAAGCTCTAGGCCTCAGTGACGACCTGGCGCACAGCTCCCTGCGCTTCGGCTTGTCTCGCTTCACCACGGATGAGCAGATCGATTACGCCATAAACCACGTGAAGGAAGCCGTAACTAAGCTTCGTGAGATGTCTCCTCTATGGGAGATGTTCAAAGAAGGCATTGACCTCAACTCTATCGAGTGGGCTGAACATTAATCTTTTAGAGCTTAGCACTAAGTTCTGGAATCTACCATCTAAACTTCTCAAATAAGCCATGGCTTACTCCGATAAAGTAATTGATCATTACAGCAATCCCCGCAACGTAGGCACGCTGGATAAAAGCAAAAAGAACGTTGGTACTGGCCTAGTAGGCGCTCCTGAGTGCGGCGACGTAATGCGCTTGCAAATCGAGGTAGACGAGGCTACGAACACTATCACCGACGCTAAGTTTAAGACGTTCGGTTGTGGTTCAGCTATTGCTTCTTCTTCCTTGGCTACCGAATGGCTGAAAGGCAAGACAGTGGACGAGGCCCTTGCTATCGACAACATGGAGATTGTGGAAGAATTGGCTTTGCCGCCCGTTAAAATCCACTGCTCTGTGCTTGCTGAAGACGCTATCAAATCGGCTATCAGTGACTACCGGGTAAAGAACGGGCTTCCTGCTCTGGAAGAAGCTAAGTCGCACCACTAGTCAACTATTGGAGGCAAATTAGCGGGATGAAGAGTGCTCATGTGCTCTCCATCCCGCTAATTTGCCTCTTTTATTGCTACTCAAAGTATGGATGTCACGCCCGCCGACGTACACGTTGAAAGCGCCCGCATTCAACAACAGATTGAAAGCTACCTAGGCCTCGGTTCTGGGAATCTGCTATTTGAGTTTCGGCAGCTTGATGGCCAGATGCGCCTCGACCTGATTACCGTAAATCCTAGGCACCAGCAAAGCTTCCTTTTTCGCTATGAGATTGGGTATGATAAGCTGGACAGCCTGCGCAAAATGCTGACTTATGTGCAGAGCTACCGTGATACGGAGAGCTCCTATACCATCCAGTGGCGTGCCCGCGGCGACCGGGAGTTACAAACCTCTTATTTCAGGGCTCGCAACACGTACGAAGCTTTAGATAAGCTCTACTTTGGTCGAGACCTTACTACTATTACAGTGTTCAGCGTGGTGCTGAATCCTTCTTCCTAATTGTTTGTTATTGGAATGTGTTTGATGGCAGGCCATTCTTCCTGCCGAGCACTTCAAACTGCTGATAACCCAATTGCACCAATACCATGATTACCGTTTCTGATAAAGCAAAAGAGAAAGTTGAGAAGCTCATGCACGACGCGGAGCTTGATTCGACTTATCGTCTCCGGGCCTCAGTGGCCGGCGGTGGCTGTTCTGGCCTGAGCTACAAACTCGACTTCGATAACGAAGTAAAGCCAATGGATCAGGAGTTTGAGGATAAGGGTGTGCGCGTAGTGGTTGACATGAAGAGCTTCCTATATCTGGCCGGCACTCAACTCGATTTCTCTGATGGCCTTAATGGTAAAGGCTTTTATTTTGACAACCCAAACGCGTCTCGTACTTGCGGCTGCGGTGAAAGCTTCTCTGTATAGCGCTAGCTTTACACGATAATACAACAGACAGGCCTACGCTCTAGTTGAGCGTAGGCCTGTCTGTTTTCGAATAAGGCCCACCAAGTAGTTTTGGTGGGCCTTATTCACTTTACGAACACAATACCCTTTTAGGGTTATTGCTTCTTAGGGGTTTCTTCTACAAGCTTGTCAGCTTCTTTGTTCTGCACTACGGCTGTATCACCTTTTTCAGGAGCCATATCAGCTTCTACATTATCGGCGGCATTGCTGGTAGCGTCAGCAGCAGTATTGGCAGCATTGCTTGCGTCATTTGCGGCGCTGTCAGCCGTAGCTTCAGCCTTGTCTTGCGTGTTCTGTGAGCACGAGGTAAAGGCAAATACTGAAAAAGCAGCAATAGCCATAAAACTCTTGATTGTCGTTTTCATAGGAGAAAGAGATGAGGTGTTTATGTGAGGCTGTTGTGTACGCAAAAGGTGTTATATGAGTTAAGAAATTCCAGGTATAAGACTATCCATAAGTAAAAACAGGCCCAACAAAAAGCCCCTTCTCCATGTGGGGAAGGGGCTTTTTGTTGGGCCTGTTTTTACTTACAGACTCTACTTTTTCACGATGCGGCGAGTAACCTTCGAGTTACCCTCTCCTACCGTTACCAAGTAAGTACCGCTACGTAGGCCACCTAAGCTAAGCTGACCGTTGCCACTCAGGACCTGAGTGAGAACTACACGGCCAGTCAGGTCGCTAACTGAGGCACGTACACCTTCAGTAGATCCACCAATCTGGATGTTCAAGACATCTTCAGTCGGATTAGGATACATGGCTACTTCAGCAACACCTAAGTTATTTACTGCTACTGGGGAGCTGTATTTAACCGTACCATCAAAGTCGATCTGCTTCAACCGGTAGTAAGAAGTACCCGTCAAAGGCTTTTCATCGATAGCGTCATAAGTAGTGCTGGTGCTAGTAGTGCCTTTACCTTCACGGGTCAGGATAGTATTGAACGTACGAGCATCCTGGCTACGCTCAACAGCAAATGAGCCGTTGTTCTTTTCAGAAGCAGTCACCCAGTTCAAAGCCACTTTGTTGTTACGCAGCTTAGCTGTGAATGACACAAGGTCAACTGGTAGTGGGAACTGAGGACGATTGTTCGGAATGCGGTAGTTTTCAGCATTCAGAACGCCATCGTTATTGAATTCAAAACCAAAGAAGCTATAAGTCAGCTTAGGATCCAAGTTGGTTACCGTAAACGAACCACTTGCTCCGCTGAAGACAACGAATGTATTAGTGTTGGCCTCAATGGCAGTACCAGAACCAAAACGGTAGTCACCGTTTCCTAGAGTTGTACCGGGGTTAAAGTTCTGCTTATCCTGAGGGAACAGGTTAGTTGGCAGTTCTGTAGTATACGTGCTGCTACCAATTACTAAGCGAGTAGCTCCGTAGGCAGTGCCAGCAGGTGCGCTTGTCAGGTCAAAGGTAATCGTGGCAGACTGGCCATTAGCAGAGCGAACTACTTTGGCTGTTGACTGTGCTGTAGGCTCAACTGCAATAGCAAACCCTTGAGCACGACCAAAGCCACTAGTTAGGTTGAAGTAAGCACCACCTTGCAGGCTAGCATTCTTGAACTGAAGCGTTTGATCAGCATTTCCTACACGCACTGGAGCAAAACGCACCAAAAGATCTTGGGTGAAGTTGCCGTTTGCATCTGGAGTGATGCTGCTTTCCTTCACATACGTTTTGCCATTATCAAAAGAGAACTCATACTGAGGAGTGCGAGTTGGGTTACGCAAGTCATCGGCGAAATCTTGCGGGAAACGAATCCCTACCTCTCCATCTAACAAGAAACCAACTGCGCGAACTGCTACAGGTGCCGTAACGGTGCCTTTTACAACATTCGTAGCGAAATTACCTATTGGCTGGTTGAGGCGGATAGTTGGCTCGCTAATACCCGTAACAGATACATCGAAGTCGGGAGCAGGAGCACTTGAGTTACGAATGGTGCTGGTAACCGTTACTGCCTGAACACCTGGCTTAAAGTGAACATAAACGGTGGTTTGCAATACGTTCCCTTGCGTATTTGGAGTGAATGACACGCTAGGAAAGAAATTTACATCGTCCGTTGAGACTTCAAAATACTCAGCGTTAGGACCTACGGGACGAACGACGAGATTGTCAACCAAGTTGGTACCACTTACCAGGAAACGCTGGGAAGCCGAAACCGTGTTAGGACGCGTAGCAAATGTAAAATCGTTGTTATCAACGTTAACTACAGAGATATCTGACGTTGCACCACTAGGGTTCGTTGCAGTTACCCCTACTATTTTAGCAGCAGCACCTTGGCTAGTAATATCGATGCGCTGGTTAAAATCGTTCTGAGGAACAATTGCTACCAAGCGAACTTCAATAGTCTGAGCTGATACGGTGCCATTAACCTGATTAATAGTTAAGGTCTTCGTGAACGAACCACCCGTTGAAGCATTACGAAGTTCGATGTTAGCACTAGATGGCGTGAGAACAATTCCGCTAACCAAGTCAGTACCACTCACTTCAAAAGTACGGGTGCTTGTGCTACCGCTACCAGTGACAGTGCCGAAAGCAATAGCAGCTGGGTCAACACGTATTACTGGCGAACCTGAGCTTGGTGTACCTGTGCCCGTTACTCTTACTAATTGTGTAACAGCACTTGGAGAAGCAACTGTAATATCAGCGGCATAAGCAGTAGCAGTTGTAGGGCTGAAGCGAACGTCGATTGTTGTATTAGCCAAAGTACCATCAACGGGGGTCAGTACAATAGGCTGGCTTGAGAACAGGCCCGAGCCAATTCGAATGCTGAATCCTGCAGGTGCAGTTATTGTAACGTTGCCTTGTAGATTCTGACCATTCACAACAAATGAGCGAATGGTAGTACCCGATGTAGTACCAACCGTTACAGATCCGAAAGACTGTAATGTGCTAGGTGTAGCTGTTAAGCTAGGAGTAGGCAGTGTACCAGTACCAGAAACAGAAACGCTGTTAGAGGCGGTGGAGCTAGCAAGAGTAATCAGTTCAATATAGCTTTTAGCTGTTGCAGGGTTGAACTGTACATTTACAACTGCATTTGAGACAGAGCCATTAGTTGGGTTGATGCTCGCGGTGCTGCCAAAAGCACTACCGTTGTAACTTACCAGAAAGCCTGTAGGAGCATTTACAGTTATAGGGGTAGTACCTAAAGAAGTACCATTCACCGTAAAGCTCTTAGAAGCAGATGTTGTTCCAACAATTTGGTTACCAAATGCTAATGCTTCTGGATTAACAGTAATAGTGGGAGCGCCAGGGATACCATTACCTTTCAGACTAACAAAATTCGAGAAAACAGGGGGACCGTTTTGCCGATTGGTGCTAGCATACAAAGTAGACTGATTCTGACCTTCCTGCTTAGGCACAAAACGCAGGGTTAAGGTGCCTGAAGCTGAATTACCGCTTCTAGCAACTGTTAGCTGCGCACCGTCATTATTAGTGAACGTAGTGCCGTTATTTAAGCTCCCTTGGAAACCCGCAGGAATGACTATTGTTATGTCATTATTGAGGTTACTCCCACTTATTGAATAAGTTTTATTAGCGGAAGCTTGCCCGACAGCAACGTCACCAAAATCTTGAGGGTCACCTAAAGCTGTTGGCGTTATTATTACTTCTTGGGCAGATGCCATGAATGGCAGCCATGCGGCAACCAATAAAAGCACCCAAAACCAAGGACGGCCCATTTTACTGGGCGCACTCATGTAAGTGTTTTTCATATGAAGTGGAAAGAAATGGTTACGAAGTGAAGATTTAGCCTTGTACCAAGCTTATTGTAAAATAGGAGGGCCTTGTATTGGCGACGTTTACGTGCTCAATTGATAATTGTCTAATGATTTTTTCAAGCATTATTATAATTTTTCAAATACAAGCACATATAGCCTTTGCGCTGCTCGCAGTACTCATATTTCATGCCAAAAATTTGCTATATAGGATTATGACCGACCATCGTATCGGCTCGCTTGCTACACCAATGCTTGCACCCGACAACACTCTGCAAATGTCAATCATTATTACAGAGTTTCCGACAATTCAGTAAAATAAAATCCTAATTTTTAGATGGTTCTGAATTTAGTATTACTATACTTTGATTTGTTTATACAAACATATTAAGGAGATCTTGGCGACGTCTAAAACACTGGTTTGAAGCCATCAGCATACATTCATCTCTGCTATAGGATTCAGGAAAAGATCACCAACAATTAGATTAACTATTTATATATATAACATTATAAATTATATAGTCACTTTTCGTGAATAGTCAAATAAATGTCAGTGCCGTTTAATGCGACATCCATAATATTCAACGAAAAAGATTTAGTGCATTACAATTTCAGGAGAAATACAATATAATTATATCAATATATGAGGCACGAATTCGGAGAGGTTATTTATGAACCCTAAAGCTCGTCGGTAGCTGATGGCGCTGGCCGAACCAGTCCAGAATACTCCTGCTTGGTAGAATTGCTTATGGTTATCGAAAGGCAATTGGGCGTAGCGCTGATACACAGGCAGTTGATCAGCAAAGTCTCCAGATTGGGCTGGAAGAGCTATTCCGTTCTGCATTTCTAGCACATCCTGCCCTTCGCGCCCTAATAATGGCTTTTGAACGCTGTGCCCCATTAATGGTTCGCCTAATCTTGCTTCCAGTAGTAATGGATGGTCGGGGTAGCATTTCCAGAGCCAGGCCAAGATTGCCTTGCTCTGAAAAAGCATTGTATAGGCTGGGTTGGCAATTATTGCATCCCGGCTCAACAGCAATTGGGTCAGGTCGGCAGTGAGTTCGGGCTCTTCTTCGGCCAGCAGTTCCCAGGGCACTAGTTTGAAAAGGAACCCAAAACGCTGCCATTGGTCGGGCGCTGTTTCCGCCCATATGCCTCGCTCCTCCCCTTCCGTTGCCACCTGCAGGGCATCGATGGGGCAGATATAAGTTTGCTGAAAGCCCGCAGCCAAAGCAGCTTCTGCCAGAACAGTGCAGTTCGCTTCATCTTCAGCACTGCCAGGCAGGTGTGCTAGCACGAGGGTAGGCTCCAGATCCTGGTTGAGTTCCAGCCAGTGGCCTAGCTGCGCCTGCAGGCCCTCGAACAATCCATTCACCTGACGATTCTCCTGGCCTAGGCCTGCCGCAATCAGGCTGGCCCATTGCACTACTGCCGTTTCTGGAATACTGGTGGCAGTATCGGCATTAAACTCCAGAAGTTTCGGGCCATCGGGGGTCTGGGCTATATCAAAGCGGCCGTATAGGTGCCAATGCCGGTCATCGTTCCAGGAGTGCCGGATGGCCGGCCACAGATTCTCCGGAAGGGCGAGAAGCTTCAATAAAGCATCGGGAATCGGATCAGGAATACTTTGGACTAACAAGTCATAAATCGTGTCGGCGGCTTGCAGCAGTTCATCGGCCTGTTGCTCAGAAAGCTGCACGGCTTCGCGGGCCACGTAGTTTTGGCAGGCATTCTCCATTGCCCATTCCCAACCCAATTTGTGTAGAACCGGCGCTACATCACCGGAGAGTGGCTGAAGACGAATAGTGGGCGACAATGACATGGAGATACGCAGCTGCTATTTGTGTTGATTATCCACCAAACCCACGGCCACCGTAACCCCGGCCGCCAAAGCCGGAACTACGCCCTGAGCGTGGCGCACTGCTCCGGATAGAGCTGCGGCCGTACCCCGTGCTACGCGTAACGGTAGTACTGGGCCGGACCCCACTGCCTGATGGTGAAGTACGGCTACCGGAAAATCCACGGCCGAAGAAGCCCCGTCCCTGCTCCCGCTCCTGTGCCACCCGACCGCGCCAGCCCATGTTCTGCTGCACAACGCCCGGATTGGCGTAATAGGAAGGTTGGGGCGTAAGGAAACGGCCAGCCATATACCCAATGCCACTCCACATCAGCACATCCATCATGCCGATGCTTCCGACCCGGTTTTCCGGATTCCGGCGGCTGTAGTTCTGCATCTGCTGTTGTAAGGCCTGCCCTTGCAGCGTATCTACTTTGCCATCAAAATGCTTCAGAATAGCGGCCACTTCTTCCTTACCAGCCGGCTTCTCAGCCGTGATTTTCCAGTCGCCAGGCTTCACTTCGGTCATCTCCGTAATCACGCCTTCAGAGTACGAGTCACCGTCGCTCCAATCGCCATTGGAGGCAGAAGAATCAGAATCGGTGCCGGAGGAACAGGCGGGTAGGCCTAGGCCTAAGCTGGCCGCAGCGGCTACCAGCAAGACGTTCCGACGCCAGTCGCCGAGAGGGAAATAGGGCTTATTCATGAGGGTAGAGTACGTAGGCCTGGTGTTACTATTTCTTAAACGATAACTGCGTGCAAAAAGCGTCTACTCCCACAGCGGATAATGTTCGAGATGCACTTCCTGCCCAAAAAATATACGGGTGCTTTCCTCGAACGAACGGGTAAAATCTGATACGTAGAAGTGGTGAACCGGTGCCGTAGGCAAAGGTTGTGCGGCCAGCCCTGTCGTCTCCAGATAGTGCCTTACGTGCTCAGCAACCACATCGGAGGCATCCAGCACTTCAGCATGCCCTTTATAAAATTCCGCAATCTGCTCCTTAATTAAGGGGTAGTGCGTGCAGCCCAACACCAACGCCTCAATGCCCTGAAGTGCCGGGTTGGTCAGATACGTTTGGATAATATTGTCGCTGATATTATTCTCAAAGAATCCTTCCTCAATCATGGGTACCAGCAGCGGGGTGGCCAATGACTGCAGCTGAACACCAACATCCAAATCGTCGATTTTCTTTTTGTAGACGTTGGAATTTACGGTTTGCTTGGTGCCGATGAGGCCTACCGTGCGCCCGGCGTAGGCTTGGCCTACGTAGGCCACTATCGGGTCAATGACATTAAGCACGCGTGCTTTGGAGCCCACATACTCGCGCACCAGCTCGTAGGCCGCCGCCGAAGCAGAGTTGCAGGCAATGAGAATAAGCTTGCACTGCTGCTTGAGCAGTAAGTCGCAGATTTTGACGGAGTAAGCCTGGATGGCTGCCGTACTTTTGTCGCCGTAGGGCAGGTGAGCCGTGTCGCCGAAATAGATGAGCCGCTCGTGGGGCAGCACCCGGCTGACGGCCCGGGCCACGGTGAGTCCGCCAATTCCGCTGTCGAAAACGCCAATGGGGCGCAAGGATACTTCTGATGCAGTTGAAGCCATAACCCTGCGAAGGTACATCGTTGCGCCGGATGCTGGCATGCTGAGCCGGTGGCAAACTTGACTTATAACGTGTTTGCGCCTCCACTCATTTTCCTATCTTGGCCCCATGAGTAAGATTCTGGAGGAAATAGATCAGGCTCTGGCCACGTTCGATTCCACTCGGGGCCGCCCCATTGCCATTGAACTGGGCGAGCGTAAATACACCCAACTAGTGTTGGATGTGGCCTACCTGCACGCCGATGGTGGCGACCTGACCCACAACACCGGTAGGCCACTGGCCTACCGTGGTCTGGAAATTCTACGGGACGAGCTGCACATGGATCGGGTGCGCGTGCTTTAGACTTTCGTTCGTTTCTGCCCTTGCATGTCTGATTTTTTGGCCACCGCGACACGTGTCTTTCGTCGCGGCCTTACACCGGCGCTGCTAGGCCTCTTGGTGCTGGTGGTGCTGGCTCGTCTGGCGCTCCTGGCCAACGGCGGCGCCCTGGCTTTTCCTGATGAGGAACGCTATCTGGAGTCAGTAAAGGCCATAGAACAACTTGTGGCCGGAAACCTGGAACAGGCCTGCCTACACCTGGCCGATACCCAGGGCCGTCCCGCCGATGGGCTGTTGCGCCTGCCTGTTGCGGCGCTGCAGGTGGTGTGGCACCAGATGGGCGGCCCCGCACCAGATACCCCGGTTTCGTTGCGGCTGCCCCAGCTCATGAACTACCTGGTATTGCTCGGCAACGCGCTGCTGTTGTACCACTTAGCGCGCCGCTGGCAGTCGAAGCAGTTGGCGCTTATGACGGTGCTGGTATACGCTGCGCTAGCCAGCACCAATATGTATGTGCGGCATTTGCTGCCCTATGATATGGCACTGGGGATAGTGCTGCTGGCGCTAGGCCACCTCACCAATCCTCACTCAACGGTTCATCCATTTCGGCTGGGTTTGGCCACTGGCCTACTGAGCCTACTGACGGTGGCGGTTTATCCGGGCTATTACTTCGCGCCTTTACTCTTAGGTAGTTTGCTGCTGATTCGCTTGCCTTGGCGCAGTTGGTGGAAGGGGTTCCCGGGTAGCTTGGCAGGGGCGTTGGCGTTGGTGCTTCCCCTGGAGGCACTCACGCGCTATGGCCATATTTCCTACTTACGCTCCCTGCAAAGTATCTCCTCTACCATCACCCAAGGAGATTTTACTGAAGGCTTCTCGTTTATCGGGAAGTATTTGTGGCAGGCAGAAGGCGTAATGGGGCTGCTGTTGTTGCTAACTGCGTTGCCAGGTGCCTGGTTGCTTGCACGCACACAAAGCCCGCTTGCAAAGTCGGTTATGCGCACGCTAGGCCTGTTGCCGCTGGGTTTGTGGCTGCTGCATGCGATACTTGTGTACTTCGCGCACAGCTTTGTTTTCTACGGGCGCATCGTGCACTTCTTCATTCCTTTTCTGGTACTGTATGCCGTCACGGCTTTTGCTGCCCTGCCTCCATCAGCCCGCCGGATAGGCCTAGCAGGGCTAGTTATAGTGACGCTGGGACAGTTCGGGCAATTCCTGCAGCAATTCCTGCCCCTTACCTATCCTCGCGATATTCTCGCAGCGCACAACGTGCAGCCCAAGGATAGTCTTACCTATCTCAATGAAAGCGCCGTTCCGCACGGCTGGGACTTTGCCCCTCCCCCGGCAGCCACTACCAGGGCAGCGGGTTCCGGAGCTTCGTATGTGCTCATCAACTTCACCTATCCCTTCTGGCTTTCCACAGAATCATGTGGCTTCGTTCCTCCTCCGACCGGGGCCAGACTAGTCTTTGATGCACCGCATTTTTTCTCTTTCCCGGCGTATGGGTTCGAGGGCTTTAACCCAGCAGAGCGAGCCCACCTGCGTGCATGCGGGTTCCATTGTCGTCTTTACCAGTTGCGTGCGATGAGGTAGTAAAATGATGAGTTGGATTTCTACTGGCCTAGACCGCGCCAGTAGCGCCAGCCGCCCCAACAGAACGGCCAACTCACAATTTCACCACTTCACAATTTCACCAATCGTACCTTTGCAGCTATGAATTTGCTGTCTGCTGAGAATCTCTCAAAAAATTATGCCGACCGGTGGCTGTTCCGGGATCTGAATACTGGCCTATTACAAGGTCAGCGCGTGGCGCTGGTGGGCATCAATGGCTCCGGCAAAACCACCTTGCTCCGCATTCTGGCGGGCCTGGAGCAACCCGATACGGGCGAAGTAAGCGTCCGGAAGGATATCCGGGTGTCTTTTCTGGGCCAGCAGCCCGTATTCGATGAGTCGCTGAATGTGGAGCAAACCATCTTCGCCAGCCAGAACGATACGCTTGCCGCCATCCGCGACTACGAGCACGTAGTTAATGACCCCAACCACTCCTCCAACGACCTGCAACGGGTGATGGAGCTGATGGACACCTACAATGCCTGGGATTACGAGGCGCAAGTAAAGCAGATCCTGGGCCGCCTCGGCATCCTCGGCGATTTGCTGGAACGGCCCGTGAGTAAGCTCTCGGGTGGCCAGCGTAAGCGCGTGGCCCTTGCCCGCGTGCTCATTGAGGAGCCCGATGTACTGATCCTCGACGAGCCCACCAACCATCTGGACCTGGCTACCATTGAGTGGCTGGAAAACCGGCTGGCTTCGCCTTCGCTTACGCTGTTGATGGTGACCCACGACCGCTATTTCCTGGATAAAGTAGCCAACGAAATTATAGAGCTGGACCAGGGCCGTGTGCACCGCTACCAGGGCAACTACTCCTATTTTGTGGAGAAGAAGGCCGAGCGCGAGCAGATGGAAACCGTGGAAGTGGAGAAGGCCCGCAACCTGCTCCGCAAAGAGTTGGAGTGGATGCGCCGCCAGCCCCAGGCCCGTGGTACCAAGCAAAAAGCCCGCATCGACGCGTTTTACGACACGCAGGAAAAAGCCAAAGGCCGCATCAAAGGCCCCGAAATGGAGCTTTCGGTGAAAACCACCCGCCAGGGCGGTAAAATCATTGAGGTAGAGCACCTGCACAAGGAGTTCGGTGGCAAGGTGGTGCTGGATGACTTCAGTTACGTCTTTAAAAAGAAAGACCGTATTGGCCTGATTGGCCCGAACGGCGCCGGCAAATCAACGCTGCTGAACATGCTCACGGGCAAGCTCACGCCCGATTCCGGCGTGGTAGATGCGGGCCAGACCACCGTTTTTGGGTACTACACCCAGAACGAACTGGAGTTCGACCCATCGCAGCGCGTGATTGACATTGTGAAGGAAGTGGCCGAAGTAGTAGAAATGGCCGACGGCACCCAGGTGACGGCCTCGCAGTTTCTGCAGCACTTCCAGTTTCCGCCGGCCCAGCAGTACACGTTGGTGAGTAAGCTGAGTGGTGGCGAAAAGCGCCGACTGCAACTGCTGCGCGTGCTCATCAAGAATCCGAACTTCCTGATTCTTGACGAACCGACCAATGACCTCGACATCATCACGCTTAATATTCTGGAGGACTTCCTGCTCAACTTCCAGGGCTGCCTGATCATCGTGTCGCACGACCGGTACTTCATGGATGCCTTGGTGGAGCAAGTGTTTGCCCTAGAGCCCGGCGGGCATATCCGTCAGTTTCCCGGCAACTACACCGATTACCGTGAGTGGCAGAAAGACCAGGACGCTGAAACTGCTGCTAGGCCACCGAAAGCCACCGCATCGGCTGCACCGGTGGCCGTGCCGCCTACGCCCGCTGCCGCTCCAGCTACCCCGAAGCGCAAGGCTTCCTTTGCGGAGAAAAAGGAGTACGAAACGCTGGAAAAGGAACTTGAGCAGCTCGAAATTCTGAAGCAGCAGCTTATCGAGAAGCTCAACTCCGGCGCCGGCAACCACCAGGAGCTAGCTGACTGGGCCGCCCAGCTCAAGCGCACCGACCAGGACCTCGACTCCAAAGGCGAGCGGTGGCTGGAGCTAGCTGAGTTCGTGTAGGCCACTTAACTTCTGTAGAAAAGCCCAACTGAAATTGTCAGTTGGGCTTTTTCGTGTGGAAATCGGTGGCAGCAGTGGCCTACAGATCAACCGGCAATGTGGCCGTTCCATCGGGACCTACTACAAACGGCCACACGCGCCGCACCGCCGCCAGTGGCACGGCAGCAAATAGGTGAGCGAAATGCTGCTGCCGGCTTTCTACCCACTCCCGCTTCACACGCACCCCTGCTGCTGCCAGTGCATCTTCATCCCACTCCAGCAGCACCAGCCCCGACTGGCCTACGTAATAGCGCTTGGCCGTTTCCAGAATCTGGTGTTGCTCAGAGCTATGGATAAAGCCTTCGGCAGCAAGGTCGGCGCTTGCGAAAAGGCCGGTTTGCTGGGCCTGTTGCCAATCGGTTGCGGTAGCAATGCGGTAAAGCATAGTGTGGAAGTATTCTCAGAATGGTTAAACGAAAAAGAACGTCATGCTGAGCTTGTCAAAGCATCTTTACCGCGCTGTTTCGTTCGGTAGAGATGCTTCGACAAGCTCAGCATGACGTTCTTTTTTATCAAAGCTTACGTCAGCCTAACAGTTCTTCTATGCCGTCCAGAGATCTTGCTGCACGGCTTTGCCTACTGTCAGTACGATGCGGGTGGGGTTCGGAATCAGCGTGATGCGGGCTTCCTTGCCGGGGTACTTTTCCGAGTCAACCCAAACGCCTTCTTTGGGCGAGGGTTTGCCGCCGGTGCTGGAAGGCAGGTAGGCTGTGGGCAGCAGCACGTCGGTATCGGAGTTCAGGTCGTTGTGCACTTTCTCCAGGGCCGCCTCCAGGAAAGGGCCATATTCTTCGTTGAAGTCGTCTTCCAGGTCATGCAGCTCTTCCTCCACGTCATCGTAGCGGGCGTCGTCGTAGGCCAGTTCATGCAACACCTGTTTCTTCTCGATAAGCGCGACGAGGGCGCGGTTGAGGTCCTCCTTGTTCATAGCTACGGGTAATCGAAATGGTGCACCGCAAAGGTGCGTAGGTTTCCGGAAAATCCCATAGCAGTACGATGGGTTTGACCTCTCGACTGAAAAGGGCGGCTTCAATTCAGGTATTCCCGTATTTTTACCCAACCATATCCACCATCCCACCCAACCGCAGCTATCCATGGAAACGATGACTTCGCCGGCCGTGCAGGCCCACCCCGCCCACGATTTCCTGCCCCTCAACGGTACTGATTACTTGGAATTTTACGTCGGCAATGCCAAGCAGTCGGCCTACTATTACCAGGCCGCTTTCGGCTTCGAGCTAGTGGCCTACGCCGGCCCCGAAACGGGCCTACGCGACCGGGCTAGCTACGTGCTGCAGCAGAACAAAATCCGCTTCGTCCTGACCACTTCCCTCCTGCCCGATTCCGACATCACGCGCCACGTAGCCCAGCACGGCGACGGCGTGAAGGTGATGGCGTTGTGGGTTGACGATGCCCGCAAATCCTTCGAAGAAACCACTAAGCGCGGCGCCAAACCCGCTTTCGAGCCCTACACCATTTCCGATGAGCACGGTGAGGTGACGATGGCCGGCATCTATACCTACGGCGAAACCATCCACACCTTTGTGGAGCGCAGCAAATACTCGGGGCCTTTCCTGCCCGGCTTTGTGGCCAAAACCAGCGGCATTCCGCAGGGCGCGCCCGTAGGCCTGCAGGTAGTAGACCATTGCGTTGGCAACGTGGGCTGGGGCGAAATGAACCAGTGGGTGAAGTTCTACGAGGACGTAATGGGCTTCAAGTTGCTCATCACCTTCGACGACGACGACATCAGCACGGAGTATTCAGCCCTGATGAGCAAGGTGGTTTCCAACGGCAACGGCTTCGTGAAATTCCCCATCAACGAGCCCGCTGAAGGCAAGAAGAAGAGCCAGATTGAGGAATACCTCGATTTCTACCACTCGCCTGGGGTACAGCACATGGCCCTCATCACCAACGACATCCGCACAACCGTAACGGAGCTGCGCCGCCGCGGTGTAGAGTTTCTGCAGGTGCCTGCCACCTACTACGAAGACCTGCTGGACCGCGTAGGCCACATTGACGAAGACCTCGACAGCATCCGTAACCTGAACCTGCTTGTAGACCGCGACGAAGAAGGTTATTTGCTCCAGATTTTCACAAAGCCTGTGGAAGACCGCCCTACTGTGTTCTTCGAAATCATTCAGCGCAAAGGTGCCAAGAGCTTCGGCAAAGGCAACTTCAAAGCGTTGTTCGAGGCCATTGAGCGCGAGCAAGCATTGCGCGGCAACCTCTAGGCCACTGCTGCGCCGTTCATTGCGAGCCTGAGTTCGTAACGAAGCTATCATCACCAAAGCCCCTATTTCCGCCTGGGAGTAGGGGCTTTGCTTGACATTACTTATCCTGCCTTCTAAAAGGAAGGATTGCTTCGCGTTGCTCGCAATGCCGGAGAAAACCTCTTTTCTTTACTCCCGTTCTCAGAACCCACTTCCTTCCAACACCTACTATGGCTATTACCCCCGAAATCCAGCAAAAAATCAATACTTGGCTCACTGACAGCTACGACGCCAATACGCACGCCGAAATCCAGGGAATGGTGGCCCAGAATCAGGAGGATTTCCTGTCTGATGCCTTTTACCGCAACCTGGAGTTTGGCACAGGTGGCCTACGCGGTATCATGGGCGCCGGCTCTAACCGCATGAACCGCTACACGCTGGGCATGGCCACGCAGGGCTTGTGCAATTACCTGTTGCAGGAGTTTCCGGGCCAGGAAATTAAGGTGGCCATTGCTCACGACTCTCGCAACAACAGCTCGGAATTTGCGCGCATCGCGGCGGGTATTTTCTCGGCCAATGGCATCACGGTATTTCTGTTTGAAGCCCTGCGCCCTACGCCGGAGCTTTCGTTTGCCATTCGGCACTTGGGTTGCCAGAGTGGCTGCGTGGTTACGGCCTCGCACAACCCTAAGGAATACAACGGCTTCAAGGTGTATTGGAATGATGGCGCGCAGGTAGTGGCCCCGCATGACAAGAACATCATCCAGAAGGTCAATGCTATTCAATCCGTAAGTGAGGTAAAGTTTGAGGCCGATAACTCACGCATCCACCTGATTGGCGCCGAGCTGGACGCCGCCTACTTGACGAAAGTAAAAGAGCTGAGCATCAACCCCGAAGCTATTCAGCGCCAGCACGATCTGAAGATTGTGTACACGCCCCTGCACGGCACGGGCATCACGCTGGTTCCGCAGGCGCTGGCCCAGTTGGGCTTTACCAACGTGCACGTAGTACAGGCCCAGGCCACCCCCGACGGCAACTTCCCTACGGTACAGTCGCCGAACCCCGAGGAAAAGGTGGCCATGCAGATTGCCCTGGATGAAGCCAAGGCGCTCGACGCTGACTTGGTTATCGCCACCGACCCTGATGCTGACCGCGTAGGTATTGCGGTGAAGAACCTGAAGGGTGAATGGGTGCTGGTGAACGGCAACCAGACCGCCGCCCTGCTCACGCACTACCTGCTCTCGGCCCGCAAAGGCGCCGGCAAGATGACCGATAAGGACTTCATCGTCTATACCATCGTAACCAGCGATGTGCTTGGCGATATTGCCCGCGCCAACGACGTTACGGCCTACCAGACGCTCACGGGCTTCAAGTACATTGCCGGCATCATCCGCGACCTGGAAGGAGAGCAGAACTACATTGGGGGTGGCGAGGAAAGCTACGGCTACATGATCGGTGACTTCGTACGCGACAAGGATGCTATTTCGGCCTGTGCCCTACTAGCGGAAATGGCCGCAGTAGCTAAAAACAACGGTCACACGCTCTACCAGGAAATGGTGCACATGTACCTGACCTACGGTTTCTACAAAGAGCACCTGATTTCGCTGACCAAGAAAGGACAGCGTGGCGCCGAGGAAATTCAAGAGATGATGCGCGACCTGCGCACCACGCCTCCTACTACCATTGCCGGCCTGCCCGTAGTGGAAATGCGCGATTACCAGACCGGCAAAATCCGGGACCTGCGTACTGGCCTAGAGCAGGAGACTGGCCTAGAAGCCAGCAACGTGCTCCAGTTTATTCTGGAAGACGGCAGCAAAATCTCAGCACGCCCCAGCGGCACTGAGCCCAAAATCAAGTTCTACTTCAGCGTGCGCGAGCCCCTGAAATCAGCCGTTGACTTTGACCTTGCCGATCGCCTGGCTGGTGAGAAAATCCAGCGGATAATTGAGGACATGAACCTGAAATAAAATTGTCTTTATTTGTAATACACAAAAAGCCTGAACTATGTAGTTCAGGCTTTTTTCTATGTTTATCCAACACTATCCCTTCATCCTTCTATACCGATTAAATGGTACGATTTTACGTATTGGCATTTTTCTTATTCTGCTGCCAGCCGGCAATCGGTAGGAGGTAAAACTTGCAGCTATGTATCAGCGCTTAATTGATGTGAATAGCTTCGGTTTGCAAGCGGGGGGGTATGCTCTGTTCGAAAAATAGGTAGACTGTTATTCCCGACGGCGCTCATTTTTGGTGCCCAGGATGAAGAGGATAAGCAGCAGAAACGCCGCAATGCCGAGGCTGTACCACGTCACGAGGGGTAGGCCGCGGAAATAACGCATCTGCCCGGCCGGGTAGTGGCCTAGCAGGCTCAGGCCCGCGAACAGAATCATGGCGACGGAAATGGCAGCCAAGATGCTGCGGCTTACCAGCTGGTCGGCTTTGCGAAGGAGCAGCTGGTAGCCGCTCAATTCCACGCGCACACGCAAATCACCGCGCGAGATTTTGCGCATGATCTGGCGCAGATCCGTGGGCAGGGTCTGGAGAAGGGCCAGCAGTTGGGCGCCGGTGTATTGGGCCTCGCTGAGGATGTTTTCGGGGGAGTATTGCTCCGCTACGATGCGGGCACCGTAGGGCCGCACAAACTCGAAGGTGTTGAAGCGCGGGTGCAGCACTTTGCCAATGCCTTCCAGAATCACGAGGGCGCGCAGAATTAGGAACACGGCGCCGGGCACCTGCAGCTTGTAGCGGTAGATGACGCCCTGCAGTGCATCGGCCAAATCAGACATGCTCATCTCCTTGACTTCCAGCGTCGCAAAGTCATCGATGAGCTGGGCCAGATCGGCCTCGAAGGCGCGCATATCCGGAATTTCCGCCGTGAGGGCGAGGCGGCGGAAGTTGAGCGCCATGCTGCGCGCATCCTGCCGCGCCATCCCGATGAATACGCCCGCAAAGGCGTATTTCTGCTGCTTGGGCAAATGGCCTACCATCCCAAAATCGATGAGTACCAGCGTGCCATCGGGGCGCACCAGCACGTTGCCGGGGTGCGGATCAGCATGGAACGACCCGAACTCGAAAATCTGAGTCAGGTAAATATCCATGCCGGTTTCAGCCACTTTTTCCGGGCTTAAGCCCCACTCCAACAGCTGCGCTTTGTCAGTGATTTTGCAGCCGCTCACGTACTCAATTACCAGCATCTTGCTAGTACTCAGCTCCCGATACGGCTTCGGAATGTAGAAGGTATCGTAGCTCTCGTAGAGCTTGCGGAACTGCTCCATGCTGCGCGCCTCGGAGTTGTAATCTAGCTCCTTGGTCATGCTGCGCTCAAACGCGTCTACAATATCCTGGGGGTTGGAAAGGCCTTGTTTGCGCAGAAAAGGCGCCGTGAGCCGCACCAGCTCGTGGAGCAGGCTCAGATCGGTGCGGACTTTTTCCTGCACGCCGGGGCGCTGCACTTTTACCACCACTACCTCACCGGTGAGCAGACGGGCCTTGTGCACCTGCCCGATGCTGGCCGAGCCGAGCGTTTCTTCCTCAAATTCCAGGAAAACCTCTTCCAACGGGTGGCCTAGCTCCTGCTCAATAATCTGGCGGGCCTGGACAGCAGGGAAGGGCGGCACATTGCTCTGCAGCTTCTCAAACTCGTCAATTAGGGGCTGTGGCAGCAAGTCAGCGCGGTTGCTCAGGGCTTGGGCCAGCTTGATGAAGGTAGGGCCCAGCTCCTCGATAATCATGCGAATGCGCTGCCAGCGGGTGGTTTCGAACACGGTGTGCTCCCCCTCCTGCCACGATTTCCGCCGGCTTTTCGGCACCAGCCGCCGAAGGGCCGTGCTCGTCACCACGTCCTCGAAGCCGTAGCGAATCAGCACCTCCGCCACTTGCCGGATCCGGGTGAGGTTAGAAATCGTGTTTTTAAACATAGTCAGCGCAGCTTATGCGGACGAAGATACTGGCCTAGCGGATGGATATTACTACTCTGTAAAGCCATTTGAGAGGGATGTGGCCCCACGCATTTCCGGCCAACTCCAGGGCAGCGCTACAAAGTCAGAAACCCCGTTCGCCAGGAGCAAAAAGGGGTTTCTGACTTTGTAAGGCACTATATTAGGAATTGCCGCCGTCGGAGGAGCCAGCCGAAGTAGTGTTGCCGCTCACTTTAGGAGCTGGCTTCTTGGCGGCTGCAGCTTTGGGAGCAGCTGGTTTGGCGCTAGCGGCCGGCTTAGCAGCAGGGGCCTTCTTAGCAGGTGCAGCGGCTTTGCTGGCAGCAGCAGCTGGCTTTTTCGCGCTGGCACTGCTGCTAGCGCTTTTGGCAGCCGGAGCAGACGCTTTGCTACCGCCTTTCACGGTGCGCTTCAACTCCTCTACATCGGCGTTGGTGGCTAGGCCAGCGCCTTTCATCAGGCGGGAAGCCAGGCCCTGGAACTGCTTTTCCATCTCCTGCCGCTTGGTATCGGTGTTTTTCTTTAGGTCGTCCATGATGCGGGCTCCCTCCTGTTCCGACAGCTTGCTTTCTTTCACCAGCGTATCGATGGTTTTCTGCACCCGGTCATTCGTGAGCGAAACAAGGCCAACGCCAGCATTGATGAACTTCTTAAACAGGTCTTCCATAAGACGGATTGATTAAAGAAAAGTGGGAAAAAGGATGAGAAAGCGAGGTCACTGATGGCGGAAGCCAAAATTAGTATGCAAGCCTACTAATTTCAGCAAACCTACAAAAGGAACGCTATATAGTTGAGACTGAGAGTTAACTTTTTATTTTGATTCATCCTAACGCCTTTTGAATTGCTAATGGCTGTTATAAAGTGGCTTAGGACAGCTGCCTAGGCCACCGCCGCAACAGGAAGCGTCGGTCTGTCCTGGGTTTCCCAAACTGCTTGCGTAAAGGCCGCTACCTGATCCAGCGCCTGCCGCGCTTCGGGCACGAAACGCCAGAACAGATGCCACCAATGCACCAACCCTTCAAACACCTGCAGCGTGATGGGTACCCCAGCCGCCTGGGCTTTGGCAGCAAAACGCATTACATCTTCGCCGAGCACTTCCGCATCAGAAATCTGAATGAGCAAGGGCGGCAGGCCGTGCAACTCGGCCTGTACGGGCGAAACCAGCGGGTGCGAAAGTGGCAGATGATGAGCATACATAGCGCCCCAGTTATGTATTTCCAACGCCTCCAGCACTTGGCTTTCCTCGTGCGCCACTCGCCGCAGCAAGGGGGCCGGCAGCACCAAATCAGTCCAGGGGGAGAGGCCTACGGCGGCAGCAGGCATGGGCTCTCCTGCTTCGCGAAGGGCCAGCAGCAACGCCAGGGCCAGGCCACCGCCGGCGGAGTCGCCGGCTACTACAATATTCTGGGCTTGGTAGCCCTGCTGAAGCAGCCAGCGGTAGGCCAGTAGCGCATCGTCGAGCGCAGCTGGAAATGGGTATTCGGGGGCTTTGCGGTAGTTGATGGCTAAGGCCTGCAGGTTGCAGCGCTGGGCCAGTGTACCTACCAGACTGCGGTGCGTGTTCAGGGAGCCCAGCACGTAGCCGCCGCCGTGCAGATACAGCAGCACCCGATCCAGAGGCGCCCCGGCTGGTATCACCCATTCGGCGGCCATACCCTCCAGTTTCACATCAGTCAGGAACACGTTCCAGGGCATTAGCTGGCCCAGCGACAGGAATTCAGCCGCCAGTCGCATGGTAGAAAGCCGGGGGCGGTTTCGGGCTAAAGGCCTGGTAGCGGCTGTAATAAACTGTTTCAGAAGCAGATGCTGGGTGGAGGGCATCAGAGAGTAGGTAAAAGTATTGGGCAATGCGGCATGGCAGACTCGAAGCGGATTTCTGCTATCAGCCTATTTTGTACTCCGAAGGGGGGGGAATTTGGCTATTTTGAGTTGTCGCCGAGCCGATGGCCGCGGTACCCTCGAATGGCAATCGGAATCCAGCCTAATACGGGAATAAAGAAGGTGAGGGTGAACGGATTGCGCCAAATCATGCGCCAGTAGGCACCAGGGCTGCGCAAATCCAGATCGAAGTCGCGGCGGCCGTTAAGCACGTATTGACGCTCAAACTCCTGGAACAGCGCTGGCCAGGCCCAGGGCAGGAAAAACGGGAAGAAGCGGCGGTTTTCCTTCATGCGCTGCCACAGCTCGCGCCAGCGGTAGGGCTGCTGCCCATGCTCCTGCACGGCGGCGTCCATTTCGCGCTGCATGCGCCGCCGCACTTCCTCCGACAGAGCTTCGTAATCGGCGCGGGAGAGGTCTTCGGCAGGCTTATCGGTGAGCTCATAGGGCTTGATGCGGGTGCCCAGTACGAAGGTGAGCTTGGCTGGATACGCCATATAGAAAAACCAGGGCTGCAGCAGCACCATCAGCAGAATGGGCCCTACCGGAATAAACGGAATGCCCACTTTCTTACTGATCCGGTTTATCCATTCCCAACTGTAGGTGTAGGGGTTCAGGTATTCGCCGTTGATGGTGTAGAACGGCACAATATCGGTGCGGTGCTGGATGCCCAGGCGCACAATGCTGGTGGCCAGGCGCTGAAACTTGTACTTGCGGTTGAACCCCTTCCCGATGCCCGGCACCCCCTCCGGATATAGCATCAGGTTGTGGTCGTTGTAGAACATCATCGTCTCGAAGTTGAGCGTGGTAGCATCTACACAGCCGCTTTTCTTCCAGAAATTCTTGACCAGAAACGGGTTCATGAGCACCGATTGCGACAGCATGGGCGCCGAGAGTGGCCTAGGCAGGTTGCTCAGGTCGGGCAGGCGGCGCCACATGTGCGAAAGGGCCACAATGGCATCCCAAGGGAAAGCCATACCCGAGTGGTTGGAGGCAAAAAGCAGGGGCCGCTCAGGGTTGTTGCGCTGCGGAAAATCATCAAACCCAACGAGCTGCGACCGAAACCACACCCGATCCAGGAGCTGCAGAATGTTCCGATCCAGCGTTTCTACAAATTCCTCATCAAAATAATCGGAGTAGATGTGCTGATTCGCCAGAATAGCGGAAGTCGGCTGGGGCAGCGCGGAGGGCGGAGAAGCCGTGGACATTGGGCGGGATGGGGAGAGGTGCGGAGTTTCTAATGTAGGCAATTTATGCAGGAAGCCCACCGACTACGGGTGAGCGTTGGATGCCCTGTAGGCCTCCTAGGCCAGTAAGAGTACGTCAGATCTGGCGCCGCAGCCGGAGCGCAGCCGTGAAGAGCTTGCCCGAAGGCCGCCGCACGACCAGCAGCATAATACGCCCATCGTAGGAGCGGAACAGGTTGCTAACTTGGGTGAGATTGAGCTGAGAAGCAGGAATCAGGTTGACGGAAACCAGCTCGTCGTTGGCCTGCAGGCCGGCTACCGCAGCCGGCGAGTCGGGCATGATGCGCGCGAACAAGTAGCGCCGCAGCTCCGAACCAGAGGCCACAATCTCGCAACCGGCCATATCGTGCTCAAACGGCTCCCGGAACGTGATATTGGGGCGTAGCAACAGGCGGTTGTGGGTATAGTCGATGACCACGACAAAACGCTTCAGCAGCTCAAACCCCAGGTTGCCGTTGCGGAACACATCGGCCCGCTGGGCCACATCGGCGGCATCCGGAAATGAAGTCAGCAAAGCAGGCACTTTGTATTTACCCAGGTGCAATGCCTGCACGCGGCCCAGGTACCCATTAATGTACCCATTGAGTCCCCGCCCCAATTGGGTGCGCAGGTTTTTTGCCGGCACCTTCAGCCGCGGATCGGAAGTGGTTTCTATGGAAAGTGCATGCCCTGCCCCCGTGTCCAGCACCAGTTTCAGGGGTATCGTCAGGGAGTCGCTGAGCGTGACGGGTAGCGTGACGTAGGTTTTGTTGCCTTCGATATCCAAGGGAATACTTGTCCACTGCCGCCCCCGGGGCACTTTGTACGATGTGGGAGTATAAAAGACGACTTGTTGGTCTTGGGGCCTGATTTCCACCACAAAACTGCGGAAGATATCCGACCCAAGCAGACCATGAATGGGCATGCCCACGTAGCCCGAGAGGTTCAATACATCATTCGAAAGACTCAGAAACGACAGTCTGGGGCAGTCTATGCCTTTGAGTTGCACACGCACACTATCTACGCGGTAGGCCTCTAGGGGCTCCTCTTCCCCGGCACCGGAAATCATATACCGCTCCTTGGTGCGCAAGCGCAGCTGCTGACGCACTTTGGGGTCGGTGATAAGGGAGCTGCTGATGCCTGTATCAAGCAGAAAGTTGAACGGCCCCTGCCCGTTCAGCTGCACCGGAATTATTACCAGGTTGCGCTGCATAAATGCCGGCACCCGGACCTTGGTCTGTTTCGGGTTCTCGAACCGGAAGGGGCCCGGCTGCGCCTGCAGTGGGCTGGCACCGCTCAGGAGCAACAGTAGAAAAGCGGCGGCACCTGCGCATAGCCATCCCGGCCGTAATCGGCCCAGAAACAGCCAACTAAACACGCAGCGCAGAGGCATAGGAGAGATGTGCAAGCCGGGTAAGTTAGGTAAAAAACCTGCCTCTTGTATCGGTCTCTGGCCGCCGCAGTGGCCTAGCAAACCCAGCCCGGCTAAGCAGCTGTCAATCAGTTTATTGGTATTCTATCATTAAGTTAACACCTGAGGTTTTCTTGCGCAATACTGGCCTAGGCCTCTTCCGGAACGAGCGGTTCCCAGGTTCCTTGCGGCGCGTAGTGCAGCGCCCCGGCCTCAATGCGCAGGGGCGCTGCCACATTGTTATGATAAAGCTGCCCGGTTCCCAGTCCCTGCGGAAACCCTGGCTGAGCATACGAGCCCGCGAACTGGCTAACCGCATTCAGGCCTATGTTGGACTCCAGCGCCGAAGTCAGCCACCACTGAATGTCGTGCGCCTCGGCAGCCGTTATCCATTCCTGAGAGGCACCTAGGCCACCTAGCAGGGTAGGCTTCAGGATGATGTAGGCGGGTTGCGTTTGCTCCAGAAGAGCAGTCCGTTGTTCGGTATCCGTCACGCCAATAAGTTCTTCATCCAGCGCAACCGGCACCGCCGACTGGCGGCACACCTCCGCCATGGCTTTCCAGTGGCCGGCCGCAATGGGCTGCTCAATAGAATGCAGGTTGAAGGCCGCCAGTTGCTCCAGCTTCTGCAGCGCGTCAGTCGGGCGGAAGGCGCCGTTGGCATCTACCCGAAGCGTCAGTTGCTCGGGGCCGGCCACGGCGCGTATTTCGCGTAGCAGCGTCAGTTCAGTTTCGAAATCCAGGCTACCTATTTTCAGCTTGAGGCAATTGTAGCCTTCGGCCAGCTTCTTCTCTATTTGCTGGCGCATAAATGGGGCATCGCCTATCCAGACCAAGCCATTGATAGGAATACCGGCCTCGCCGCGGCTGAAGGCGTTGTCGTAGAGGCAGTGGCGGCCGCCGTGTTGCAAATCCAGCGTGGCCGTTTCCAGGGCAAAGCGCAAAGCAGGCCACTCCGGCCCGACAAGTGCCGCGGCTTCCTCGGGCAACAGCCCCCGCAGTTGGCGCCGGTTAAACTCCCGGCAGAATCCTTCTAAGGTTGCTTCGAAGTCGGGGCGATGATCGGGGCTAAGGCCTGCCAGCGGAGCCGCTTCGCCCAGGCCTACTACGTGCGGACGGGCACTATCATAAAGTTGCAGATAGTGGGCCACGTGCTCCGTGAGGGCTCCGCGCGAGGTGCGGGCCGGGAAGTTGAACTGCAGGGCGCGGCGGGAAGTACTCAGCTGAAGCATGCGGGCAAGGGTTGGGACAGGAAACCGAACGATTACAAGTGCGCCGGCCAAAAATTGTTTGCCCGGCGAAATAACACTTCCTATACGAAGGCGCGCCTACTATGTGGCAATCTTTACCCCCATAGCCCGTAACCAGAAGCTGGGGTTTGTAGTTACTCAGCATACGCTCTACTCTCATCGCCATGTCCACTGCCTCACCATCTGCTGCCCCCGTTGCTGTTGCGCTTCCTTCGCATCTGGCACGCTTTCAGGCCATCCGTCGCCAATCCGTGGACCTCTGCCGCCCCCTGCTACCCGAGGATACCGTGGTGCAGCCCATGATTGATGTGAGTCCGCCGAAATGGCACCTGGCCCACACCACCTGGTTCTGGGAAACGTTCCTGCTGCGCGAATACCTGCCAGGCTACGAGGTCTTTCATCCCGACTACGCTTTCCTGTTCAACTCCTACTATAACTCCCTGGGCTCGCGCGTAAACCGCGCCGACAGGGGCACGCTCTCTAGGCCACCTCTCCAGGATGTATATGCCTACCGCAACCACGTAGATGCCCACATGGAGCAGCTCCTGGCCCTGCATGACACGCTGCCGGCAGCCTTCGGCGAAGTTCTGGAACTAGGCCTGCAGCACGAGCAGCAGCACCAGGAGCTACTGGCTACCGATATCAAATACATCCTGAGTACAAGCCCGCTGGCTCCGGCCTATCAGCCGGCTCCGGCGCGGCAGCCCCAAACTGCCGCACCTGCCGTAGCGTGGCTGCCTGTGCCGGGCGGCGTGCATCGGGTTGGGTTTGAGGGCGAGGGATTCTGTTTTGATAATGAGCTGGCACCGCACGAAACTTATGTAGCCGATTTTGAGCTGCAGAATCGCCTTGTGACCAACACCGAGTTTCTGGAATTTATAGAGGCCGGCGGCTACCAGGATTTCCGCTACTGGATGGGCGAAGGCTGGGACCTGGTGCAAAGCCAGCACTGGACCGCGCCGCTCTACTGGGTGAAGCACGAAACGGGCTGGCACCGTTTCACGCACCATGGGCTGGTGCCGGTAGAAATGGCAGCCCCGGTTACCCACGTGAGCTTTTATGAGGCCGACGCCTACGCGCAGTGGCGCGGATGCCGCCTGCCCACCGAGCAGGAATGGGAAATTGCCGCCCGCCACTTTGGCGCTACACCCGAGGGCGGCACTTTCCTGGAAAGCGGCCTGCTCGACCCGCAGCCACTTTCTCCATCGGCACCTGCCCACCAGTGCCACCAGCTCCTCGGCGACGTGTGGGAATGGACCTACTCTGCCTACCACGCCTACCCCGGCTACCAGCGCGCCGCCGGAGCACTTGGCGAGTACAATGGCAAGTTTATGGTCAACCAGCTGGTGCTGCGCGGCGGATCCTGCGCCACTCCGGAAAGCCACATCCGAGTTACTTACCGCAACTTCTTTCACGCCGATAAGCGCTGGCAGTTTACGGGTATCCGGCTGGCTCGCTAAAGCCGGATACGGTTGCGCTTACGTATATTTTAGCGGCTGGAGCTTCCTCTCTCCTATTCTTCGGCCCTCTCTTCCCACTGCTTACCTCGTGTAGGCCACTCTGCTCCTTATGACTTCTCTGCTCGCGACGGTTCCGGCTGCCTCCGATTCAGCTGCTCCTGCTGCTGCTACTTCCAGCCTCGCCAACCATGTGCGCGAAGGCTTGCGCAAGCCTTTCAAAACCTTGTCGTCGATGTATTTCTACGATGATGAAGGCAGCCGGCTCTTTCAG
This sequence comes from Hymenobacter gelipurpurascens, assembly GCF_900187375.1. NCBI lineage: Bacteria > Pseudomonadati > Bacteroidota > Cytophagia > Cytophagales > Hymenobacteraceae > Hymenobacter > Hymenobacter gelipurpurascens. Next base: position 208,238 of record NZ_FYEW01000001.1, on the reverse strand, counting down.
GCCATCATGGCATTGCCAGAATATTACCCCACGCGTACCGAGTTTGGGCTGCTCACCACGCACCGCGCGGCCATTTGTGCGGCGCTGCGCCCCACCTCCACCGATGAGCATTTTTACCTGATGGAACTGGGCGCCGGCGACGGCCTTAAAACCAAAATCCTGCTGCGTCATCTGCTGGATACGGGAGCGAAATTCACGTATGTACCCGTGGATATTTCAACGGCCGCGCTCGATGGCCTGGCTGCAGCCCTGCAAGCCGAATTGCCTGACCTGGCCGTAGAAACCGTGGTGGCTGATTATGCCGATGCCCTCACGCTCATGGCCTCGCGGCCGGGCCGGAAGGCAGTACTATTTCTGGGCTCCAACATCGGCAACTTCCTGCCCGCCGACCGCCACACCTTCCTGCGGCGGCTCCGCCAACCCCTGACTTCCGATGACCGCCTGCTCGTTGGCTTCGACTTACAGAAGGACCCACGGCAGATCCGGGCGGCCTACGATGATGCGCAGGGCGTAACAGCCGCCTTCAACCTCAACCTGCTCCACCGCCTCAACCGGGAGCTCCAGGCCGATATCGACGTAGCCAACTGGCAGCACTACACTGACTACGACCCGCTGACGGGCGCCGTACGCTCTTTCCTGGTAAGTACCAAAGCCCAAACCGTGCACTTCGCGGCCCTGCAAGAAAGCGTGTCGTTTGCCGCCTGGGAGATGATTCATACGGAGAACTCCTACAAGTTTACCAAGCCCCTCATCGAAACACTGGCCGCCGAAGCGGGCTTCCGGATGCAGGAGTTTTTTACGGATGAGCGGGCCTTCTTCTCCGATGTAGTGCTGGCACCTCAAAGCTAAGAACGGACGGGCACCCAGTGTTGGCACCGGCTAGGCCACTCGCCTCCCTTATTTCTTTAGCGGCCGTGGTTGCATCACACTGGATTGGATGCCACGGCCGCTGACTTTTTAGCCGAAGATAGAGGCCTACCGGCCTAGGCCAGTACCTTGCGTGGCTGCCCCAACTTTTTGCCCTGAAACCATCCTCTTTGTATGCAGGAGTTGATTAGCCTAGCCTCAGGCTATGGCACCTTCCCGGTTCCTTCTGAAGCGGCGGAAGCCGCAATCCGTGTTATTCAGGCGGGGCCGTTGCCTGTTAGTCCGGCAGGTGGCCTAGCGGAACTTCGTGAGGCCTTGGCGCAACAGTACCAGCGGCCAGGCACCGCGTCTGCTGTATCTGCTGAACAAGTAGTTGTAACGCCAGGCGCGAAATCAGCTTTGTTTGCGTTGTTCAGCGTTTTGTTGCGCCCCGGCGATGAAGTGCTGCTGCCAACGCCTAACTGGTTTGGCTTTTCGCAGCTCATTGAGCGCGCCGGAGGGCAAGTCAGGCACTTACCTCTTGCTGCGGAAGACAACTACGCACTAGACCCTGCCCGGTTGGAGGCAGCCATCACGCCGAGCACGCGCATCCTGCTCCTCTCGAACCCCAACAACCCCACCGGCCGGGTGTATACCCGGGCCGAGCTAGCGGCAGTGCTGGAAGTAACCAGTCGCTTTCCAGACCTTTATGTGGTGTCGGATGAGATTTACAACCTCATCACGTTTGGTCCTGAGCCGGTGCCGTCGCTGCTGGACTTTCCAGATCCGCAGGAGCGGCACCTGGTAGTTAATGGCTACTCGAAATCCTTGGCGCTTATTGGCTGGGGCGTGGGCTACCTGGTGGCCCCGGCGGCAGTAGCAGCGGCCTGCACGGCTTGGCAATTTGCTACCAGCGTGGCCGTTCCAGCCCCCAATCAGTACGCAGCGCTGGCCGCCACTTTGGGCACTTCTGGTATTGCAGCGGGCCTGCTGGAGCAGTTGCGGCCCACGCGGCCGGTGCTGCTGGCTGGCTTGGCCTCTATCCCGAAGGTGCCCGCCACGCAGCCGGAAGGCACTTACTACGCCTTCCCCGACTTCCGTGCGTACCTCAATGCCACACTACCTCCGGCTAAAGCTGCGGCTGAGCTTACTGCCCGTTTTCGGCAGGCCGGAGTAGAGGTGGTAGATGGCACCAGCTGTGGAGCACCGGGCTTCATGCGGATTTCTTATGCCGTGCCGGAACCCTTGCTGCAGGAGGCAGTGGGCCGCATACGTCGCGCATTGGAAAGCTGAGCGGAGGTCCATAGTGGCCTGGTAGCAGAAAAAGGGTTCCCGTTTCCTTGTTAAGCCCGCTAGGCCACTGCCCCATTATTTTACCTATTGCTCAGCCCAGGAGTGGTACCTTTGCGGCGTTTTTCGATGCTGCTGTTATGCCTCTTTCTGCCCTTCGCTCCCACCTTCGTCCTACCCTCAACTTAGCCTATCCTGTGATGCTCAGCCAGCTCGGGCACGTGTTGGTAAACGTGTGCGATAGTATGGTGGTAGGCCAAACGGGTAAGGTAGCGCTAGCGGCCGTATCGTTGAGCGTGAGCGTCTGCACCGTCGTGATGGTGTTCGGGATGGGGCTGGCCATGGGCATTACGCCGCTGGTAGCCGCCGCCGATGGCCGCCGCGATGTAGCGGAACTGGGGCGCCTGCTCGTGAACGGCGTATGGCTATGCACGGTGGCCGGAGTGGTGCTGGGTGGCCTAGGCCTCTTGTTGCCGCCGTTTCTGCCGTATCTGCAGCAGGAACCCGCCGTGGCTGCCCTTGCTGCTCCCTGGATTCGGGTGATTTTTCTGTCCTTGCTGCCCCTCATGGTGTTTCAGGGCTTCAAGCAATTCGCCGAGGGGCTGGGCCTCACGCGCCAGGCCATGCTGCTTTCGGTGCAGGCCAACCTGCTCAATGCCTTTTTGTGCTACGCTATGGTCTTTGGCAAATTCGGCTTTCCTGAAATGGGTATGATTGGCGCCGCCTGGGCTACCGTCATTGCCCGCACCCTGATGGCGGTGCTCATGGCTGCCTACGTGTTGGTGGCCGTGCGGGTGCGCCCCTACCGCGAGGCTGCCGCCCTCAATCTGTGGCCCGATGCAGCCGGACTGCACCGCCTGCTAGGCCTGGGCTCACCAATTGGTGTGCAGATGATGTTTGAAATGGGTGCGTTCAGCTTCTCCGCCATCATGATTGGCTGGCTGGGCGCTACGGAGCTAGCGGCTCACCAAATTGCTATCAACGTGGCTTCCGTCACGTACATGGCCGCCAGCGGAATTGCGGCGGCGGCCACCATTCGGGTAGGCAAGCTGCGCGGTTCCGGCCATCCCGAAGAAGCCCGGCAGGCCGGCTTTGCGTCTTACGTCATCACGTTTGCATTCATGAGCCTAATGGGTCTGCTGCTGATTGTAGGCCGCCACTACATTCCGCAGTATTACAACCACGACCCCGCCGTAATTGCCCAGGCGGCTTCCCTGCTCCTTATTGCGGCTGCTTTCCAGGTTTCCGATGGCCTACAGGTGGTGGGACTGGGGGCGTTGCGCGGCCTGGAAGATGTAAAAATACCCTCTGTGGTGGCCCTGCTGGCCTACTGGGCGGCGGCGCTGCCCCTGGGCTATGTGCTGGGATTCCCGCTGGGCATGGGCGCTACGGGCGTTTGGCTGGGCCTGCTTACGGGGCTTACGTTGGTGGCGGGCCTGTTGCTGCTGCGCTTCCGCCATCGCAGCCAGATGCTGGCCAAAGCCCACCTGAACGAAGTAGTAGCCATCGTGCGTTAGGCCACTACATTACCACGGCCTTGGCAACGTACTATAGCACCTCGGTTAGCCGTTGATGCTCCTGAAACTGTTGGGCTCTCTGGTGGTTTTGATTGCCCGGTTTCTTTACTACTGAATCGTATCTGTCGCTGATGCTGTCGACTTTTTCCATTCCGCTGCTCCTGCTGAGCTCCCTGGGCCGACTGCTGCAGGGCCCTACCACGCCCGCAGCCACAGCGGCCAAACCAGCCCCTGCGGCAGCCCCTACCACCATCGAGTGGCGCGCCGACCGCCGCCTGACGTGGGAGGATTTCAAGGCCCGCCCCAATACCGACCGGCTGGCGGCCCTTACCTCTTCCACCATCGATGCCAAAGTGGGCTGCATCGATTACCAGTTCTCGGCGCAGGTGCGGGCCATTTTTGTGCCTACTGAGTCGTGGGTGCGTAACCCCGCCACGGCCAGCCCCAACCTACTCCGGCACGAGCAGCTGCACTTCGATATAACGGAGCTGCACACCCGAAAGCTGCGCCAGAAGCTGAGCCTCGTGAAGCTGGATTGCCTGCACCTGCAGCCAGCCTTCAACAACATCACGAAGCTCGCGTTTCTGGAATGGCAGCGCGAAGAAGCCAAGTACGACGTGGATACCAACCACGGCCTGAACATTCCGCGCCAGCAGTTTTGGGAAGAGCAGACTAAGCAGAAGCTTCAGCAGTTTGAGGCCTTTGCGCTCAAATAAGTGAAATAGAGAGGTGGTGAAATAGTGAGTTTGCTGTTCATTTCGCGCAGATTGCGCAACTGGCGCCGTTTAGGCCAGTAGAACCATTAAACTCACCATTTCACAATTTCAGCACTGCATGATAACCTGGTCTGACTTTGAGCGCGTGGATCTGCGCGTGGGCACTATTCTGGAAGCCAGGGAGTTTCCGGCGGCTCGCAAGCCTGCGTATCAGCTGCTCATTGATTTCGGCCCGGAGCTAGGCCACAAAAAGTCGAGCGCTCAAATCACGCATCATTATCAGCCCACCGACCTAATAGGCCGGCAGGTGCTGTGCGTGGTCAATTTCCCGCCACGCCAGATTGCTAATTTTATGTCGGAAGTGCTGGTAACGGGCGCGGCCGACGCCGTTGGGCACATCGTACTGGCTTCGTTTCCGGTGCCGGTGCCTAATGGCAGCCGACTGCACTAAAGGAGTGGCCTAGAGTGCCTACTCTGGGTGGCCGCCCAGCCGGATTTCGCGCTTGCTGAGCGTGTCTACCACCGTTTTATAGATGTCGTCAAGGTCTTTGCCATGCACGGCGTAATAGCGGTAACTCTGCCGAAACGAGGAATCCGTGACATCGTAGCGCTTAAACAGCTGCTGCTGCTGCTGCCGAAACAGGGCCCGGGCCGAGTCGGTGGGCAGGGCGGCAGCATCTACACGAGACTCCAGAATGTGTATATCCGCGAGCAGGCTCACCATCTTGTTTTGGGGCACCAGCTGGCGCGGCGGCACTACATCTTCGGGCTTTTGACAGGCCCCGACGATACCACTCAGGAGAAACAGTAGAAGTACAAAACGATTTTTCACAGCCGCAAAGTTAGGAGGAACGCGTAGTTTTAGCCCAAATGAATCCTGCCACGCCTTCTCCCTTCCAGCAGCTCGTCCGGCGACTTCGCCAGATGGAAATCCGTATTCTGAAAACGGTGGACGCGCAACTGCAGGGAAACTTTCATTCGGTTTTCAAAGGCACTGGCCTGGAGTTCGACGACGTGCGCCTCTACCAGTACGGCGACGAGGTGCGCGCCATCGATTGGGCCGTATCCAGCAAGGGCCACGGCACCTTCGTGAAAACCTACAAGGAAGAACGCGAGCAGCAGGTGCTTTTATTGCTGGACGTGAGCGGCTCGCAGAAAGTAGGGGCCGCCAACCGCCGCAAGCTGGATGTGGGCCGCGAAATTTGCGGGGTGCTGGCCCTAGCGGCCGCCCGCCAAGATGCCCAGCTCGGTATTCTGGCTTTTTCTGATCAGAAAGAGCTCTATCTGCCCCCCGGCAAAGGCATCCGGCACGCGTATGCCCTCATCAAACGGCTGTTTTCGCTGGAGCCCGAAAGCCGCCAAACGGCCGTAGGAGCTGGCATAAAGCAAGCCCTAGGCCTGTTGAAACGCCGCACTATTGTGCTCCTGATTTCCGATTTCATTGACACCAATTACGAGCGGGAGCTGACCATGCTGGCCCGCAAACACGATCTGGTGGTGTTGCAGCTGCTGGATAAGCGGGAACGGGAGTTTCCGCCGCTGGGCATCATTCCGCTCCACGACCAGGAATCGGGCCGGACGGTGTGGGTAAATACTTCGGCCCAGTCGTTTCGGGAGCGGTACCGCGCCACCTACGAGCAAAACCGCGAGCAAATCGGCCAGATTTGCCGCCGCCACCGCACCGAATACCTTTCCATTGCTACCGACACCGATTTTATTCCGCAGCTGGTTCGGCTGTTTCGGCAGCGCAACCAACGGGGCGGCCGTGGGTAAGTTCCTCCGCTCTTTCCTGGCGCAGTGGACCACTGGCCTAGCCCTGTTGCTACTGGCTAACCTCACGGCTACGGCTCAAACCCCTACGGATACGCTGCCAAAAGGCCGTTTCCTGCGCCCCTCAGCCAAAGTGGGTGAGCTAGTGGAATATGAGCTGCTCTATCAGCATGCTCCTGGCCTAGAGGTCATCTTCCCTGATTCATCGGCCGAGTTTGCGCCTTTTGAGTTTGTGAGCAAGCGCTACAGCCCCACGCGCACTCGGCAGGGCCGCAGCACCGACCGCACTGTGTACCGCCTGCGTACCTTCGCCCTCAACTCGGTGCAGCGCCTGAGCTTGCCTATCACGCTGCTTAGCGGCCGAGATACGCTTACCATTGCCTCGGCCCCCGCTCAGCTGCGGCTGGTGCGCACAGCGCCGCTGGCGCCGGCCGGCCAAACGCCGGCATTGCGTCAAAACCTGCGCGCACTGCCCGTGGAGCCTGCTTTTAACTACCCCTATTGGATAGCCGGAACGGTGGCGTTGTTGCTGCTGGCTGGGGGCATTGTGCTCGGGTTTCGGCGCAAGCTGCGGCTGCGCTACCGCCGCTACCGCCTCCGGAAAAACCACGTCTACTTTCTGGCCCAATATGCCCGCCACGTAGAGCGCTTCACGCTTTCCCGCTCGCTCACCAACATGGAGCGCGCCATTACGCTCTGGAAAAACTACCTCTCCAACCTCGAAAACAACGCCATCAATAGCTTGACGACCCGCGAGATTGTGGCGCACTACCAGAACGACTCCGATGTGCGCCTGGCGCTGGGCCTCGCCGACCGGGTTATTTATGGCAATCAGTTTACCGAAGACGACACGGAAACCGATCTGGCCTTTGTGCTACTCCGCGACTTTGCCGAACGGCAGTACCAGCGCGTAGTAGCGCCCATGGCACCGGCGTAGCAGCGTTTGGAGATTCTGACTGGCAAGGCCACGAATCCTGCTTCTTAGGCCACTCAGAATAAGAATTACCAGCCGATTCGGGCTACTTTTACGACTTACTTTCCCCGTATTTCTTTCATGCAACAACTCTGGCAGCAGCTCCTGGCCCCGGTTCTGGAAAGTGTGCGCTACGCCACGCTGGCCAGCTACACCTGGGCCGAGCCACGCCTGTTGCTGCTGATACCGGCCATTCCGCTGCTGTTTGTGGTGCGGTGGCTGCTGGCCCATCGGCGCCGCTCCAAGCTCGGGGTGGCCTTCGTGAAAGGCCAGATTCCGCGCGACTGGAGCACGCTGCTGCGTTTTTTGCCCGATGTGGTACTAGGTCTGAGTATGGCTTTTGCACTCGTGGCCCTGGCCCGCCCCCAGCGCACGGATGAACGCGTGGTGCAGACCGGTGAGGGCATTGATGTGCTGCTGGTGCTGGATGTATCGGGCTCCATGGAGCTGCAGGATTTGCGCCCCAACCGCCTGGAAGCTGCCAAACGCGTGGCCAAAGAGTTTATTGACGGCCGCCAGGGCGACCGGATAGGCCTGGTAGTGTTTGCCGGTGATGCCTATTCCCTCGCCCCGCTCACCACCGACTACGACCTGCTGCGCGACGACCTCGAGGGGCTCCGGCTAGGCATGATTCCCAACGACGGCACCGCCATCGGGACAGCGCTGGGCGTGGCCACGAACCGCCTGCGCGATTCCCGCTCACGCTCCAAAGTGTGCATTTTGATTTCCGATGGTGAGAACACCGCCGGCAGCCTCGACCCGCTCACGGCGGCGCAACTGGCTCACGCCTACGGCCTGAAAATCTATACCATAGGCCTAGGCCAGGATGGCCTCGTGCCCTACGGCACCGACGAAACCGGCCGCCCCCGCTTTGTGCAAACCCGCCTCGACGAAACCACCATGCGTCAGATTTCGCAGGCCGGCGAAGGCCAGTTCTTCCGGGCCACCGATAATGCGGCGTTGCGTCAGGTATTCCGCCAGATAGACAAATTCGAGAAATCCGAAATCAAGCAGACGCGCTACCGCAACACCAAAGACTATTATCGCATTTATCTGTTCTGGTCTCTGGGATTCTGGCTGCTCTGGCTAGGCCTCAAAAACACCTTCCTGACCAACGCACTGGAAGATTAACACCGAACTTCATGTCCATAGCCGATAACATTCACCGCCTGCAGCAAGACCTCACCGGCACTTCTGCCCGGCTCGTCGCCGTGACCAAAACGCATCCAGTAGAGCTGCTGCAAGAGGCCTACAACGCGGGCAGCCGCATCTTTGGCGAGAACCGCGTGCAGGAAATGGCCGCCAAGCAGCCCGAGCTTCCCGCCGACATTGAGTGGCACCTCATCGGCCACCTCCAGACCAACAAGGTGAAGTACATTGCCCCCTTCGTGCACACCATTCAGAGCATTGATAGCCTGAAGCTGCTGCAGGAAGTGGAGAAACAGGCCGCCCGCTTTGAGCGCCAAATTCAGGTGCTCCTGCAGTTTCACATTGCCAAGGAAGAAACCAAAACCGGCCTTTCGCTGCCTGAGGCGGAAGCGTTGCTGCAGTCGGCGGAGTTCCGGGCCATGCAGCACGTGCGCGTGGCCGGCGTGATGGGCATTGCCACCAACACCCCCGATGAGCACCAGCTACGCCGCGAGTTTCGGGAGCTGCGCGGCTACTTCGACAACCTAAAGTCGTTGTACTTCCCTGACGACGAAGCTTTTCGGGAAGTATCCATGGGCATGAGCTCCGACTACAAGCTGGCCCTGCAGGAAGGAAGCACCCTTATTCGGGTGGGCAGCGCTATTTTTGGTGCCCGCTAGGCCTATTGGAGTGGCCTAGGCCACTCCCCCATGTTTCAACATTACCTAAGCTACTCTTCATGACGGCTCGCATTATTCTTCAACTGGCGGCTCTGCTGGGCGCCCTCGGGGTGGGCATTGGCGCATTTGGCGCGCACGGCCTGCGCAAGATGCTGGAAGCCTCCGGCCGCTTCGAAACTTTCGAAACGGCTGTTCGCTACCAGTTTTACCATGCGCTGGCCTTGCTGGCCATCGGCATTCTGTACCACCTGCGGCCCGAACTGCGCGGCCTGGGCACCACGGCGTGGCTGTGGCTGGGCGGTGTGCTCATTTTCAGCGGCTCGCTGTACGTGCTGTGCCTTACGGGCATTAACAAGCTGGGCGCCGTTACGCCCATCGGGGGCGTGCTGCTCATTGCCGGCTGGATTACGCTGTTTCTGGCCGCCCGCCAGCTCTAGGCCACCCCTATTGTGCCGAAAAGCGGAAGGCCGCTGGCGTAAGGCCCGTTTTGCTCTTAAACAAGCGGGTGAAATACTGCGGATACTCGAAGCCCAGCTGAAACGCCGTTTCATTGATGGTAAGCGAGGTACCGAGCAGCAGTTGTTTGGCCTTATTGATCAGGGCCTGATGAATATGCTGCTGCGTGTTCTGCCCGGTCAGCACCCGAAGCATATCACCCAAGTAAGCCGGCGACACATGGAGCGCATCGGCAAAGTGCTGCACCGTGGGCAGCGGGTGCTCCTCTTGCTGCGCGAAATACGCCGTCAGGTATTCCTCGAAGCGAGTAAGTAAATCGTGCTCGGCGGGGCGGCGCGTCAGGAACTGCCGGTGGTAGAAGCGGTTGGAGTAGCTCAGCAGCACATCCAGTTGCGACACCAGCACATCCTGACTGAAGCCATCAATTGGCTGCTCACACTCCCGCCGGATATTTTTAACCAAGCCATCCAGCATACCTTCCTCACGAGCCGCCAAGTGCAGTGCTTCGTGCACCTGATAAGAGAAGAACCCGTAGCTGGTAATTTTCTTGCCGAGTGGGTATTTGTGCAGCAGATCAGGATGGAAGACCAGCATCCAGCCACTCAACTCCGAAATATCAACCGAGTCGTTGCTCTCACACAGTTGGCCGGGCGCATAAAATGCCAGTACACCGGCATTAAAATCATAGGCGCCGCGACCGTACTGTATCACTCCCTTCAGGTTTTTCTTGAGCGTGATGATGTAGAGCTGACGCAGAGCAGGCGCCGTTTGAGGCACCACGTGCCGGGTTTGCTCCAGATCAATAACCGCCACCAACGGATGCACCGGGCTGGGAAAGCCAAAATGCTGCGTGAAATCTGAAACGGACTCTAGCAACCGAAATTCTTTGACGGGCTGTTTCATCAGTATGAGCTTCTAGTATCAAGATTGTGGGCGAAAGTCAGGCTCCATTTTCCCACTCAGCGGAGCAGGAAAATGGAGCGCTAGGCCTCTTTTTAGTTGAACAGCTCTGGGTAAGCATCGCCCGCCGAACTACCAACCGGCATAATGGCTTCTAGTTCAGCTAGCTCCTGCGGCGTCAGCGCCATACCAGCGGCGGCCACGTTCAGCTCCAGATACTTGCGGCGCTTGGTGCCGGGAATGGCCACTACGCCCTGGGCTAGTACCCAGGCCAGGGCCAGCTGCGCGGTGGTCACGCCTTTGCTTTCGGCCAGCGCCGTTAGTTTTTCCACCAGCTCCAGGTTCTTGTAGAAGTTTTCGCCTTGGTAGCGCGGGAAATAGCGGCGCGAATCATTGGCCTCAAAATCGTCGGGAGACTTGATGTCGCCGGAGAGGAAGCCCCGGCCCAGCGGCGAGTAGGCCACGAAGCCAATGCCCAGCTCCCGCGCCGCCTGCAGGCTGCCTTTCTCCTCCACGCCCCGGTCAAAGAGCGAGTACTCGGTTTGCAGGGCTGTAATGGGGTGCACGGCGTGGGCACGGCGCAACACTTCAGTTGGGGTTTCCGAGACGCCCAGGTAGCGCACTTTGCCCTCGGCCACAAACCGGCTCATCTCACCAATGGTATCCTCGATGGGCACAGTGGGGTCGTGGCGGTGCAGGTAATACAGGTCGATGTACTCAGTACCAAGGTTGCGCAGGGAGCGTTCGAGGCTCTTGCGGGCGTAGGCCGGATGGCCGTTCAGCTGGCCGGTCCAGTTCTCGTTATCATCAACCTCGAAGCCGAACTTAGTGGCCAGAATAACTTCCTGACGGCGTCCGGCAATGGCACGTCCCACCAGGCGCTCATTGAGCATGGGGCCGTATAAGTCGGCCGTATCCAGCAGGTTCACGCCCAGCTCCAGCGCCCGGTGCAGAGTAGCGAGGCTCTCGGCTTCATCGGCCTCGCCATACACACTCATGCCGTTCACGCCCGCCGTCATACCCATGCAACCTAATCCCTCAACTGGTACTTCTAATCCCTGGCTTCCCAGGGCTACTTTTTTGATAGCGCTCATTGCAGTGTTTTTCAGTGTTGTATGCCCGTCTACTTGACCTTACAAAGGTCTGGCAGGCACCCTGCCGGGGAGCTATACAAACCGTGGCTTCTGCAATACAAAACGTAGCCAGACACTGTGGCCTAGCCGCATCTTACCGCCAGCCCGTCACGGTGTTACCCCCAAAAATGCCGCGGTTTATAGCTGGCGTGAAGATGCTGTAGGGAAAAGTTGGAGCAAGTGCGCTGGCCTCATTTAGCATCGTAAGCTGCTCTGAGTTCAGTTGCACATCCAGTGCGGCCAGGCTGTCGTGCAGCTGCTCTACCTGGCTGGCGCCTATAATGGGTGAGGTTACGCCGGGCTGAGCTAGTACCCACGCCATGGCTACCTGCGCCAATGGGCGCTCTGCCTGGGCTGCCACGTTGCGCAGGGCCTCCAGTATGCGCCAGTTACGCTCCGTGAAGAGGGCATCGCCGAAGGAGTTGGGCCCACTGAGCCGGCCTTCGCCGGTAGCACCCGCTTCGGCCCGTTCGTATTTGCCCGCCAGAAAACCGGCCGCTAAGGGGCTCCACAGCGTGATGCCCAGGCCACTATTTAGCGCAGCGGGCACGTGCTCGTGTTCAATATTCCGCTCAACCAGAGAGTAGGCCAGTTGCATGGCAATGGGGCCGGGTACAGCATGCGCGGCGGCCAGCGTAGCAGCCTTAGCGGTGTACCAGGCGGGCATATCGGAGAAGCCGAAATAGCGGATTTTGCCCGCGCGCACCAGGTCGCCGAGGGTTTGCAGAACTTCTTCCACCGGCGTCACCATATCCCAAACGTGCAGCCAGTATAGGTCTACATAATCCGTTTGGAGGCGGCGGAGGGAGCCTTCCAGGGCGCGGTAGATGTTTTTGCGGCCATTGCCGCCCGCGTGCGGGTTGCCGGGCTGGGCATTGAAGCCAAACTTAGTAGCCAGCACCAGTTGGTCGCGTAAGCGCCGCTCCGTGATGTAGGTACCCACTAGCTCCTCGCTCCGCCCGCCAGAATACACATCGGCCGTGTCTAGGAAATTGCCGCCGGCGTCTATATAGGCATTGAAGATTTGCTGGGAAACCGCATCGGGAGAGCCCCAGCGCGGTGTGCCGAAGGTCATGGTGCCCAGCGCAAGCGGGCTGACGACGAGGCCGGAGTGGCCTAGGGTTCGGAAGGAAGTAAGATCCATAGTAAAAATATTGGAAGCGGGTGTTTCGCGGACTTGCAAAACCCTGGTTCTCAAAGGTCAACCTTCCGTTCCCATTGGGAGCTACACAAAGTGCAGCTTCCGCAATACAAAACGCGGATAGAGCGCTTAACGGGAGTAAGCAAATAAAAAAGGGTGGCCTACCAAGCTGGTAGGCCACCCTTTTTGTGGAGCTCTTTAGGAGAAGGTTAGCTTAGGAAGCTTTCTTCTTCATCTTAATTTTGCTGTCGCTCACTTTGGTCTTTTGCTTGGCATCTTTGGCGTCCATCTCAGAAGGCGAAACGGCAGCTGGCGTAGCCATTGAAGCATCTGCCGAAGTAGCATCTTTCACCTCACCTACCAACGATACCATCGCGTTGCCGGCAGCTGAGTTCGACTCAATGGTTAGGACTTTGTTCTGCATGCCCATTTTGCCGGCGCTGTTGAACTTGGCCGTTACGGTGCCGGTCTTGCCGGGCATCACGGGCTCTTTCGTCCAGTCGGGGGTGGTGCAGCCGCAGCTCACGCCGATGTTGGAAATTACCAGGGGCTGGGTGCCTACATTCTTGAATTTGAAGGTGTGGTCAACGATATCACCCTGCTTGATCGAGCCGAAGTCAAACTTCATTTCCTCAAACTGGATTTGCGGACCAGCTACTTTGGTCTGGGCGTTGGCGGGTTTCACGGCCTGCGCCTGCGCGGCGAAGCCCATGGTCGAGAGCGACAAGGCCAGCAAGAGTATCTTTTTCATGATGGAGGGAGTTGAAAGCGTTGAAGTAAACAAAAATACGTTTTTCGGCAGCCGAGGCAAGTTGAATGCCAGTTTTCTACCGAAGCCGTGAAGTTCTTATGAAGCCCTAACCACGTGTGGCACAGGTTGCGTTCCGTGTAGCCCTGCCCTACGCGCAAAAACCGGGCAGGTTTACTCCGTAGGCGCGTCGCCGATGAGCTTAGGATTGAAGTTGAGCAGAAACAGCTTTTCGGAGGACCGCGTAACAGCTGTGTAGAGCCAACGGGCAAACTCGCTATTCACCATATCTTCCTTCAGGAAGCCATGATCTACGAACACCGCCTGCCACTGGCCGCCCTGGGCTTTGTGGCACGTAAGGGCATAGGCAAACTTTACTTGTAGCGCGTTCAGAAACGGGTCTTTGCGCAGCGCGGCAGTGCGGTCTTTCTTGGTTTCGAGGTGGGCATAATCCTCGTTCACGGCGTCGTAGAGCGCTTTGTTCTGGTCGCTGGAAAGGGCCGGGCTGTCGGTGTGGAGCGTATCCAGCAGCAGCTTTACTTCAATGTCGGGCTCATCCGGGTAATCCACGAGTCGCACGCGGGCATCGGCGAAGCGGAAGCCAAACTCCTCGGTGCGCCGGATGATTTTGACTACCTGCACAAAGTCGCCGTTGGCCAGGAAGCCGATTTCGGAGTCCTTCGGGAGCCAGTAGTAGTTGTTGCGCACTACCATGAGGTAATCCCCAGATTCAATCTCGTCCTCGGCCTCAAACAGAATGCGCCGGATGTACTGGTTGTACTGGTTGGCGTTCTTGTTAGAGCGGCAGATGATGGTGCTGTTCTCGTGTCCGAAGTTCTTGTAGGCCCAGCGTAGGCCATCTTCCAGCTTATCGCCCTGCATGGAGAAGATATCGGGGTAGCCTTTGGTGAAGAACTGGATGTGTGGCTGTTCCTCCCGCAGCTCTTCGCGCAGCACCGTAGCGTTCATCAGAATCCCCGACTGCTCGGCCTGGCGCATCACTTGGCGCAACTCCACCGACAGTACATCGGCCCGGAAACGGTGCTGCAGCAGCTCCGGGTCGAGGGCCGGAGACAGCAACTGACCTACAGGCGGCAGCTGGGCCGTATCGCCGATGAGCAGCAGCCGGTTTGTGGGCTTCTCAAACACGTAGTTGATGACGTCATCGAGGAGACCGTTCTGACCAAAGGCTTTCTCATCGGAAATCATGGAAGCCTCATCCACGATAAAGAGCGTATCCTGAGCGCGGTTAGGCTGGCGCTGGAACGTGAGACCCTGGCTGGGCGTGCCGCTGGTCTGGCGATAGATTTTCTTGTGGATGGTACTGGCCGCCACTCCCGAATACGTGCTCATCACCTTGGCAGCACGGCCCGTGGGCGCCATCAGGGTGTACTTGCGCCCCATCTGATGCAGCCACTGCACCAAGGCACTTACCACTGTGGTTTTGCCCGTTCCGGCGTAGCCACGCAGCACGAAAGCCTTGCGGCCTGGCAGCTGGTCTTTTAGAAATATATCAAGCTGCTGAAACAGTAGCGCCTGATCCTGAGTGGGTTCGTAGGGGAAGTAGTCGCGGACGGAGGGAGTTCTGACGGAGAGCATAGCGGAGTATTCGAACAGAACAAAGCTACGCTCCTTTCCGCTCCCTGTTGCCGCCGTATTTTAGGCGAGAAGGTTTGCTGGATTACGGGCAGGTGTGTTTCGAACGCCTATGCTGGCAGGCGCACCACAAACTCCGTGTACTCCCCTTCCCGCGACTCTACTTTCAAGGTGCCGCCGTGGCTTTTTACGATGTCGTGGCTGAGAGAGAGGCCTAGGCCAGTACCCTCACCCAGAGGCTTAGTTGTGAAAAAGGGCTGGAATACTTTGGCCTGCACTTCGGGCGCCATGCCGCAACCATTGTCGCGCACCCGAATTTCTATGCAGCCCGTCAACTTGTGGGTTTTGATGTGCACGGTGGGCTCGTAGGCCACTCTTGCTCCCGTTTCGTGGCACTGCTGCACGGCGTAGAAAGCATTCGTGAACAGGTTCAGGAGCATGCGGCCAATGTCCTGCGGAACTACGGGCACCAAGGGCAAATCGGGAGATAATTCAGCCACAAGCTTTACCTGAAACGCCGGGTGCTGTGCCTGCTGGCTCTCGTAGGCCAGGTGTAAATTTTCAGTTGCCAGAGCATTCAGGTCGGAGGCCTCGCGCGGGCCCGTGCCCGCCCGGGAATGGTCCAGCATACCCCGGATGATGGAAGAAGCGCGCATGCCGTGCTGGCTGATTTCCTGCAAATTCTGCCGCAACCCCTCCAGTATCTCCTGTTCCAGCTCTGAGTCCTGACTGGCGCCCTGGTGGTGCATGCCATCGACCATGCGTGTACTCACCTCCGCAAATTTCTTCATGAAGTTGAGCGGATTTTGAAGCTCGTGCGCAATACCCGCGGACACCTCACCCACAAAGGCCCACTTCTCCGACTGCACCAGCTGATTCTGGGTTTGGCGGAGCTGCGCCAGCGTCCGGCGCTTTACCTGCAGTTGTTGGTAGGCCAGTACGCCCAGAGCAGAAATCAGCACGATGGCCACACTGGCCACGCCCAGCAGCCGGTTGCGCTGCTTGATACGCTCCGCTTGCAACAGCTGGGCCTGGCGAAGTTCCGCTATTTGCGCATTGCGGGCCTGCTCCAGCCGCTCACCTTCGTACTGGGCCACGTGGTGGGCGCCTTGGGCCGTGCTCAGCGTGTCAGCTAGATTGAGGTAAATGCGAGCAAAATACTGAGCCTGCTTGGCCTGGCCGTGGTCATCATAGAAGCGCACCAGGTTCTGCAGATATTTGGGGAGCAGCATATTGTAATTCGCCGCGCTGGCTTTCTGGTAGGCCTGTCGCCAGCTGGCTTCGGCCTGCGCATACTCGCGCCGCATGGTATAGTACTGCGCCCAGGTAGCCTCTAACGCAAACTCACCGGGACGGCCCGTAATCGGCAGGGCCAGAGAGTCGGCGAGGTGTTGCGCGCGTTGTAGCAGAGGCCGCACCTGCTGGAGCTGTTGCATCTGAAGCAACACGGCGCTTTTCTGCACCAGGGCATAGGCCGTGTATTCAGCTCTTTTATCAGGTTGCTGCGCGGCAAATTCCAGCGACTTTTCGGCGTAGCGCAGCGCCTCCGAAGGGTTTCCCTGAATCAGCTGCAAACGACTTACTGCCAGCAAGGTATAGAAGCGAGGCAGACCCGCAATACCATAGCGACTTTCCAGATCTACTGCCTGCTTCATGTAGTGCAGCGCTTTCTGGTTGTTGCCCCAATCGGCGTAGGCCGAGCCCGCCACTACCAACTCGCTAGCCTGCAGCATATGGTCGAAACCGGCAAATAAATCGGCGGCCTGCAGATAGTTGCTGATGGCGCGGTTGTAGTCGCCGCGGTGGCGGTAGGAGCCGCCCAGCACCAGGTAGCACGCCGCCATATTCTCCTGAACCTTATGGACGCGGTAGTAGGTGAGCTTCTGCTGGAAGTAGGTAAAACGCGCCTCCGAGGCTTTCATCTGGTTGTACAACGGGGCCAGATCAATGAGTAGACGCGGCACTGGGTGCCCGGCCTTGTCAAACAGGTATACGGCCCGGTGCATGGCGTCCATGGCGGCCGTGTAGTTCTTGCCCTCCAGCCACAGGTTCACTCCCTTTCGCAGCTCCTGATACGGGGCATCCTGCAGGAAGTGCGCCTGCTGATTCAGTTGCAATAGTTCATCCAAAAGCGGCAGCGCCTGCTCGCGGCGGCGGATTTCCGTAAGCTCGGTTATGTCCAATAAGTGCACAAGCGTCCGCAGCTTCGACGTATCGGGCTGTGGGCGTTGGAGCGCCTGTCTGAGCGAGTCGTAGGAAGCGGCCCAGTAGCGGTGCTGTGCCCCCACGGGGCTACCCAGCAATACAAGAAGGGCCGCAAATATCCATTTCATGCGAAGTCTTATCAGCCAGCCCCGAGCAGTTAAGAGGCCAACATGGCAACAAGATAGGGGAATATGATTTCTGCGGGCTGACTGGCCTAGGCAGGCGCGTCGGTTGCAGCAGGCGCTTTGGGGTTAGCCTTCACCACCGCCATCGTAGCGGAAGCCTTAGCTATCAGCCGCTCATCGCACCATACCTCCGCCTCGCAAAAGTGCAACCGATGGCCTGCTTTCAGTACCCAGCCAATAGCCCGGAGCTTACTACCTACGCCCGGATGCAGGTAACTGGTTTTCAACTCCACCGTAACTACGCCTTCTCCTTCGGGCACCAGCGTCACGGCCGCAAAGCCGGCTGCTAGGTCGGCCATTGTAGCCACCAGCCCGCCGTGGGCGTAGCCGCTGTGCTGCTCATGCTGCTGCTCCAGCAGTAGCTCGGCTTCTACCCGGCCGGGTTCAATAAGCGTTAGATCGGCGCCGATCAGGTGCATGAAATGCTGGCGCGTGAGGCGACGACGAATGCGGGCTTCCAGCGATTCGGTGGCAGGGAGAGAAGAGTCAATCATGAAGGCTCAAAGATAAGGCCGCGACCTGCTTGCTGGTTCGTACCTGGCCGCACGTTATTTGAAGGGAAAGGTGAAATTTGCGACCCAACTTGCCGTTCTACTGTTCTTCTCTACCTGCAACTGCCCATTCCCATGCCCGATTCCCCCTCTTCCGTTCCTGAACCCGATTTATTGTTGCCTTACATAGGCCAGGTGCGCGTGCGCATCTGTGGCATTCTGGTGCGCAACGGTGCCTTGCTGCTAGCGGCCCACCGCGGCATGCTGCCCAATGAGGCCGCTTTCTGGTCGCCGCCCGGCGGGGGCTGGCAGTTTGGCGAAACCCTGCGCGAGTGTCTGCAACGCGAGTTTCAGGAGGAGACTGGCCTAGCCGTGACCGTAGGCCGGTTTTTGCATCTGCACGAGTTTAAGAGCGACACGCTTCAGGCGCTGGAGCTATTTTTTGAGGTGACGCCGCTTGATGAGCATGCCGAGCCCCAGCTTGGCACCGACCCCGAGCACAGTACTAATGCCCAATTACTTACGCAGCTGGAGTTCGTGACGCCGCGCCAGCTAGGCCAGTTACTACCCACCCAACTGCACCCGGTGCTGCGCGACGTTATCAGCACCGACGATGTATTTATTCCGCAGATTCGGTTTCAGGGCTGATTTGGTCTAACTCCTGCGGGCAGTAGGCCAACGTGCGCGCACTCCGTACCTTTAGCCCCACTTCTCTATTTTGCTCGTGTCTGCTGAATCTCTCGTTTCTCCTGCCGCGCCTATGCCCAGCCATGTTCCTGTTCCGGTAGCTCAGTACCGCCTGCGCGACGAAACGCTGGACCCATCCAATCTGGGGGCGTATAATTTGTATATCACGGCCGGTGCTACTGGCCTACGCATTGGGGTAGCCGACGTCAGGCGCAACAAGTTTGTGGTGCTGGAAGATTATCAGGCGACGCCCGCCACCTCCCTGGCCGGCCAGCTGCAGGCGCTGGTTACGCAGCATGATCTGGTAGGCCAGTCGGGCTGGAACCGGGTGCGGCTGGCCGTGCAAAACCGCCATTTCACGCTGCTACCGGCGCCTTTGTTTCGGGCCGGCGATGAGCAGGCCTATCTGCAGCTGCACCACCGCGTAGATCCGCAGCACGAAACGGTGCACCATTACTCCCACGCCAGCCTGGAGGTGGTGAGCTTATTTGCGGCTGAGAAAGTGTTGGCCGATTGGTTTCAGAATGTTTACCCGGAGGGCAAGCTGCTGCACCAAACTAGTGCGCTGCTCGAAGGCGTCATCCACCAAAGCGAGCAGTCGGCGCCGCGCCGCATCTACCTCAGCATTGGCCACCAGGAAGTTACGATCCTGGCCGTGCGCGACAAGCGCCCGGAGTTCTGCAACGTCTTTCCCTTCAGCACGCCCGAAGACCTGATTTATTACACCATTCTGGTGATGCAGGAGTTGCAGCTCAACCCAGATCAGGACTCCGTGATGGTGTGGGGCGACCTGATGCACGACTCCGAGCTGTTCACGATTCTGCGCAAGTACATCCGCAACATCCGCTTCGGCAACCGTCCCTTCGACCTCAGCTACAGCTACCGCCTGAATGACGTGTTCGAATACCGTTTCTTCGAGCTGTTTGCCCTGCACCTCTGCGAATAAAGGTGAACTGGTGAGTTTTATGTTCTCCTGCCCTACAGTGCGCAGTTAGCGCAATGCATGAAGCCAGAACGTCAACCTAGCATTTCACCACTTCACAAATTCACCACTTCACCCTTTCCTTTCATGCGCGTTGCTCTTTTCCCCGGCTCTTTTGACCCTTTCACCAACGGGCATCTGGATGTGGTGCGGCGCGGCGTTTCGCTGTTCGATCAGGTGATTATTGCCATCGGCAACAACAGCAGCAAGCAACGCTACCTGCCCGTAGAGCAAATGGTGACGATGATTGAAGAGGTTTTCCAGGATGAGCCGCGCGTTTCGGTGCAGTCGTACAAAGGGCTTACCGCCGACTTCGCCCGCGAAACGGGCGCCCGATTCCTGCTCCGCGGTCTGCGCAACACCACCGATTTCGAGTATGAAAACACCATCGCGCAAGCCAACCACCACGTAAATCCGGAGCTGGAAACCGTGTTTCTGATTACGGCTCCTGCCCTGGCGGCCATCAGCAGCACCATCATCCGCGAAATTCACCGCTTCGGCGGCAACGTCGATGACTTCGTGCCTTTTCAGCTGCCCGCTGTACCCAAGGAGCAGTAGCCGCGTTCAGCCCCAACACAATTCGGCCCGCCGCAGTGGCCTAGCACGGTGCTAGGCCACTGCGACGGGCCGATCTGCGTTTGGAACTTACTTGCGCGATATTACTCGCAGGCCCACCACCTCGCGGGTGTCTTTGGGGTTGGGCACGGGTAGCACAATGTAGTTGGAGGCCGTCAGGTTGAGGTTGCCGGCGCGGAGCAGGTAGTCTTCGTCGGAGCCGATGAGCACAATGTCGCGTACGGTGCGGGTGCGGGCGTTAAACGTCACTACCAGCGTCTGGCCGCCTTGCTCAAACGTATTGATCCAATCTTCGCCCTTGGTGGCCTTCATCTGGGCAGGAGTAGGCTCTAGGCCTATCGTCGCGGAAGATTTTTCGCGGGCCGGGCCCAATACCTTACGCACCTCATCAATGGAGTGGCCTACAAGCTGCGGCACATCTACTGCCACAGCCACTACCGAAGTAGACTCCTTCGACGTAGGGTTTATGACTTCTGATGCAGACGATTGGGCGCCCGTGCAGCCGGCAAGCCCTGCCAGCACCAGAAACACCGTTATGTAGCGGTTCAGGACCATAGGCAGCGGGTGAAAATCAGAACACGGTTAGGCAGATTCCTTGCTGGCGGGAGTTTCGCCGGCTACATCGCTGAGGTAGTGGCGCACTACCAGCTCAATGCTGGCGTACGACTCGTTTAGCACGGCTAGGGCCTCCTGGGGCGTCATCCAGCGCACTTCCTCAATGTACTCCTCGGCCTGGGGCTTCATCAGCGAGTCGTCGAGGCAGCGCATGATGTACCAGTTGGTTTTCTTGAGGATTTTGTTGCCGTTGTAGGCGTAAGAGTGCCAAGTGCTGGGCAGTTTTTCCGCCAGCTCAATCTTGATGTTGCACTCCTCTTCCACTTCGCGCAAGGCCCCAATGCCGGGGTCTTCCTCTTTCTTGAGCTTGCCCTTGGGCAAATCCCACTTTCCGAGGCGGTAAATCATCAGCACCAGGCCATCCTTCACCACCAGGCCGCCAGCGGCCTTCACGATGCGGAACTGGTCTTTGAGGTGCAGAATGAGGCGCTTTTTCTTGCGGGCCAGCAACGTCAATGACTTCAGCTTTTTAAGCTTTTTCACCTCCATCAGCCGCAAAAGCCGGTCGATGAATACGTCCGTGACGTCGCGCACCAGCACGTCGCCTACCAGGTCTTTGGAGATGAACTCATCTTCGGGGCCCAGAATCAGGTCGTACTTGTGCTTGTATATTTTCTCGCTGTTCTTTTTGATGATCAGCGGGATATCGTTGATGAAGACGTTCATCGCGGGATAATCAGGAGGGCAAAAGTAAATCCAGGCAGGTATGCTGCAAAACACAACATAATTCCCGGAAAACGAAAACGTCTTCCAGGTCGGGCAAGATACGGGATGTAAACCGTTGTGTTGTCTTGTTGGCTGCGTTATGCACCAGGTGAAGCACATACGTTTCGCAACGGACTTAGATTAAGGGATAATTAAAATCGAAAGGCTGGATTCCTCGCAACCATTGCCGCATTTTTCTAAGCTAGAAGCACGTCATCCTGAGAGCAGCGAAGAATCTTCTCACGTTAGCACGAAGCGCTAGGCTAGTCGTTCAAGCGTGAAAAGATCCTTCGCTGCTCTCAGGATGACGTGCTTTTTAGTGAGTTAAGAACGAAATGAATTCAAACAGGCCTACAGAATGGCCAATGGGTTGCGGGCCTGCCGGATGCGGTATTCGAACATGCGGGCAATGTTGCCGGCTTTCACACAGGCTTCGTCGGCTTTGGGGCCCTCAAAATTTTCGCGGACGGTGCCGGTAAATAAGGCCAGCCACCGCTCAAAATGGGTGATATCGACGGGTAGGGCCATGTGCTTCGGGAAAGGGCGGCCCCGGTAGCGGGAAGTGCCCAGCAGCAGGCTGCTCCAGAAATCGTACATGGTAGGCAGGTGGGCTGGCCAGTGCACCTGGGCTACGGTGTTGAAAATAGGCCCAAGCAGCTCGTCGGCGTTGACTTTATCGTAAAACGTGTCAATCAGCCGCTTGATGTCGGCTTCGGTCTGGATATCGGGGAGGATTTGGGAATCAGGCATGAGGAGAGCAAATAAGAAATGCTAGGCCACCTGGTGAGTCTCCTTGGGCTCAGTAGCAGTCACGGCTACCGCCGAGAGGAACGCGCGGCCGCCCGTGAGGAGTAACGTCAGGAGCTTCACTATTTCCAGGCCAATGTAGAAAGTGTGCAGATGAGAAGGCATGACGGGCTTCCCGGCCAGCATGCGCACGGCGCGCACATCCAGTGCCGGCAGCAGCCACAGCGTCTGGAGCGCCAGCACAAAACTGAGGATACCCAAGCCAACCCAGATACTTGTCGGCACCCGCAAGGCACGTGCCGATACAAGGGCTACCAACAGGAACGCTAGTTCCACTTTGTTGAGGGCGTGAAACACAATGCGGCCGATGCCCAGGCCCAGCGCCACCGTAATTTGTGGAGCCGTGAATTTCAGCGGCGCTTCCAGGAAGGAAATGCCCGACACCATACCGGCCCACAAAAACAGGATCAGGACCAGAAACAAAAACCAAACGGAGCGGGTGATACGCATCGGCAGCAAAAATTACAGGCGACAGGTGGCCTAGGCCACTCTCTGAACAACGGCCCAAAGGTACCAGTTCGGACAGGCGTGCTGTGCTGACTATTCTCAACCGGACACCTGACCTTCGTCATCTTTCCCAGCACGGCCGTGCCGGACCTTTGGGCTGTTCATCAGTACCTGCCTGCGCGTGCCACCTCTGCTTGCTCCCGAACCGCTTACCCGCACCGTTTGCGCCCACTGCGGCGACGATTGTGATAACGACTTAGTGCTTTCCCACGGCCAGAGTTTCTGCTGCGCCGGTTGCCGCACTGTGTATGAGCTGCTGAGCGAGAACAACCTCTGCTCCTATTATAACGTGAGCGAGCCGCGGCCCGGTCAGAAGATTCCCGCCGTAGAGCTGCCCGGCCGCTTCGACTATATGGATTCGGAAGCCGTGCAAACTCAGCTGCTTTCGTTCCGCAGCGATACCCGCGCCCGCCTCACGCTCACCATCCCGCAGATGCATTGCGCCTCCTGCATCTGGCTGCTGGAACGCTTGTACCAGCTGAACCCAGGCGTGCAGGAGTCGCAGGTGAATTTTATGCGGAAGGAAATTGTCATCAGTTTCCACCCCGGCCAGACAACGTTAAAGGAGGTAGTCAAGCTGCTGGCAGCTCTAGGTTATGAGCCGCAGATTACGCTTGCCGAACTCGGTCCGGCGCAGGCGGGCCCCGACCGCACTATTTATTACCGGCTGGGCCTAGCGGCTTTCTGCTTCGGCAACGTGATGTTGCTGGCCTTCCCCGATTACTTTGATTTTACCGAAGGCCTGGCCTCCAGCTTGGGGCAGTTTTTCGGCTACCTAAGCTTACTGCTGGCTCTGCCGGTGCTGCTGTATAGTGCGCGCGGCTTCTACGAGTCGGCGTGGCAAGGGCTGCGGCACCGCTATATTAACCTCGATTTTCCCATTAGCCTAGGCCTATCGGCGCTGTTCCTGACCAGCGTGTACGATGTGGTTACGCAGCGCGGCCCCGGCTACCTCGATTCGTTTACGGGCCTCGTGTTCTTTATGCTGATCGGGAAATGGGCCCAGCAACGCACCTACGACACCCTGCGCTTCGACCGCGACTTCACTTCCTACTTCCCGGTGGCCGTGACGCTGCTGGCTGCGGAAGGCGAACGGACCATTTCCGTGAAAGAGTTGCGCGTAGGCCACCGCATCCGGGTGCGCCATCAGGAAGTAGTACCTGCCGATGCCGTGCTCATGCAGGGCCGCGGGCAGATTGACTACAGCTTTGTATCGGGTGAGAGTGAGCCGGTGAGCAAAGCGGCTGGCGAGCTGGTGTATGCCGGCGGCCGGCAGGTGGGCGAAAGCGTGGAGCTGGAAGTGGTGCGCGAAGTGTCGCAGGGCTACCTGACGCAACTCTGGAACAACCCCATTTTCCAGAAAGCCGAAAAGCAGACGCTAGAAACCTACGCCAACACCGTAGGCCGCTACTTTGTGGGCCTCACGCTGGTGCTGGCGGCTGGCGCGGTCCTCTACTGGTACCCCCGCGACCCACAGATGGCCCTGCGCGCCTTCACCTCGGTGTTGGTTATTGCGTGTCCGTGCGCTCTTTCGCTGGCCACGCCGTTTGCCCTGGGAGCCGCCCTGCGCGTATTCGGCCGCCGGAATTTCTACCTCAAGAACTCCGCCGTAGCCGAAACCCTGGCCCGCACCGATACCATTGTATTCGATAAAACCGGCACCCTCACGGAGGTTTCCCGCTCACACGTTGAGTACATGGGAGAAGCTCTCACGGCGCAGGAGCAAGCGCTAGTGGCAGCTGTGGCGGGTCACTCCACGCACCCGCTCAGCCAGCGCCTGACCCAGACGCTAGGCCACCCTGCGCGTTTCGTAACAGAATTTAAAGAGGTGCCCGGCCAAGGGGTGCAAGGCGTGATGAATGGCCATCGAGTACAGCTCGGCTCCGCGAAGTTTGTGGGCGTTACGGATGCGCTGGCTTCTGCGGCAGCGACTAACCCAGGCGCCTCCCGTGTGTATGTAGCGCTGGATGGCCAACCCAATGGCTACTTTATCTTCCGGAATGCTTACCGCTCGGAGCTGGCCACGGTCCTGAGTGAGCTAAGCCCCCGGTACAAGCTGGTGGTGCTATCCGGCGATAATGACGCGGAGGAAGAACGGCTGCGCCAGATGTTCGGCCCACAGGCGGAGCTTCGGTTCTTTCAATCGCCGCAAAGCAAGCTGGAGTATGTAGCCGCGCTGCAGCAGCAGGGTCGCCACGTGGTCATGCTCGGCGACGGCCTGAACGATGCCGGCGCCCTCCGCCAAGCTGATGTAGGTATTGCCCTCACCGATAAAATCACCCACTTCTCCCCCGCCTGCGACGCTATTCTGGATGCGCGCAGCTTCGGGCAGCTGGGCACGTTTCTGCAGTTCTCACGCAGCTGCATGCGCATCGTGCTGGCTACTTTCGTGCTGTCGTTTCTCTACAATGGCATCGGACTCACGCTGGCCGTGCAAGGCCACTTCACCCCCATTGTGTCGGCCATCCTGATGCCAATCAGCTCCCTGAGCGTGATTCTGTTCGCCACGCTGCTGGTGAAGCTGGCCGCACGGCGCTGGAAGCTGTAGCACCATTTGTGGAGTGGCCTAGCCGCAAAGTTTTCCGGTGGCTAGGCCACTCCGCTTCTTTCTCACGTTGTTTTCGCTCCGTCTTATGACTATAATTTTCCTGCTCATCGGCATCAGCCTCACAGTAGCCCTGGCGTTTCTAGGTGCTTTCCTGTGGGCCGTCCGCTCCGGGCAATACGACGATACTTACACGCCCTCGGTTCGGGTGCTCTTTGAAGAAGATGCGGCCGGACCAGTTCCGCCTAAGTAGCGGAGTAATAAACGTAGCTCCCCTCCATAGATAAGGAGGGGTTGGAGGTAGTTGAAGTGGCCTAGAACGCCTACGCTAGAACAGCCCTATTAGTCCGTCATGCTGAGTTTGCCGAAGCATCTCTACCGCTGGCTAATTAACTGGCCTAGACAAAGCGATAGGGATGCTTCGGCAAGCTCAGCATGACGTTCTTTTAAACTATAGTTGGTCAACTCCCCCCTTATCTAAGGAGGGGAACTCCTGTTCTTACCATTCCTGAAAATCTGCTTGCCACATCCGCAACCCCGTTTAGTACCATGCTAGGCCACTCTGCCTGACAACTATCACCCCTGCCCCTGACTTTCGTCATCTTTTAGAAAGCCTGCAGCGGGGACCTTTGGAGAAGTTAATCACTCACTTCTTCTCGCTATGATAGTTGATCCGAAACCGTTGGTGGCCCGGCCCGAAACACCACCAGCGCGGGCCGTGGATACCTTCTTCTACGACAACCGGATTGTCCGCGACTTCGGTATTGCTACCGTGTTCTGGGGCATTGCCGGCATGATCGTCGGAATTTTGGCTGCCTTCCAGCTGGCCCTGCCCGATGCCAACCTGCATACGTCGTTTACCACATTCGGGCGCATCCGGCCGCTGCACACCAACGCCGTTATTTTCGCCTTCGTTGGCAACGGCATTTTTATGGGGGTGTACTACTCGCTGCAGCGCCTGTGCAAAACCCCGATGTACTCGAAGGCCCTCAGCAAGATCCACTTCTGGGGCTGGCAGCTCATCATCCTCAGCGCCCTGATTTCCTTGCCGATGGGCTTCACCACCAGCAAAGAATACGCCGAGCTGGAGTGGCCTATTGACATTGCCATTACACTGGTGTGGGTGGTGTTCGGCTGGAACATGTTTGGCACCATTGCTAAGCGCCGCGAACGGCATCTATACGTAGGCATCTGGTTCTACATTGCCACGTTCCTGACGGTGGCGGTGCTGCACATCGTCAACTCGATGGAGGTGCCGGTAAGCTTCATGAAGAGCTACTCTGCCTACGCTGGCGTGCAAGATGCGCTGGTGCAGTGGTGGTACGGCCACAACGCGGTGGCTTTCTTCCTGACCACGCCCTACCTGGGCCTGATGTACTACTTCCTGCCTAAGGCTGCCGGCCGGCCGGTGTACTCGTACCGCCTGAGCATCATTCACTTCTGGTCCCTGATCTTTATTTATATCTGGGCCGGGCCGCACCACTTGCTCTATACCTCTCTGCCCGACTGGGCCCAGAGCCTCGGCGTAGCTTTCTCCATCATGCTGATTGCACCCAGCTGGGGTGGCATGATCAACGGCCTGCTGACTTTGCGCGGTGCCTGGGATAAAGTGCGCGAAGAGCCCGTGCTCAAGTTCATGGTGGTGGCCATTACGGCCTACGGCATGGCTACGTTTGAAGGCCCCATGCTTTCACTGAAAAACGTGAATGCCATTGCCCACTTCACCGACTGGATTGTAGCGCACGTGCACGTAGGTGCCCTGGGCTGGAACGGTTTCCTGACCTTCGCTATGCTCTACTGGCTGTGGCCCCGCCTCTACCGTACCGAGCTGTACTCCAAGAAACTGGCTACTACCCACTTCTGGCTGGGCACCATCGGTATCCTGTTCTATGCCTTGCCCATGTACTGGGCCGGCTTCACCCAGGGCCTGATGTGGAAGCAGTTTAATGCCGAGGGCATGCTGCAATACCCCAACTTCCTGGAAACGGTGCTGCAGATTGTGCCGATGTATTATCTGCGCGGCATTGGCGGCGTGCTTTACCTGAGCGGCGTTTTCTTGATGATGTTCAACCTAATCAAGACGGCCAAAGCCGGCTCCCTGCTGGCCCAGGAACAAGCCCAGGCTCCGGCCTTGCTGCCCGCCACCGAAGACCCACACGCCGATGCCGGCCACTGGCACCGCTGGATTGAGCGCCGCCCCATGCAACTAGCTGTGGGTGCTACCATCGCCATCCTGATTGGTGGTGCGGTGGAGATGATTCCGACGTTCTTGGTGAAGTCGAACGTGCCTACCATTGCTTCCGTGAAGCCTTACACCTCGCTGGAGCTGCAGGGCCGCGACCTGTACATCAAGGAAGGCTGCTCTAACTGCCACACCCAAATGGTGCGCCCGTTCCGCTCCGAAACTGAGCGCTACGGCGAGTACAGCAAAGCCGGCGAGTTTGTGTACGACCGTCCCTTCCTGTGGGGCAGCAAGCGCACCGGCCCCGATTTGCACCGCGTGGGCGCCAAATATCCGCACTCCTGGCACTACAACCACATGTTAGACCCCACCAGCATGTCGCCGGGCTCCATCATGCCGCCCTACCCATGGCTGTTTGAAAACACCATAGACTACTCCACACTGCCCAAGAAAATTCAGGTGCTGCAACAGCTGGGCACGCCTTACCCCGCTGGCTACGATAAACTGGCGGTAGCCGACGCCAAGCGCCAAGCCGAGGGCATCGTCCGGGACCTGCGCAAAGAGGAAATCGAGGTGAAATCGGACAGGGAAATCGTGGCCCTCATTGCCTACCTCCAGCGCCTGGGCACCGATATCAAGGTGAAGCCTGAGCAGGCCGCTGCGGCCGCTCAGTAGGCCACTCTGCAAGAGGCGCGGGCTGCTTGAGTCCGCGCCGATGCTTCCCTTACCCTACTAAAAGGCAGACAGATAACCTCTGCACCCTATCAATCATGGACAAGAAAGTTCTGCAATCCATTGCCGGCGTCGAGATATATCCTCTCATCTCCTTCGCCATCTTCTTCCTCTTTTTCCTGGGCCTGCTCGTGTACGTGGTGGTGGCCAACCGCCAGCACCTGCACACTATGAGCCAGCTGCCGCTGCTCTCCGATGACGACGACACTGCTCAGGCCACGCTCCTCGACTCCGACGTCATATGCTAACCCTCCGCACTGGCCTACTGACGGCCACGGGCCTACTCACGGGCTACCTCGCCGCCGCTCAAACCACTTCTCCGGCTGCCGCTGACCAAGGCTCCGACCTGCTTTTCTGGCTGCTGGCGGGCGTTCTGGGCATCGTGCTCCTGATGGTGCTGGTAACCGGCAGTTCGCTGGCCCTCGCCACCCGCCGACATCACCAGACTGGCCTAGAGTCTTCGGAGCAAACATCATCCACGCAAGCTGAGGAAGGATCTGCCACATGCTAACCCGCCTGAAAAAACTTCACTGGCCTCTGGCCGCCCTCCTGCTGCCGGCCCTCTCGGCAGTTGCTCAGGCCCCAGAAGCCGCCCCCGCCAAAGCTGCTGAGCCCAATGCGCAGATTCTGCTGTTCTGGTTCCTGCTCGCCACGCTAGGCCTGGTCCTGATGGTGTTCCTACTGCTGTTTGTGCTGATTGTGGTGAAAATGAAGCCCCAGTTGCGCAAGCTCTACGAGCTGCCCACGGTGCACGAAAGCTGGAGCGGCAAAGTAATCGGCCTACTCATTGGCGACACACGCCTGGTAACCGGCGAGCATAAAGATGAGCTGATGGGCCACGACTACGACGGCATCACGGAGTACGACAACGACCTGCCGCCGTGGTGGAAATACGGATTCTACTTCACCATAGTGTTTGCTGTGGCCTACATGGGCTACTACCACGTGGCCAACGCCGGGCAGCTACAGGCCGCGGAGTACGAAACCGAGATGCAACAGGCCACGCTGCTGGTATCGGCTGATGCCGACGACCCCAACAAGCTCACCACCTACACTGCCCTGCTATCTCCCGCCGACCTCAGCGAAGGCAAAACCATTTATACCACCAACTGCGCCCCCTGCCACGGCGCCAACGCCGAGGGCAAAGTAGGCCCCAACCTCACGGACGAATACTGGCTGCACGGCGGCGAAATCAACCACGTGTACAAAACCATCAAGTTCGGCGTCACGGGCAAAGGCATGGTGGCCTGGAAAGGCAAGCTGGCCGGCAAGCAGATTCTGCAGGTCGCCTCCTACATCCAATCCTTACAAGGCTCAAAGCCCGCCAACGCTAAAGAGCCCCAGGGCGAAAAGGAAGCCCCCGGCAAACCCGTTGCGGCTAAGTAAGGCCACACATAAGACCCAGACAGGGCGTCATGCTGAGCCTGTCGAAGCATCTCTACCGCTTCATTTCAATAGGCCTAGGCCAGTCAATTAGCCAGAGGTAGAGATGCTTCGACAAGCGGACGCCAGATCAAGCAGGACAATTATACCAGTATAATGGCCACGAAAACGTTTCATCCTAACGACGACTTCCGCAACACCATCTCGACGGTAGATGCAGAAGGGAAGCGCGTCTGGCTGTACCCCAAGAAACCCAGCGGACGGCTCTTCAAGGCCCGCAAGTGGATCAGCTACGGCCTGCTGGCCATGCTGTTTGCGGGGCCTTGGCTGCGAATTGGCGGGCTGCCCCTGTTGATGATGAACCTGCCCGAGCGGAAGTTCATCATCTTCGGTCAGATCTTCTGGCCCCAGGATTTCTTCATTCTGCTGGTGGCGGCCCTGGCGTTTACGTTGTTCGTTATCCTGTTCACGGTGGTGTATGGGCGGGTGTTCTGCGGCTGGGTCTGCCCCCAGACTATCTTCCTGGAAATGGTATTCCGGCGCATTGAGTACTGGCTGGAAGGCGACGCGCCCCAGCAAAAAGCCCTCGACCGCGCCGACTGGGACTGGAACAAAACCTGGCGCAAAACCACCAAGCACGCGCTGTTTCTGCTGATTTCGTTTCTGATTGCCAACACCTTCCTGGCCTACATCATCGGGACGGATGCGCTGGTACAGATCGTGACGGATTCGCCTAGCCAGCACTTGGGTGGCCTAGCCTCTATGGTGGTTTTCACGGGCGTGTTTTACGCGGTGTTTGCCCGGTTTCGGGAGCAGGTGTGCACCATTGCCTGCCCCTACGGCCGCCTACAGGGCGTGATGCTTGACAAAGACACCCCAGTAGTGGCCTACGACTACCAGCGCGGTGAGCCCCGCGAGAAGCTGCGCAAAAACCAGCAGCGCACCGCTGGCGACTGCATCGACTGCCACCAGTGCGTGCAGGTGTGCCCCACCGGCATCGATATCCGCAACGGCGCCCAGCAGCTAGAATGCACTAACTGCACCGCCTGCATTGATGCCTGCAACAATATCATGGCCCTCGTGGATCTGCCCCAGGGCCTCATCCGCCACGCTTCGGAAAACAACATTGCCCAGGGCACGCCCTTCCGCCTAACGGGCCGCATGAAGGCGCTTTCGGGGGCGCTGGTGGTCCTGCTGATGGGCCTCACGTTCCTGCTGGCTTCGCGCTCCAACGTGCAGGCTACCGTCCTGCGCACGCCGGGCCAGCTGTTCCAGAAAACCGAGCGCGGCACCATTTCCAACCTCTACAATATCTCCGTCATCAACAAAACCAACCACCCTTACCCTATCACGCTGCGGGTGTTGGAGCCAGCCGGCGGCACCATCTCGCTGGTAGGCAAGGATGGGCTGACGCTGCCGGCGCAGGGCATTACAGAAGGCGTCTTCTTCGCCGAGTTACCCAAGTCTTCGCTGCATACCACCAACGAGAAAATCCGCATTGGCGTGTTCAGCGGCGGCCAACTGATTACGGAAACGAAAACCAAGTTCCTGGGGCCGGTCCAATAGTCCCGCTAGGCCTGCCTCAACTGGCCAGCGAAGCCCCCGGCATTTTCCCTTCTTCCCATGACAACCACAAAACGCACCCTCTGGCCTTACGCCATCATTGCCGCCTTCGTGCTGTTTGCCAGCTACATCGGCTTCATGGTGCAGCAAGCCATGCGCACCAGCGTAGACCTGGTCAGCGACGATTATTATCAGCAGGAACTGGCCTACCAGCAGCGCATCGAGTCGGTGGCGCGTACGGCGGCGCTGCCGGCCCCGGTGGTGGTAGAGTATGAGGCCGCCACCCAACGCCTCACGCTGCAGCTGCCGCCATCTATGGCTGGCCAAGCCGTGGAGGGCACGCTGCACTTTTTCCGCCCCTCCGATAAGCAACTGGATTTCAAGCTGCCCTTCGAGCCCACTGGCACCCCGCACCAGCAGGAGTTGAACACCAGCAAGCTAAAGCCCGGCCGCTGGCAGCTGCGCCTCGATTTCAAGGCTGGCACCCAACAGTACTACCTGGAAAAAGAGCTTTCCATCTGAGGCGAAAAAGCTGCTTACCTAAGCAGATTCTCTGCTTAATAACTCTATCAGAATTTAGTGGCCTACGGCCCGTCCTGCATCATTCTCGCTATGAAATACTTCCTTCCTGTGCTGAGCCTAGGCCTCTTCCTGACTGCCTGCGGAGACGTGAAAAATCCCAACGGCATGCCCGATCAGCCCACCAGCCAGGAGCCAGTGAAAATCATATCCGCTGACCCAGCAAAGCCCGACCCGCAGGCCGCCAAAACCGAAAACCCCGTGATGCCCGCCGATACTTCCGTGGCCGGGGCATGGCTGCTGCTAGACGGCGCCCTACGCAGCCACGATGCCCAGGTGCTCAACCAGCTCATGGACCCCGAGTATGGCCTCTGGGTGCTGGAACAAGCGGGCGGCAAGCCCTTGGTTACGCGCGTAGCCGATGTAGACGCCTTCCGCGACCAGCGCCAACAGCCGATTTTTGCTCTGGATAAAAAGCTCATGACCTGCGCTGCTCCTACTTCCCTGCCCAAGCTGCCAGTGGCCGCTTGCCCGGCCGGCAAGTTCCCAGAATCAGGCTGCTTCCATGGGCCTGCCACCGCGTTTCGGGCACTGGGTTTCTGGCCTGGCGCTACCGTTAAGGGCGGCACCCGCCAGCAGGGCGAGGCTGCACAAGGCCGTATAGTTCGCTCTGTGCTCCAAACCAACACCGGCTATCAGTTTCACTTCTCTAAATCGGCCGGCTCCGGCGGGCGCTGGCGCTTGGTCTTTATTGATCTGCGCGGCGCCTGCGGGGTATAGACCAGTTCAGCTGAGTTAACCCAAGCGCGCTCCCACTCCTATCCTCGGCCGCGAGGCCACTCTGCCCCGTTTTTCATCATGCTCTGGACTGGTTTCTTATTCGGCTTGCTAAGTAGCTTTCACTGCGTAGGCATGTGCGGGGCTATTGCGCTGGCATTGCCGGGGCAGAGCACGGGCGGGCGCAGGCACTTCGTGTGGGGGCGGCTGCTCTACAATCTGGGCCGCGTCACGACCTACACGTTCCTGGGCGTGGCGGCCGGTGCGCTAGGCCAGAGCCTGCGCCTAGCTGGTTGGCAACAAGGTCTTTCCATTGCCTCAGGCCTCCTGATTCTGCTATTAGTGGCTGTGCCCGAACGCTACACAAGCCGTGTAACGGCTGTACTGGGTCTGAGCCGGGTGCTGGCCGCCGTGAAAAACCGCCTGGCCTACTACTTCCAGCAGCCCACGGCCCGCGCGCTTTACACCACTGGCCTACTGAACGGGTTGCTGCCCTGCGGCATGGTGTACCTGGCGCTGGCCGGGGCCTTGAGCGCGCCCGGCGTTGGGGGCTCGGCGGCCTACATGGCGCTATTTGGGCTGGGCACGCTGCCGCTTATGCTGGCGCTTTCCCTTACGGGCCAGTTGGTGCCACTGCTCTGGCGGCGGCGCCTCACGCGGGCAGTGCCCTATATGGCCACGGTGCTGGCGGTGCTCTTTATCGTGCGCGGCCTGGGCCTGGGCATTCCCTACATGAGTCCGCGCCTGAGCCCACCGGCAGCAGCCCAGAGTGGCCTAGAACAGCCCCGCAGCGTGCATTACTGTCATTAATTTCTCTTCCTTCTT
Organism: Hymenobacter gelipurpurascens; assembly: GCF_900187375.1. Lineage (NCBI taxonomy): Bacteria > Pseudomonadati > Bacteroidota > Cytophagia > Cytophagales > Hymenobacteraceae > Hymenobacter > Hymenobacter gelipurpurascens. The sequence continues at coordinate 175,058 of NZ_FYEW01000001.1, read as the reverse complement.
CGGCCACGGCCCTACCCTTTGCTCCTGATGAAAACCATCCTCGTTCCCATCGACTTTACCGCCGCTGCCGAACCTACCCTGGCCTACGCCAACAAGCTGGCTGTGCGCTGGCCCGCCGAAATCGTGCTGGTATATAGCCAAGCCGGCCCTGAGCTGGCCACTGAAGAGCGGGAAGCACTAAAGGGTCGGCTGGAGACGTTGGCCGAGCGTCTGCGCTACCGGGAACTGGTGCGCCAGGATGCCCGCCGTATCCGCTACAGCTACGAAGTGGTGTCGGGCTGCCTCCACGACCAGGTGCAAGCCCTGGTGGCCCGCTACGGTGCCGATCTGGTAGTAATGGGCCTGGAGCACACTGATTGCGGCAAGCCTGCCACCAATGGCGACAATGCCGTCCGCATCACGGAGCTGGTGCCCTGCCCGGTGCTGGTGGTGCCGCCGGGCCGACGTTCGTTGCCTACCCGCATGGTGTACGCCACCGATTTTGGGCATCTGCCGCTGCCCACGCTGCCGCGCTTGTCGGCGCTGGCGGGGGCACTACCGGGCACGTTGGAACTGGTGCAGATGTACTCGCCTCAGCAGCGTGGCAACCTCACCTACCTCAAGCGCGCCGTAGCCGCCAGCAAAGCCCAGCTGGCCTGGCCTACCATCACTACCAAGATGGTGGAAGACGATGACCCCATCGAGGGCATCAGCGACTACTGTGCCCGTACCCAAGCCCAGCTGCTAATCCTCACGCCCTCAAGCGAAAGTGAGCTCATCCGCTTTTTCGATAAGTGCTACGCTCTCACCCAGGCCTACCACCTCCAGATTCCGGTGCTGGTACTGGGCCAGCCCGCCCAGCAGGCCTCTACCGTCTGCTGCGAGCGGTGCGCCAAGGAGCTGCACAATAAAAGCGTAGAGCAGCTACTGGTGGAGGCTTCCATCACAAAACGGCCGACTAGCCTGACGTAGGCCTATTGAGGCCATCAGCTTCCTGATTTTTTGAGCTGCGGCGGAAGCGGGCAGCGTGTACCTTTCGGCTGATTCAGGCCTGGCGGTATACGTTGCCCGCTTCCGGCGCGTATAGGCCACTCAAACCTACCTCCTCAGCATCAACATGAAGAAAATCGGCCTGCTCTCCGATACCCATAGCTACCTCGACGACCGCATCCTGCACCACCTCCAAGGCTGCGACGAAATCTGGCACGCCGGCGACTTCGGCACCGCTGCCGTGGCAGAAGAGCTGGAAACAGTGTCCCCTCTGCGCGGCGTGTATGGCAACATCGATGGCCGCGACGTACGCCTCACGCAGCCGCTGGTGCAGCACTTCGAGGTGGAAGGCCTGTGGGTGCTCATGACGCATATTGGCGGCTACCCGGGCCACTATAGCCCCGCAGGCCGCGCCCTGGTGCAGGAGCAGCGCCCTGGCCTCTTCATCAGCGGCCACTCCCACATCCTCAAAGTAATGCCCGACTCGCGCCTGGGCCTTTTGCACCTTAACCCCGGCGCCGCGGGACGCCACGGCTTTCACAAAGTGCGCACCATGCTTCGCTTCGAGGTAGAAAACGGTAAAGTCCAGCAGCTGCAAGCCATTGAGTTGGGGCCGCGCGTGGGGTAGCCATTAACTGGCCTAGGAGAATTTCGTGCGGCCGGTGACCCCACCCCAACCCCTCCCCTCGGGGAGAGGGGCTTAGATTAGCACTGTAACGACTTCTCTAGCTGAGGTTGCCAAAGTAAAATAAACCCCTCTCCCCGAGGGGAGGGGTTGGGGTGGGGTCAACGGCCGCACAACGTTAAAGTGGCCTAGCAACAAAAAAGCGCCTCTCCTTTGCAGGAAAGACGCTTTGGAATTTCTGACGAAAACCCACCGACACCGGGGTAGGTGTGCCAGACACAAAAACGCAGCTTAAGCGGCGGCTTCGGTCTTGGTGAAGCGGGCTTTCAGCTCCTCGATGTCTACGTTCTTCAGAACGGGGGTCAGGAGTAGTTGCTTGATAACACGCTGCTTGTTGTTAGCGCGGGCAATATTCTTGCGGTGCTTCCGCTTCAGACGGGTAACGCTCATTTTTCCGGGTCGGTTAAAGTCTTTCTGTAAATGAGGGGCAAAAGTAAGTACTAAATTTGACACCGGGAAACCTTTCCCGTATTTCCAGCAAACATCTTATGAGCCTCCCCTTGATTGACCTGCGCTCGGACACCGTCACGCGCCCCACTCCTGCCATGCTCGACGCCATGTTTCATGCCCGCGTCGGCGATGATGTATACGAGGAAGACCCCACCGTACGGGCCCTGGAGCAGGAAGCCGCCAGCCGTTTCGGCCTAGAAGCCGGCCTGTTCTGCCCCTCCGGCACCATGACCAACCAGATTGCCATCAAGGCCCACACCGAGCCTTTGTCGGAAGTGGTCTGTGAGCAGACTTCGCATATTTATTTGTGGGAAGTAGGCGGCATTGCCTTCCACTCGGGGGCTTCGGTGGCTTTGCTACCCGGCAACCGCGGCCGCCTCACGGCCGAGCAGGTGGAAGCCGCCATCCGGCCCGTGAACGTCCACTACCCCACCACCAGCCTCATCTCCCTCGAAAACACCCACAACCGCGGCGGCGGAAGCTGCTATGAACTGTCGGAAATCGAGAGCATTGCTGAAGTAGCTCAGCGCCACGGCATTCCGCTCCACCTAGATGGCGCCCGCGTGTTCAACGCGCTGGTAGCCACGGGCCAGTCGGCGAAGGAATACGGCCGCCTGTTCGATACGATTTCGGTGTGCCTCTCTAAAGGGCTGGGCGCGCCGGTGGGCTCCGTGCTGCTGGGCAGCAAGCAATTCATCCAGAAAACCAAGCGCATCCGGAAGGTGATGGGTGGCGGCATGCGCCAGGCCGGCTACATTGCCGCCGCTGGCCTCTATGCCCTCGAACACAATGTGGAGCGCCTCGCCGACGACCACGCTCGCGCCCAACGCCTCGGGGCTACACTAGCCATGCAGCCCTACGTGGCTACTGTATTGCCCGTCGAGACCAACCTAGTTATCTTCAAATTAGAAGATAGCATGCCAGCTGAGCAATTCCTGACGAAGCTGGAAGCGCAAGGCATCAAGGCATCGTCTTTCGGCCCCCAGATGATTCGCTTCGTGACCCACCTGGATGTGGATGATGCCATGATTGAGCGCATTGAAGCCGCCCTGACTGGCCTATAAGCCAGTTTATCAGGTTACCTTGGTGCCCTGCCAAAAGCTTCTTTTCCCTGGTAAGGAGGCTTCTGGCAGGGTGCTTTTTGTTCTTGCCCACCGCCCAACCAACTCAGGTTGGCACCGTGCATGGTGCATTCTGCGTAAGCTGGTTTTCCTACGCTTTTCCCGTTCTGCCTATGCAGCTATACAATACGTTCGCACTCCTGCTGGTGATGGCAGCCATTTTTGGGTACATCAACCACCGTTTTCTGCGGTTGCCCAGCACCATTGGCCTGATGATTCTGGCGCTGGTTTCCTCGCTGATTACGGTTGGCTTGGGCCACCTGGGCGTTGATTGGGTACTAACGGCCAGCCAGCTCCTGCGAGCCATCGACTTTCATACGGTGCTCATGCAGGTGATGCTCAGCTTTCTGCTCTTTGCGGGAGCCATCCATGTAGATGTGCGCGCCCTTGGCGACCAACGCTTGCCGGTTGCGGCTCTGGCCTCCGTGGGCACTTTGGTTTCTACGGCGCTGGTAGCCAGCACCATGTATTATATATTGCCGCTGTTTGGGCTCAACATCGACTTTATTTACTGCCTGCTTTTCGGCTGCCTTATCTCTCCCACCGACCCCATTGCGGTGCTGGGAATTCTCAAGGAGGCTCGCATCAATAAATCACTGGAAATCAATATCGTCGGCGAATCCTTATTCAACGATGGCATTGCCGTGGTGCTGTTCGTGAGCCTGTTTCAGATTGCCCAGTTCGGGGCGGCCGAGGCCACGGCTAGTGTGATAGGCGAACTGTTTTTGCGGGAAGCCGTGGGCGGAATATTGCTGGGCGCGGCCCTGGGCTACGCCACTTTCTGGGCCCTGCGGACCATTGACAACTATCAGGTGGAAGTCATTATCACGCTGGCACTGGTGATGGGCGGCACGGCGTTGGCCACGGCCTTGCATACGTCCGGGCCGCTGGCCATTGTGGTGGCGGGCCTCATTGTAGGCGACAAAGGCCGCGCCCTGGGCATGTCGGACCTCACGCGGGAGTACCTGGATAAGTTCTGGGAAATTCTGGATGAGATTCTGAACGCGGTGCTGTTTGTGTTAATCGGTCTGGAAATGCTGATTCTGGACATCAACCGCACTATTCTGCTGGTAGGGGCCGTAGCCATTGTGGTAGTGCTACTGGCCCGGTTGGCATCGGTGGCCCTGCCCCTGAGCTTGCTGCGCAGCCGCTTCGAGTTCAACCGGCCCAACCTGCGCATACTCACCTGGGGTGGCCTACGCGGCGGCATCTCGGTGGCGCTGGCTCTCTCGCTGCCGGAAACCATGCCCCGCGACCTAATTGTGGGCATTACTTATGTAGTAGTTATCTTCAGCATTATTGTACAGGGCCTCACAATTGGGCCATTGGTAAAGCGCCTGGGGCTTACCATGGCCCCCGATGACGAGCCCATAACCGTACACTAATTCTACTCAGAGCAGTGGCCTAGCAGACCACCGTGTACCTCCGCTAGTTCACTTCCGGGCAACGCACCAGAAGTGGCCCGTAGTTGTACTTGCTCCGCTTCTCCCCTTACCCGCCCGCTATGAATCTATTCGTCATCGGTGATGTACACGGCTGCTACCATACGCTGCTGGAGCTGCTGCAGCAGTGGAACCCCGCCGAGGAGGTACTCCTGCAAACCGGCGACCTGGTAGACCGCGGCCACTACAGCCCCGAGTGCGTGCAGCTGGCCCAGGATCTGCAAACCCGCCACCCCGACCGCACTGTGTTTCTGCTGGGCAACCACGAGTATGAGATGCTGAAGCACTACGGCCCCCACGGCCCCAACCTGGCCTGGATGAAGTGGGGCGGCCGCGAAACCGTGCAGCAGTACAAAGCGCGCCCTTCGTGGCTACAGCCGCATCTGGCCTGGGTAGCGCAGCGACCCTTGTTTTGGGAAAACGACCACGTACTCGTCAGCCATGCCGGCTTTGCCGATGTAGCCGAACCCCTCAACCCAGCGAATATGGATGGCGTGCTTTGGCGCCGCGGCCCGCTCCTGAACGTGGGCAAACGGCAGGTAATTGGCCACACGCCCACTGCCAACGGCGAGCCAACCTTCGACCCTACCGCCAACGTCTTCAATATTGATACGGGCGCCTACATGGGCCGCGCCCTGACTGGCCTACGGCTCTCCCCCACCGGCGAGCTACTGGCCGAATTTTCCGTACCCACTCATACCATGGATATTGTTTAGCCGACCTGGCTAGGCCACTACTTGATCTTATGCATTCTCCTGACCCCGCCCTAGGCCACCTTTCCGGGGCTGATCCTGTTCTGGCTCGCCTCATTGCGCAGGGCCGCCCTATTCAGCCAGCCGCCCACGAAGACCTGTACCTGGCGCTGCTGCGGGCCATTGTGAGCCAGCAGATTTCCACGAAAGCCGCCGCCGCCATCTGGCGGAAGGTGCAGGCGCTGTTTGCCCCCGACGGCTACCCCGAGCCGGCGGCCCTGTTGCTGCTCACGGATGAAGACTTGCGCACCGCCGGCATTTCGCGCCAGAAAGCGGGCTATCTGCGCGCCATTGCCGATTTCGCCCAACGCGACCAGCTCGACCACGCCCATCTCAGCCAGCTTAATGCCGATGCCTTCACGGCTCACCTCACCCAGATAAAAGGCGTCGGCCGCTGGACTGCCCAGATGCTGCAGATGTTTGCCCTGGATCAGCCTGATGTGTTTCCGGAGGGCGACCTAGGCATTCAGAACGCCATGCGCAAGCACTATGGCCTGGAGGAGACCGGCCGGGCCCTGCTCAAACGCATGACGGAAATAGCGGAAGCCTGGCGCCCGCATCGCACGCTGGCCAGCAAGTATCTGTGGCAGTCGTTGGATAACACGCCCGCCAAGTAGCAGCCGCTAGGCCACCTTAACTTCCCTACTCAGAAGCATTGGGCGCCTCACCTGAGCCTGCGGGCTCCGGACGAGAAGTATAGCGGGCGGCTCGTTCGGCGGCAATTTTAGCTTCCTCGGCCTGCTCGCGCTGCTGGCTTTCCTTCCACACCACTGCCATGATGATAGCTACCGAAATATACGGCAGCACCATGGCCACCAACAGCCATTTCCACCAGGAGCGGCCATACATGTGCGCGGTGTACACGGTAAATACCAGCGGTAAAAACCAGGCCACCACCCCTCCTGCAATAATCGGTACGTTCATAGTTGCAAAGATCGTCTAAATAGTAGCGCTAGGCCACTTACCGCACCTTTCCACGCTTCACTAGGTAGGCGTATAGCACCTTGTCGAACGGCTCCCGGATATCTACGGGCACGAAGTCAATCTTATACTGCCCGCAGCGCAGGGCCAGTTCCCGCTCATAGGCCAGCATGGCCGTGCGGTATTGGTCGCGCACTTGGCCGGGTTGCAGCTTAATCGTCTGGCCCGTTTCCACGTCCTCGAAGATGTAGGGCCGGTCCTGAAAATTAAAATCCGACTCCGTGGCGCGGTCCATCACGTGGAACAGCAGCACCTCATGGTGTTGGTGGCGCAGGTGCTGCAGGGCGGCCAGCACCTGCGTCTGCTCTTCCGGAGCGCGCCCCAGCATATCCGAAAACAGGATAACCAAAGACCGTTTCGGGATTTGCTGGGCAATCTGATGGATAACGGCCGCCACATCCGTAACGGACTTTCGCGCCGGCGCATCGCGCTCCAGAAGTTGTTGCAACGTGAGCAGCAGCGTGTGGCGGTGGGTGCTGGTGGAGCGTACTGGTGTCTGGAGTTCTACCTGGTCGGAGAACGTAACGAGGCCAACCGCATCGCGCTGTTTCTGCAGAAGCGTAGTGATGGCCGCGGCGCATAGCACCGAAAACCGCAGCTTATCGTGGCCCGGCGCGGGGTAATACATGCTGGGGCTCACGTCCAGCAGGAGGTGGCAGCGCAGGTTGGTTTCTTCCTCGTAGCGCTTTACAAACAGCTTATCGGTGCGGGCAAACACCTTCCAGTCGAGGTGGCGCGTGCTTTCGCCGGGGTTATAGAGGCGGTGCTCCGAGAACTCCACCGAGAAGCCATGATACGGCGACTGATGCAGGCCCGTGATGAAGCCTTCCACCAGTTGGCGGGCCAGAAACTCCAGGTTCTCAAAAGAGCGAACGGCGGCCAGATCGAGCGGTTGAGCCATAACGATAACGCGAAAAAAGCATGAGAAAGGCAAGGTACAACGCAGCGTGCACTCCCACTGGTAAGCCCGAAACCACGTCTATGGTTCTAGGCCACCACATAGGGATAATTTAATATATCAGGTCTACCTAATTTAGTAACAGTGCTAACGCAAAAAGGGCCTGATTCTTGTCGGAGCGTAATCTGCCATTAGTGAGTGCGGTAGGTCAGACTTTGGATTGAAAAAGCTAGTCTTTAAATTTTTATATCTGGTACCAAGCTGCTATTTTGCGCTGAACTTCAAACATCTTGGAATAACAAAACTTTACTGAAGGCCCTGTGGAAGATCGTCAAGACCAGGAAGAAATCTATTCCCAACGCATTAAGGCTGGCAAACGCACGTATTTTTTCGACGTGAAAGCCACCCGCGGACAGGATTATTATCTGACTATTACCGAAAGCAAACGTCGTCTGCGCGATGACGACACCTTCTCCTATGAGAAGCATAAGATTTTCCTCTACAAGGAAGACTTCCTGAAGTTTGTAGATGCCCTGCAGGACGCAGTGGACTACGTTCGTGAAGAGCTCCTGACGGCTGAGGAAGTAGCAGAGTTGGACCGCCCCCGGCCCACGTACGATGGAGAAGGCTTCGCTCCTTCCCGCTCCGCCGACGACAATTTTTAATCACCTTTTTCCGGAAGTCTAGAGAAACACTCCTTACTTAACCGCATTTTTCCGCTTCCCACTACACGGCGCGCCCGGCTTCGGCCCAGGCGCGCCGTTTTGGGTTTGCGGGTGGCCTAGTGGGAATCCCATTGGGCCGTTCTGCCGCCTAGGCCACTTGGGGCCGTGCTTTCCCCGAAAAAGCCCCGTACCTTTGCGCCACGAGGTGGCCTAGCGGCCGATTTCACAACTTCTCAACTTCACAACTCTACTATATGGGTCTCCGCTGCGGTATCGTCGGCCTGCCGAACGTCGGCAAATCCACGCTCTTCAACGCTCTTTCTAATGCCAAGGCCGAGTCGGCCAACTACCCATTCTGCACTATCGAGCCGAACGTGGGCGTGATTACCGTGCCCGACGAGCGGCTACAGATTCTGGAGGCGCTGGTGAACCCCAAGCGGGTGCTGCCCACCATCATTGAGTTCGTGGACATTGCCGGCCTCGTGAAAGGCGCAAGCAAAGGCGAAGGCCTCGGCAACAAGTTCCTGGCCAACATCCGGGAAGTAGATGCCATTATCCACGTGGTGCGCTGCTTCGATGACCCGAACATTGTGCACGTAGCCGGTGGCGTTGACCCCGTGTTTGATAAAGACGTGATTGATACGGAGCTTCAGATCAAAGATTTGGAGAGCGTAGATAAGAAGCTGGCGAAGTCGGAGCGCTCGGCCAAAGGCGGCGACGCCCAGGCTAAGAAGGAAGTAGCGGCCCTGCAGAAATTCAAGACTGCTCTGGAAGATGGCCAGAACGCTCGCGCCGTAGCCGCTACCCCCGAGGAGCTGGAGGCCGTTGCCGATCTGCAGCTGCTCACCATCAAGCCGGTTATTTACGTGGCCAACGTAGATGAGGCCAGCACCACTACCGGCAACAAGTACACGGAGGCTCTGCAAGCGCACGTGGCTCAGGAAGGCGCGGAAGTAGTACTGGTGTCGGCCGCCATCGAGTCGCAGATTGCGGAGATGGAAGACCCCGAGGAAAAGGAAATGTTCCTGGGCGAGTACGGCCTCACGGAGTCGGGCCTGAACCGCCTGATCCGCGCCTCCTACTCCCTGCTCAACCTAATTACCTACTTCACGGCCGGTGTGCAGGAAGTACGCGCCTGGACCATCCACCGCGGCGACAAAGCCCCCGCCGCCGCCGGCGTTATCCACTCCGACTTCGAGAAAGGCTTCATCCGGGCTGAGGTAATCAAGCTGGCCGATTACCAGGAGTACAAGACCGAAGTAAAGATCAAGGAAGCCGGTAAGATGGCCGTAGAAGGCAAAGAATACGTGGTGCAGGACGGCGACATCATGCACTTCCGCTTCAACGTCTAACTGCTTCTCCTACTCTGTTTACTCACATGGACGTAAAAGACAGCAACGGCAACCTGCTCGCCGAAGGCGACTCGGTTATCATTACCAAGGACCTGAAGGTGAAAGGCATGGCGCAGGCGTTGAAGCGCGGCACCGTGGTTAAAAACATCCGCCTCACCAACAGCCCTGCTGAGATTGAAGGCAGAGCCGGCGGCAGTGTGTTGGTTATCAAAACCGAATTCGTGAAGAAGGCCTAGGCCACTTCCGTAGCTACTCTGTAACTTAAACGCCCCGGCCGATTGATTCGACCGGGGCGTTTTTATTTAGATCAGTTTGATGGGTGCACTTGAAAAGTATTTAGAACACCTTGATAGAATATTTCAAATAGAGCCTGAGTTCTATCCTGAAAGGACACTTATTGAGGGACTGTATGGTGTGACGAGCATCGTTTATAGAGATATACCGGAACCTGGCATGGTCACAGGTATAACTTTTGGTCTCTCATTATTGGACCACCCTGAATGGCAGCTCAGTCGCCCAGAACTTTGTATTAGTGTCGAGTCTGACGACACCTCTTGGGCTCGGGTTGCAGGATACCTAGCGAATCAGGGTCGTGGTAAGCTAGGTTTTTGCTACGGGGATACGATTAATTTTCGAGCTCAAATAGCCGATGACTCAGAGATGGATGCATTCTTGATCTTTGCTCCGGCAATTCTAGACAGCCAAGACTATCTGAACATTGATATTGGGCAGGAATACAAGATTAATGTTGCCGGTCTGTTTCCTATTTACTCCTCTGAAATTGGCGTTTGCCACGAAATGGGTTTTGAGAAGTTCTGGCATCATCCAGATTTTGATATGTATGATGTAAAGCGGAAAAGAATTCAACTTTAGTTTACTTCCCTACCACTTTAAACAACATACCAGCCGTCATTTTATCGGTGGTTTTCATGCCGTTGAGGATGGCCATTTCCTCGTAGCGCTTCGAGGGAATCCCGTTAGCGGCGAGGGCGGAGGCCAGCGTCTGGCCGGCTTTAGCGGTTTTGATGCGCACCCGCTCGGGCTGTTTGTTGAGCTTGTTGGCATCCGTGAGGCGCTTAAAGCCCTGGGCAACGCTCTGGAAGGTGCCGCCGTAGGTGTTTAGGGTACCGGGGCCACAGAGGCCTACCAGCGCATACACCGTTTGCCCATCCTGAATCAGATAGCTAAGCGTGCTGGCCGTAATGCCCTGCTGGCCGGTTTGCTGATCCTGGCCTACCTGGTCGCCCTGGATAACTACGGCCGGGAAACCGTTGACGGTGGTCTTCTGGGCCTGGGCATTCTGCAGTTTCAGCTGCTCGGCCAGGGCCTGGGCGGTTTCATCGAGGCCTTTGTTGCCGGCGGGCAGCAGCACCATAACGGCTTTGCCATTGGGCTCGGCCATCTGGAACTGGCTGGGTGAGTTCTGCGACTTCCAGCCCTGAGGCACCGGGAACTGGAACTTCAGATCGGGGTGGTAGAACACGCTGTTTTCTATGTAGCCCTCGCGGGGGTTGTCGCCGTACGGCAGGCCCTCGATCATCCGCAGGTACTGGTCGCGATTGACGGCTAACTGGCGGCCAGCCTGCTGTTCAGCTTGCAGAGCCAGCTTTTTCACGTTGGTGTACCGGTCAGCGGAGTTGGGGTGCGACGACAGGAACGTAGGCACGGTGGCGGCGCCGCTGCTCTGCTCGGTGCGCGCCAGCGTCAGGAAAAAATCGGCCATAGAAGCCGGATCGTACCCGATTTTGCTAGAGTACTTTACGCCCAGCTTATCCGATTCGTTTTCATCATCGCGACCATACTTCAGTAGGCCGATGCCCACCACCTGCGAGGCCGGCTGGGCAATAGAAGCCACGCGCTTAGACAGAATGGAACCCAGAATCAGGGCACCGTTGGCAATGGTGGAGCGGGTTTGCTGCTTCTGGCCGTGGCGCGCCGTAATGTGCCCGATTTCATGACCGAGCACCCCGCTAAACTGGGCTTCGTTGTTGAAATACGCCAGAATACCACGGGTAAAGTACACGTGGCCATCGGGTGTGGCAAAGGCGTTGATGATGGGCGAATCGACCACAGTAAAGCCCTTTACATCAGCTGGGCGGTCGGATATTTTGCCCATCTGCATGCCTCTCTGGTCGATGTAGCTTTGCAGCTTGGCATTATCAAGCAAGCCAAACTGCGCGATGACACCAGGGTCGGGTTGGGCACCCTGCACCGGCTTGGTGGCAGGGGCAACAGCCAGGGTTGGCGCGCTGGAACGAGAGCCGGTAAGCGGCAGCAGAAGCGTCAGCGAAAGGCCGGCGCTAAGAGCATAGGAGAGCGTAGAGTACATGGTGGGAGAGAGCTTAATGGTTGTAGCAAGGGCAGAGATACGTCTGCAACGAGCCTTGGCTAGTCCAAGTTGCGGACCAGACTGGTGGCCTACACTGGCCTAGGGTAGGCGAAAGGCGTGCCAGGGTTTTCTGTCTGGCTGCGCAAACGCCTCAGGAAGCCCGAATTTGCGGCTTGTTTTCGCCCTCCTGCAACGCTTTTTCCTCCTCTTCTATCACCGTCGGGCGACCGTGGTAGCGGTCTACCCAGTTCATGACGGGCGTGGCCAGCGTACCGTGCAGCACCACTGACAACAGTACGGTGAAGCCAGTAGTAGCCCACAGCTCGCGGGCATCGGGAAAGTGCCGCTCGTTGGTGGCGTAGGCCAGGTAGAAGAAGGAACCAATGCCCCGAATGCCGAAAAACGAAATAGCCAGCCGCTCGGGCCAGCTGGCGCGGCTGCGTGCCAGCACCAGCAAGCCGCCTAACGGGCGCAACACCAGCACCAGAAACAGGCCTAGCGCCACCCCGCCCCACGTGAGTGGTGCCAGCAGCCCACGCACAAGAGCGCCCCCAAACAGAATCAGAATCACGACAATAAGCAGGCGCTCCATCTGGTCCGTAAATTCGTGCATTTCGGTGTGGTACTCATGGCTGCGCTCGTGGCTGCGCAGCGTGACGGCGGCCACAAACACCGCCAGGAAGCCGTAGCCGTGCAGAAGCTCCGTGACACCGTAGGCCGTGAGCGTGACGGCCAGCGCCACGAATCCGTAGGCCTCCGGGCTTATCCGGACACGGTGGGGCAGGTCGAAAATAAGAAACGACAGTGCCCGCCCCGCCAGCCAACCCGCCAGCAAGCCCATACCCGAGCGGTAGAGCACATCCATCCAGGCCCAATGCAGAAGGCGCTCGGTGAAAGGCAGGGCCACAACGGTCAGGGCCAGGGCCAGATGCACGAATGGAAACGCCAGGCCATCATTCAACCCCGCCTCACCAGTGAGGGCAAACCGGACGGTATCTTCACGACCCTCCCCCGGGTTGCCAACCTGCACGTCGCCGGCCAGTACGGGGTCAGTGGGGGCCAGCGTGGCAGCCAACAGCAGCGCCGAAGCAGGCAGCAGGCCCGCCACACGCCACGCCACTACGGCAAAAATGGCAATGGTGATAACCATCAGAATCATCACCAGCTGCAACGGGGTGCGCCAGCGCAGGAAGGAAAACTTGCGGTCTATTTTAAGCCCGGTACCCGTCAGAGCTACCGTCACGCAGAGCTCTGTGAGGTGCATGAAGAAGTTGGCATGCTCGATTGGGTCGGGAGTTGGCAAGCCGATGGGCAGCCAGTAAATCAAGGCCCCCAACCCTACGAACAAAATTGGGTACGACAACGGATACTTTTTCAGCAGAGAGGGCAGCCAGGCAACGCCCAAAATGGCGACGCCCAGCACGACCATGACTAGATTGTAGTGCGGCATGTAGCAGAGTCCAGGACAGGTGATTTCTCGCCCTTACGCAAGCCCAGCCATACTGGCTGCAACTGACCGGATATTACTCGCTCTAGGCCAGTCTACAATGAGCGTAAACAGGGGTGCGGAGGATACTCCCATAAGCGAGTGGCCTAGACTGCGCGGACAGTAAAGAAAGCACGGTCATTCTGAGCGTGTCGAAGAATCTCGCATGCTGACGTTGCTGTAAACCGCACGTCATCCTGACGAAGGAAGGATCTTGTCACGTATGAATGACTCGTTCTAAACGAGTTGTGCCAGCGTGAGAAGATCCTTGCTTCGTCAGGATGACGTGCTAGAATAAACCCGCGAGATTCCTCGACAAGCTCGGAATGCCTGTTATTACGGGAGCGGGTAACACTCATCTCCACGCATCTTCGCAGCCAGCTTAAAGAAAGCTTCTTGCTAAGACAATATATAGCAATGCGTCTACGTATGAGGTTCGCCAAGCATTCAGGCGATTAAGGAAAATCTCCGTTGGTGTTGCAGGCACGCCATCTTTTTACATACTCTTATGAAGCTATTTACCCGTAAGCGCACAACTTCGGCTCCGCCCAAAACTACCTTCCAGGAGTGGCGCAACTCCCTGATTTTCGCCATCACAGCTGCCACATTCATTCGGTGGTCGGCGGTAGAGGCCTACACCATCCCGACGCCCAGCATGGAAAACTCCCTGCTCGTCGGCGACTATCTGTTTGTGAGCCGGCTGCACTACGGCCCTATCACGCCCCAAACACCCCTGCAGATTCCGCTTACCCACCAGAAAGACCCGGTTTTTGGCCTCAAAACCTACTCCGATCTGATTCAGCTTCCCACTTACCGCTTCCCAGGGTTTAGCTCCATTCAGCGCAACGATGTGGTGGTGTTTCATGTGCCGCACGAGCAGCAGCGCCCCGCCGATCAGCGCACGCACCTCATCAAGCGCTGTGTGGCCATTGCCGGCGATATGGTGGCAATCCGGAAGGGGCAGGTGTTTGTGAATGGCAAGCCGAGCACACCGGCCGGCAAGCTCCAGACCAACTACTTCCTGGAAGTAGAAACGCCCAACGACGAAGTCCGCCAGGCCCTCCACGACCAGGGCGTGGTAGACTACAACCAGCCCGACGGCATCCCGCAGGCCTTCACCAACCCCGAAACGGGAAAAACGGGATTCAGCATCAGCTGCACCGAACCAGTGGCCGCTTACCTGCGCCGGCAGCCGTATGTTAAGGAGCTTACCCTGGAGGATATTCAGGTGCCGGACTACACCCTGTTTCCCGACGCCGCCGACTTCCACGTATCCCAGGCCGTCAGTGCCGCCCCGCACCACTGGCAGCTCGACGACTACGGTCCGCTCCCCGTCCCGAAAAAAGGCCAGACCATTGCGCTTACTGCTGACAACGCCGCTATCTACTACAAAATCATTGCGCAGTACGAGCACAACGAGGGCGTAACCTGGAAGGATGGCCTCATCTACCAAAACGGTAAGCTCCTGACCCAGTACACCATCAAGCAGAACTATTACTTCATGATGGGCGACAACCGTCACAACTCCGAAGACTCGCGCTTTTGGGGTTTCGTGCCCGAAGATCATGTGGTAGGCAAGGCCGTGCTGGTCTGGTTATCCGTTGATCCTAATGCCGACCTGCTCCACAAAATCCGCTGGAGCCATATGTTCCGCCCATTTAGTTGAGGACGTTTGCCCTTGGGGTACTGTACACGTACGCCTTCTAGGCCACTAGAAACAGCAAGAGGCCGCCAGTAACTGGCGGCCTCTTGCTGTTTCTAGTGGCCTAGGGCTGACGACCATTTACATCTATGGTCTGGTACCCGATCAGCAAATCGGCGCGGGTGCCGGGTGGGCGGTAATACACGAGCAGGTCGTAGCGGTTTTCGGTTTCCTGATGGCTACCTTCCCAATATACGCTGTTAGGGCCCTGTGGCGTCTGGACGGCGTAGATGTAATTATAGTAGCCTTGCTTGAGTAGCGCTTGACCCCTGTACTCCTGGGCAACGGCATCGTAGGTGAGCTTGAACTCATCCTTGAACTGCCAATCGGTGAGGGCGCCTAGCACGTACACGGGACCCGGCGCCGGCTGTTCGGCTTTCAGATGGAAGCCAACCATAAGGTAGTCGCCGTTGGTGGCGCCGTTGCCGTATTCGCGGCTCTCAATCACACGCTGCCCGTTGATGTCGTCGTATTGGGTATAGCGCTGGCCGTTGCGGGTAGTTTCGGGCAGCAGTTCGGCGGTACGGGGCGCGCTGTTGGCATCTATCTGGCCTACGCCTACCCCCGCCGAGCGGAACGTGCGCAGATCGAAAAAGCGGAACTCGCTCAGTCCCGGAAAGGTGTTTTCGAAGTTGAAGTATTGGTAGTCGAGCTGGCGCTCGGCTTCGCGCACAAACGTGGGCCGCAGGTTGTACTTCGCATTATCCCAGCGGAAATTCTGGCGCAGCACCACCTTCACTTCCTGCGAGGGGTTGATGATCTGCATGTTGTAGCGAATCCCAAAGTCGAGCTGCTGCAGGGTGTACCGCTCCGCTCCGGCCACCGGAATGCCCTGCTTCAGCACCACCTGCACGCCGTCCTCATCATACACCAGTACCCGCCGCGACACCAACGGTGTGCCGCCGGGGCTGCTCACCACCCACAAGTAATTGCCCGAAAGCTTCACGCGCGGCATCTGGGTGCGGTAGTGGTAGTAGGGCACCTTGGTGGCGTTAGAAACGCGATAGTCCGTGATGAACTGCTCGTTGATTTCACTCAGGAACTGCATATCTGTGAGCACCGAGGGCTGCCAGTTAACATCGCAATGCACCAGCTTCGCTGAGAGCCTTCCGCCCTGCCCTCCTATTACATCAAACTCCAGCATCACGGGCTGCCCCTGGCCTAACGAAACGATGGGCGGGTTGAACACCTCATTGGCCTGCCCCGTGGGCACGTAGCACTGCACCGTCCGCACGTTGGGGTCGTAGATGGCGTCTTCGTAGCGTAGCGTTTTGTCGGCGTAGTATTCTGTGCCGCCTTTCTGCCCGGTGGCGGGTGGCCTACGAGCCGCGTTGGGGTCGGTGATGGGCGTGCCCAGCGGAACGCAGGCAGTAGCAGCAAGCAGCAGAAGCGGGAGGGTAGGCAGTAAGCGCATAGGCGAAAGTAGCGCGAAGCAGGAGCTCCTCACTACTTTACTTACGTTTTCAGCTCCTTTTTGTGCCTCATTGCTCCTTTTCTTTTATGATGACTGGCAGGCAGCTCTCCTTAATAGCTGCCTTCATCAGTCAAGCGGAGTGGCAGCAGGGAAATTTGGAGCGTAGTTCGGGACATATAGTATGGTAATAACAGCCCATTACCAGCTGAAGTCAGTCTATAATATCCAAATAATATATTAAATAATACAATTCCAATAATTAACTTACATTGTATAAAAACTATATACAACCATGAAGCAAGCATCTGCCCCCGACCAACTCATGCAAATGCTTTTCGGCTTTGCTGCTTCACGCGCCATCGGAGTTGCGGCTGAGCTCCGCGTTGCTGACCATTTGCAACACGGCCCGAAAACAGCGGAGGAACTGGCAATGCACTTAGCAGTTCATGCCCGGTCCTTGTACCGTGTACTGCGCGCGTGCGCCAGCATTGGCGTGTTTGCTGAAGATGAGGAAATGCGTTTTTCCTTAACGCCCTTAGCAGAGCCCTTGTTAAGTGATGCGCCCGGCAGTTTGCGAGCTTTTGCCGAAATGATTACAACAGATTGGCAATATCAAACCTGGGCAGAGCTAACCTATAGTGTAAAAACCGGCAAACCATCCTTTGACAAAGTGCATGGCATGTCGTCGTTTGATTATTTCTGGACGCACGAAAGAGAAGGGAAACAGTTTAATGATGCCATGACGAGCAACAGTGCTTTCAGCAGCGTTGCCGTTGTGAATGCCTACGATTTTTCTCCTATTTCTACATTAGTTGATGTAGGCGGCGGGCATGGCTTTTTATTGGCGTCTATTCTGGAAAAGTACCCCAGCGTTAAAGGGATTCTGTACGACACACAGGCAGTCATTACAGCAGCTGGAGAGCTTTTAGCGCGTCATGGTGTGTTGGAAAGATGTGAGCGAGTTGGGGGTAATTTCTTTGACCATGTCCCTCCAGGAGGAGATGCCTATATCATGAAGCATATCATCCATGACTGGAATGATGACCAATGCATCACGATACTCAAAAACTGCCGTGGCGCCATGCAAGAAGGCGGCAAGGTGCTGATTGTTGAGATGATTGTGCCGGAAGGGAACGAGCCTTCGCCGGCTAAATTCCTTGATTTGCAGATGTTGCAGTACTTGCCCGGATGTGAACGTACGGCAAAAGAATACCGCGAGCTGCTTCATGAAGCAGGTTTTGAACTAGCCCGAATTGTACCAACGATGTCGCCATTCAGTATCCTGGAAGGCGTCAGTAAGGCGTGACGTTAGCCAACGAAAAACTCCATCTGTTCTGGGCAGAATCCCGGCTTTGTGGGAAGTCTGTAGTCGTTGAAAACGAAACGCCCCGCTTGAATCTGCTTCAAGCGGGGCGTTTCTATAGAATGCTTTCTATTACATCTCGGCTAGTACTTCCCAACGGTCGTTCAGCTGGGCCAGCTCTTTTTTCACCTGCTCAAATTTGAGCGTGGCGTCTTTGAGCTGGGAGGTGTTGTTGTAGGTAGCTGGGTCGGCAAGTTGAGCTTCATATTGGGCCAACTCCTTCTCCAAGATGCCAATGCGGGCTTCCACTTCCTCCAACTCCTTCTTTTGCTTGGAGCTGCTAGGGCTATTCGTCGTCTTAACTGGCTCGGGCTTAGGAAGCGGCTTTGGGGCCGAAGGCGACGGCAGGCCCGCTTTTTTGGCGGCCTTCTCGCGGTCTTCCTGCCACTGCTCGTACTCGGCGTAGGTGCCGGGGTACTCCTTCAGCTGGTAGTCCTCGATATACCAGATCTTGTTGGCCACGTTCTCCACGAAGAAACGGTCGTGGCTAATCACGATGTAGGTGCCTTGGTACTGATCCAAGGCCTGGATCAGGATGTTCACCGACTGCATGTCCAAGTGGTTGGTCGGTTCGTCGAGGAGCAGGAAGTTAGCTTCCGAAATCAGCGTTTTGGCCAGGGCCACACGGCTTTTCTCACCCCCCGACAGCACCTTGATTTTCTTGTACACCTCGTCGCCGGTGAACAGGAAGGAACCGAGCACCGAACGCAATTCCATTTCGGAGCGCTTCGAGCCGGCTTCTACCATTTCCTGCAGAATCTCGTTATCGATGCGCAGGCTTTCCAGCTGGTGCTGGGCGTAGAACGACATGATGACGTTGTGGCCTAGCTGGTGGTTGCCGGTAGTAGGCGTCTCGGAGCCGGCTACCAAACGCATCAGCGTCGATTTGCCTTTACCGTTGGCCCCAATCAGCGCGATTTTGTCGCCGCGCTCGATGTGCACGTGCGTATCGCGGAAGATGAGCTTCTCGCCATACTTCTTGCCCACGTGCTCCATGCGCAGGATATGGCGGCCCGGCGTCACGGTGAAGTTGAACTTGATGTTCACTTTGGCGTCGTCGCCGGCTACATCCTCAATGCGCTCCAGCTTGTCCAGGGCCTTCACGCGGCTCTGGGCCTGCTTGGCTTTGGAGGCCTTGGCCTTGAAGCGCTCAATGAACCTCTCGGCCTGCTTAATCTGGGCCTGCTGGTTTTCGAAAGCGCCTTTCTGAATGGCGTTGCGCTCCTCTTTCTCTTCGAGGTAGAAGCTGTAGTTGCCGGCGTAGGGCACCAGCTTACCACCCGTTACCTCTACCGTGGTGTTGGTGGTGCGGTCCAGGAATTCCCGGTCGTGCGACACGATGATCACGGCGCCTTCGTAGCCGGCCAGGTAGTTCTCAATCCACTTAATGGAGGGCAAGTCCAAGTGGTTGGTAGGTTCGTCGAGGAGAAGTAGCGAGGGTTGCTGAAGCAGGATTTTGGCTAGCATCACGCGCATGCGCCAGCCACCCGAGAACAGCTTCAGGGGGCGTTGCAGCTCCTCGGTAGTGAAGCCCAGGCCTTCCAGAATCTCTTCGGTGCGGGCCTGCATGGTGTAGCCGCCCAGTGCCTCGAAGCGCTCCTGCAGATCGGCCAGTTTCTCTACCAGATCATCGGTGTAGTTGGTTTCAAACTCCAGCAGTACCTCATCAATCTGCTTCTGAATGTTGAGGGCCTCGCCGAAGGCTTGCATGGCCACAATCAGGATGGGCTCGTGCGAGTCGTAGGAAAGCAAATCCTGGTTCAGGAAGCCCAGGCTCACATCCTTACTCATAGAAATGCTACCGCCGTCGGGCTTGTATTCGCCCACCAGAATGCGCAGCAGCGTAGATTTACCCCGGCCATTGAGGCCAATAAGGCCGATCTTATCCTTGGGCTTGATGTGCAGACTGGCTTTATCGTACAGGGTACGCGAGCCGAAATGAAAGTCGAGGTCAGTAATGGAAATCATCCTACTTTGCGGGCTATGAAGCCGCAAAGGTACGGGTTTCTGAGCGCTACTATTCTATGGGTTTTGAATCCATTGTTCCAGATCCTTCACACCTGACTCAAGGCAGTCTACAAGTCCGAATCAAAACTCCCAAAAACAAGAGAGCCCACCATATCGGTGGGCTCTCTTGCTCTTGTAGGCCACTCAACTCCCCTACCCCACAAACGGCGCCTTAAACTGCGGAGCCACGCGCTTCTTCGAGGCTTGCTCATAGGCGTAGGCCACAGTCAGCAACTCAGCTTCCTTGTAGGCGCCGCCCACGAAGGACAGGCCTACGGGCAAGCCATACACCTGGCCCATGGGCACCGTGATGTGGGGGTAGCCAGCCATAGCAGCGGGTGAGGAGAAACCAGGGCCACCGCCCGAGTCGCCGTTAATAAGGTCGATGCAGCGAGCCGGGGCGTTAGTGATAGCCACAATGGCGTCGAGCTTGTTATCAGCCAGTACTTTGTCCAGAGCCTGTTTGGCGCCGTTGTGCGACTTGCTTAGGGCCGCCTTGTATTTGGCGCTTTCCAGACCTTCCAGCTTGTTCGAGTTTTCCAGGATTTCCTGCTGGAAGAAGGGCATGGCCTTCGCCTTGTTCTGGGTGTTGAAGTTGATAACGTCGGTGAGCGTTTTGATGGACGCATTGGCCGTGGCCAAGTACTTATTCACGCCGTCCTTGAACTCGTAAAGCAGTACATCGTACTCTGCTTCCCCGAGCGGGTCTGTCAGCTTCTCCACCTCTACTTCCACTATGGTGGCGCCTTGCGCTTTTAGGAGTTCTACGGCGGCTTTCAGGAGCGGAATGGCGTCGGAGGCGCCTTTCAGGTGGCCTTTCTCCACGCCTAGGCGCTTGCCTTTGAGGCCGTTGGCATCCAGAAATTTGGTGTAGTCGGGCTGGGTTTTGCCGTTGCTTTCCTTGGTTACGCCGTCGGCGGTATCCTCACCGGCCAGGGCGCCCAACAGCACGGCCGCGTCGCGGACGGTGCGCGTCATGGGGCCGGCTGTGTCCTGGGTGGCCGAAATAGGGATGATGCCTGCGCGGCTCCATAGGCCTACGGTCGGCTTGAAACCCACTAGGCCACTGCATGAGGCCGGCGACACAATCGAGCCATCGGTTTCGGTGCCGATGGCCAGGGCGCACAGGTTGGCGGAAGCGGCGGCGCCCGAGCCGGCGCTGCTGCCGCTGGGCGTACGGTCCAGAATGAACGGATTCTTGGTTTGGCCGCCGCGGCTGCTCCAGCCGCTGGTGCTGCGCGTGGAGCGGAAGTTAGCCCACTCGCTCAGGTTGGTTTTGCCGAGCACGATGGCCCCGGCCTCACGCAGCTTCTTCACAATAAATGCATCCTGCGCGGCTTTGTGGCCCGCCAGCGCCAATGAGCCCGCGGTGGTTTGCTGCTTGTCGGCGGTGTCAATATTGTCTTTAATCAGGACTGGAATGCCGTGCAAAGGGCCACGCACTTTGCCGTCTTTGCGCTCTTTGTCCAGCGTGTCGGCAATGGTCAGGGCATCAGGGTTCAGCTCGATTACGGAATTGAGGTTGGGGCCAGCTTTGTCGATGGCCTCAATGCGCTTCAGGTACAGCTCTGTGATGCTGCGGGCCGTGAGGGCACCGCTGGCCATCTTCTGCTGCAGATCGGCCACGGTGGTTTCGTGCAGCTCGAACGTATCGGCTGTGTCGGGCGTGCCATTGGGGGTGGCAGCATCAGCGGCGGGCGTTTGGGTTTTGTCGGTGGAGCAGGCTCCAAGGGAAAAGGTGGAAAGAGCAAGGCCGGCGAGGGAGCCGTTACGCAGGAATATTCGGCGGTTCATAGAAACAGGGTTTACGCCCTCAAGATAGGTCCCGCGCCTGCACGTTGGAAAGACTGCCGCAAAAGAAAATTCGGGCCGACACTGGCCTAGCACTCATCGTGTTAATCTTACTCAATCTCCAGCATCAGCCAGAGGTGCAAAATATGGGCTTACGCTCATCATGCCCACCAGGCTAACCGTATGATTAACTGCATTTTCAGACTTGCTATAGCTTCTTATGACGTCTTTTTCACCAACCATCACCCTTCGCTCTACCCGCTCCCGCGCGCTCCTGCTGTCCGTCTTGAGCGTAGGCCTCTTGTTTTCAGCGGCCAGCTGTTCCGATGACGACGACAACGATGCTGCCCCCAGCCTACCAGAAACGGTAGCTTTCACGCAGGCCAATCTGTTTCCGGAAGGCGTTCAGTATGATGCCAAAAACACGCGCTATTACGTCAGCTCCCAAACCGCCGGCACCGTAGGCCAGGTGAAAGACGATGGCACGTATTCAGTTTTCGCCGAGAATGCGGCGCTGGTTTCCAGTATTGGCATGAACCTCGACGAAGGCCGCAGCCGCCTGCTAGTAGCCGTATCTGACCCTGGCTATAACACGCAACGCACGTCGGCGGCTACGCTGCGGAAACTGGCGCGGCTGGCCATCTTCAACAGCGACAACGGACAGCTCATTTCCACCACCGATTTGGGTGGCCTACGCCCTACGCAAAACCACTTCGCCAACGATATTGCAGTGGATGCGCAGGGCAATGCCTACGTAACCGACAGCTTCTCCCCCATCATCTACAAAGTAGATGCGCAGGGTGTGGCCTCCATCTTCCTAGAAAACGCACAGCTAGCCGCACCAGCGGGCATGTTCGGCCTCAACGGCATTGTATATCACCCCGATGGCTACCTGTTGGTAGCGAAGTCTGATGAAGGGGCCCTTTTCAAAGTACCCATCAGCAACCCCGCCAGCTTCACGAAAGTCAGCATCAGCCAGGACCTGAAAGGAGCCGATGGCATGCTGCTGCAGGATAATACCACGCTGCAGGTCGTCACGAATGCCCAGGCCAAAGTGTACCGCCTCACTACTGCTAATGCCTGGGGAGCGGCCACGCTTTCGGGTACCTTCTCTACGCCGCCGCAGTACCCTACTACCCTGGCCCGCCGCAGCGGCGCCGACAGCTACGTGCTGTATTCTAACTTGAATGCGCTGCAGGCAAACCAGCCGGTATCGGTATTCACGATTGCCCGCGTGCGGTTTTAAGACTGCCAGCACTATTATAAGCAAGCCCGTCCTGCTGAACGTTGTGTTCAGCAGGACGGGCTTACTCGTTTTATTCTGAGTGGCCTAGGCCAGCTTGGAGTTGCTTTCCAACTTTTTGCGCAGTTCCTGCACTTCGCGCTCCAGTTCCAGATTGCGGAAAGTCACTTTCACTTCGAGGTCGGCGTAGGCCTGTTCCAGTTCCTGCTCCCGCTTGCGCAGGGCCAGTTCGGTCATTTTTTGCTCATGAATATCGGTGCAGGTGCCGTACCACTGCTGTATTTGGCCGTTCTCATCGAACTGAGGCTGGGCCTGGCCCAGGAACCAACGGTAGTCATCAGTGCTGGACTTGAAACGATACTCTATTTCGTAGAAGTCGCCGGTGGCCAGAGAGCGGCCCCACACCTCACGGGCGTGTGCTCGGTCATCGGGGTGCAGCAGGTTGTTCCACATATCGGGCCCTACGCTATCAGCCAGGGTGTAGCCCGTGAAATCAATCCAGCGCTGGTTGAAGTAGGTATGGAAGCCCGTGGGGTCCGTAAACCATACCAGTTGGGGAATCATGTCGGCAAAAAACCGGAATTGTTCGTTTTTAGTCATCTCTACGGTAGTCTCCATCGCAAAGAACGGGCAATTAGCAGGAGGGCTGCGCTAACTGCAGCTCCATCCCCGATTGAAAGTATAAATTCAACTGGCTGTGTTGCCCATCCACGGAGCGGCGCAGGCGCGTAACGAGGGCACGGGTTTTCTCGGCGGCGAGCTGCAGCTCCAGGTACGGGCGGTTCAGCAAGGCATCGCGTTCCACCGACCAGTTTCCGTGGTCCTGGAGGCTAGGCGTTTCAATTTGCATGGAACCGGGCTGAAGCCGAAAAAACGTAGCCTGCGCCAGAGAAGTAGTAGGGTCGGTTCGGTTTAGAATCCGATCCGCAACACACCACTCCCCCGTCAGATACTCGTCGGGAAACTGTTGCAGGTTAATGTCAAAAAGTGGTTCAGACATAGAATAAAGTAAGTATCCCGAAGGAAAGCAGCAGGCACACGTGCCCCCTACTGTTCAGCTGGGAGCTGGCAGGGCTTTAAGAAGCTATATATTCAGGAAAGAGTTCATTGGCAGTAAGAGGCCGTGTGCATTTTACTGCGTACATCCAGGTTAGGTCGGGTGCGAAATTTGCCTTGCCTGGTTCAGCGCCAGAGTTACTTGTGCTTGTTCAAATCCAAGAAAAACCAGCGCTTCTCCCTGATAGCTTGACGCTTATCCTGCTGCCCCTCGCGAAAGCCAGCGGGAGAAGTAGCGAGAGAAAAAGGCTCAGGCCAGAGCGCCCGCCTGGCATTCTGGCCTGAATTTCTTAAAAAATATCAACACTTGGTGCACCTCCTGCCCGTTACCCTGCTTCCCTGGCGTGGGTGGGGGCGGCTTGCTACCCTGTACTATAGGCCACCTGGGGCGCCCCGCCACTACCGTTGCCTCTCCGATAACAGCCAGCTCAGGGGGAAGCTGGGGGCTGCCGGGTGGCCTAGGCGGCCAGCGGCCAAGGCGGCTGCATAGCGGCCGAGCGGCATTGCAGCTCCGCATCCAGCAGGGAGGGCGCCAGCAGCAGATGTGCCTTGGGCAGCGCGGTTGAGAGCGAATCCGGCGGGTGGCATACCACCAGCGTGATGCCCCGCACCAGCAGCTCGGTTGAGTAATGCTCCAGCACTGCCAGCTCCAGTGTGCTTAACTGCTGCACCTGGCTGCAATCAACCCAGATGCTGGTTTTCCCGCTGTGGCAGGCCTGTTCCAGGGCCTCCGTGAGCAGCAGCACCGCCACACTCGATTCGCCGGAACCCGTTAAAATCAGCAGGAAACTATTGGGTAAAATCTCTCTATACACGCGCATATTAGTGCCTTCAACCTACCTCAACATCGCAAGCACTACCAGTGCTTTTCCCATCATCCTTACGCCACGGCAGCCTAGGCTGTGGCAGCTGTCAGTTAGCCACTAATAAGACCAACTGAACCCAACATCCTCTTTTGTTGAGAAGCCAGCAACCTAGCTTCCGTCCAAACAAATCTACTTCTTACTACTTGACTTATACTCGTTATAAATACGTGTTTTCAGAATTTAAAACCTAATTATTGTCCGTATTTATCTCATAATGAGCCTACTGCTGCCATTCGCTAGGCCAGGGGCACTTGTATGGTCACAATAGTTCCGTGGCCCGGCCGCGACTGAATGGTGAAGTGCCCGTTCAGGAGCTCTACCCGGTTGCGGATACTGCTCAGGCCAATGCCTTTGGAAGGCGTGGTTTGTTGGTACTCGAAGCCGATGCCATCATCTTCCACGCTCAGATGCAGCTGCTGGTCTACCTGCTCCAGGTACACGAATACCTCACCGGCTTTGGCGTGCTTCATGATATTATTGAGCAGCTCCTGCACAATGCGGTACAGCGCCACCTGAATGGTCCGGGGCAGGTTGCGCGGAATATCACAGTGCAGCCGGATGGGGGGCTTGGGGATGCGCTTCACCAGTTCCTTCAGGGCCGTTTCCAGCCCAAAGTCTTCCAGCACACCAGGCGTAAGCTCGAAGGAAATGCCCCGGGTGGCCCGAATAGCTTCGTCCAGCAAGGCCAGGCCGGCATTGGTGCGCGGGAGCTCGGCCGTATTCTCCAAGTGTAGCTTAATAGCATACAGCAACTGGCCTACGCCATTGTGCAGGGCTTCGGCAATGCGGCGGCGCTCGTCTTCCTGCGCGGTCAGGATGGCATCCAGCACCTCTTTCTGCTGGCGCAGTTTCAGGCGGGTTGTTTCAATCAGCAGCTCTTCTCGGGCCGTAGCCTCGCGCATAATCAATAGCGCCCCCACGTTCGCATTGTCGCGCAAGAGGGGCACCAGATACACATCGTAATACGCTCCAGTCCGGATGATATCTTTCCAGCCCAGGCGTGTTACAGGCTCGCCGTGCAGCGCTTTATCTATGGAAGCGCAAAACTCCGTCTGGTTGTTACTCAGCTGAAACTCGCGCAGAGGGTGGCCTAGCACCTGCTCCGCCGATAAGCCGGTCTGAATTTCGGCCGTATGGTTCCAGGCGGTTATGTGGCCTTCCTGGTTGAGGGCGGCAATCATGTCAACGGTGCTATCCAGGAGCTGCTCCGTGAACTCCTTTTCCGTATGCAGCTGCACCTTCATCTGCTCCGAGGCCGTTATGTCGATAGCGAACAGAATCGCCTGCTTCTTTTGCTCATCAAAGAAGCCGTAGTTCTGAAAGTACAGCATCTCGTCATTGTGAGGCCCCCTGCTAATAAAGCTGACCTGCTGCCCCGCCAGCAAGGGCTTCACCTCTTCCGACACGTTCGGAAAAAGATCGAATATGCTCTGGTTGGCCAGCTGATTATCGGCTATTTCCATGCGCCGCAAGCCTTTGCCTATCAGCTCCAGATACTTGCCTTCCGGCGTGAGGCGGCCCAGTATCACGGGCGTATTATTGACGATATGCTCTAGCAGTCGGTTTTTATAGTCCAGCTCTTCTTCCCGCTCGTAGCGGGCCGTTACGTCGCGGATAAGACCAGTGAGGCGCAGAGGCTCGCCGGGCGCCACAGGCAGCACCTGTCCGCTGGTGGTTACAAACCGAATAGTACCATCGGGCCATACTACGCGGTGCTCCAGCTCAAATGGCTGCTGATTTTGACGGGCGCGCAACAACACGGCCGAAGCGTTGGCCAGGTCTTCGGGATGAATGGCGGCCATAAGGCGGCTGAACGACACCGGATTCGCATTAAACGGGTGGCCGATGATTTCCTGGGCGCGCTGGTCCCAATACAGCTCATCGGTGTTCAAATCCCAAACCCACACGCCCATGGCAGAGCCCTGCAGGGCCAGCCGCAGCCGCTCCTCGCTTGCCCGCAGACGCTGGTCGTTGAATTTGCGCTCCGTGATGTCGCGCCAGAGCACGTGCAGTACCGTACTGCCTTCCACTACCAGCGGCGTGACTACTATTTCCATCCAGAGAGCCTCTCCGGTCAGGCGGTTGCGCAACCACTCAAACCGGTAGCTGCCTTGCTGCTGAGCCCGCAACATATACTCCATAACCAAGGTGCTGGAGCGTTGTCCGTTCGGCTGAAATTCCGGCGAGGTTTCCTGAATGGTTTTGCCCAGTATCTGGCTTTTGTCGGTGGCCCCGAGCAGACGCATTGCCGCATTGTTGCAGTCGATGTAGTACCCATTCTCGACGAGTAGTACCGCATCGGCACTTTGCTCAAACAGGGTGCGAAAGCGCAGCTCACTTGCTTTTAGCGCCTCAGTAGCTGTGCGCTGGGGGGTTACATCCAGCACCACGAGGCGGCAGAGCCTTTCGCCATTTGCATCGGTGTAGGCCAGTCCTTGCAGCCGGGCAAAAATGCTGGTCCCGGAGGAGCAGCGAATTTCTACCTCGCAGGACTGGCGCTGCTCCTGTTGCATGGCGGCCTCCAGAAACTCGCTGAACTCGTTGCGCTGCGGCAGTGCCACAAACAGGGCAAAGCTCCGGCCCAATAATTCCCGCCGCGTGTGGCCTAGCAGGTTGCTAAGGTGGAGATTGAGCTGCCTGATTTCGCCGGCCTGGGTGAGGGTGCAGTAGCCTATCGGGGCAAAATCATAGAGGTCGACGTACTGTGCCCGAATGCTTTCACTCTCGACTTGGGCCCGCTGCAATTCCTCAAGCTGCATTTCCAGCTCTATCTGATGAATCTGCAGCCCCTGAGCCAGCTGCCGGACTTCTTCCGGCGTTTTGGTTTCTATGCTTTGCGCAACCAGACGCTTACGCTCCGCATCATCCCGTAGGTGGCGCAAGGCCTGCGCCGAATCTGATTGCGGGTCGTGGTGGGGCATATCTGGTGCGAAATCCATGGTATAAAAACTAGCTGGCTGCTTCTACTTTGGAGGCGTCTCTCGGCCCTATGCAACATACGCTACAATCTGCGATGTGTATTCGTTCTCCAAAACCTACCCTTCAGACAGGCCTACACAAACATAATCAACAAGTTATGCCTTACCAGCAATCAGCTCGATGCTGAGCAGAATACGTTCTGTTTGACTGCCTTCGCTCATAATACGCCGCCCATATACCCGCACCTGGTGGTGGCCTACGGGCATAAAATCGGCTTCCAGCTCCAGATCATCGAGCTGCAGGGCCTCGGCCGTCAGCAGCAACAAAAGCCGGCGTTGTAGTTCCGGCTGGCTCCAGGCCCCGCCGTTGAGGATACTGAGGGGCTGGCCTTTCACTTTTTCGGCATCGGTTGGTCATGGCCTCCTCGTTTGTGCTTTGCAGCTCCTCGTCGGCGCTGTGGTAGCCAACGGCCCCCGTGAAAACAGTTTCCGCTCAGCCGCCGATGCCTTGTTCCGGTCGGCGGCAGTTACCTATGGCTCTCATGTAATTGGGGTAGTGCTCACGGGTATGCTGCACGATGGTACCGCTGGCCTAGACTTTATCAAGCGGTGTGGAGGAACGGCGGTGGTGCAGAATCCCGCCGATGCGGAGTTTTCCAGCATGCCCGAAAGTGCCCTGCGCAACGTAGATATAGACTACTCGGTGCCGCTGGCCGAGATGAGGGCCTTGCTGGTGCAGCTTACCCGGCATTCTTCGGCTCGCCACCCCCAGCTGGCTATTCCAAACGATCTTCAAGCGGAAGCTGCTATTGCGGAACGTGTTGTGGGAACAGCCGAGGAAATAGAGAGAATTGGGCAACAGGTCACGCTTACCTGCCTAGACTGCGGGGGCTCGTTATGGGAAATGAAGTCTGGCAACGTGTTGCGCTACCGCTGCCACACGCGGCACGCTTTTTCGGCCGAGGCACTGCTGGAAGCCGGGCAGGCCCCGCTGGAAGAAACCTTGTGGGTGGCAATCCGGATGATGGAGGAGCGCAAAAACCTCCTGACCAGCATGGCTTAGCACGGCTCGGCAGAGTGGAGTGAGAAGCAGCATGAACGTGTGGAGGAGCTTAAGCAGCACATCAATCGGCTGCGCGATTTCCTGCTGAGCAGCGCCACGGGAGGCAAGCAGACAAAGTCCGGCGCGCAGCCCACCGAAGCTGTTCAGTAGGCACGCAAAAGCTCATCCGTATTAGTAGCAGAGCTCATCCGTATTAGTAGCACAACTCATCCGTAAAACATACCATTTACGCGTTTAACGCCCTATTTCGCAAGTTAAAAGGCAACTGATGCATGGCCGGGCGCCGTTGAAAGAGTAGATTTAAATACTACTCATTTCATCCCCCTCACCATGGCCACCACATCGAAAAACCTGCCCAATACTTCTGCCGCACCTAAGGCTGCCAACAATACCAGCAAGCGTGGTTTCGCCAGCATGGACCCCGAAATGCAGCGCCGCATCGCCAGCGAAGGCGGACGGGCTTCGCATGAGAGTGGCCGTGGGCACCGTTTCACGTCGGAAGAAGCCCGCGCCGCCGGCCGAAAGGGAGGCCAGGCCAGCCGCACCACCAGCCGTGCGAGTACTAGCGCCAGCCGCTAATATGCCCTCTTAACCTTCGCTGACTACTACGTAGGCTGCTTCTTTGGTTATTGTCGCACTATGATAAGGCCTCGGATTATTCCGGGGCTTTTGTCTGTTCTGTTCTGTTCTTCCTCTCCTCTTCCGTGTTCTCTGTATGTCAGGTATCCGATTTGCATTGTATGGAGGCCCTGCTGATTCGTTGCAGCATCTGATTTTGCTTGTTCGGCAGCGTCCGTACATGCACTGGGTGTTGCCAACTATGGCGGGCCGGAAAGCTACGGGCAAGCTGGAGCGCAGCTTGTTGCTGGAGTCAACTGAAGCTCTTCAGCTTCCCGCTTTGGTTGCGCAAGGGCCCTGCCAGCAGGCCTACGAGCCTTTCCCTGCTACGGGTGGTGGCCTACGCGCGGCCATAGCTTCGGGCCGCATGCTCCTCACGTTTTCCGGGGCCGAAATAACCGGCACCTACTCCTTTATTCGACTGCATGCTACCAGTCTGGCGTGGTTGCTGAGCCCGGTTACCTACCTGACGGGCAAGCAACCGGGCAATGTCAACGTATCGGGAGCTAAGTCAGGGGTGGCCCTGTTCCGCCATGGCTAAGCCAAGCATTCCTTTCCCACCCGGCCCTGCCGCTCCCTGATGTTTGGCTTCGCCCCTCACCTATCCATGCATTCTGCAGCCTACCAGCCTGCATCAGCTGAGTGCCAGGCTGGTTAACGGCCGACCAGCGCCTGCGCCCTCCCTTTCACGTTCTTTCTGAGCTTTCTTGAAAACGCCACCAGCTCGGGGCGGCAGCTGCTAGTGGCCTAGCGAGCCGCCGCCCCGAGCTGGTGGCGTTTTGAGCAGTAGTTGAGAAGGCTAGTCGAGCAGGCCCTGGCGCACCGCGTAGCTGATGAGGGCGGCGGTGTTCTTGGCCTGGGTCTTCTCAATGATATTCTGGCGGTGCGTTTCGATGGTGCGCTTGCTGGTGAAAAGCTTATCGGCTATTTCCGCGTTGGTCAGGCCTTCCGCAATCAGTTGCAGCACCTCGGTTTCGCGCTTCGACAGGGAGTCGGTTTTTTTAGGGGAAATGGTGGTATCCAGCGCGGGAGCCTGCATGAGCCTGGACAGGAACTTGACACCCAGCTCGGCGCACAAAAACTGTTTTCCCAAAGCCACCGTCCGGATGGCGTACACGATTTCCATCTTGCCGGCGTTCTTGAGCACATAGCCCAAGGCACCGGCCTCAAACATGCGGTTCACATATTCCTCGTGGTCGAGCATGGAGAGAGCCAGCACGCGCACCTGCGGAAACTGCGCTTGCAGCTGCTGGGTTGCCTCTACCCCGTCCATCACGGGCATATTGATATCCATGAGCACTACATCGGCGGGCGTATGGGCCAGAAGGTCAAGCAGTTCCTGACCGTTGCCGGCGCCGCCCACTACTTCAATCCCTTCCTGATCAGATAATAACGCCCGGACACCATCCCGGATTATAGTGTGGTCATCAACTAAAATGATACGAATCATAGCGAAGCGGAAAGCAAAAAAGGACTCAAACCCTTTTCCTTCTTACGACGATGGCAGGCCAGCAAATGTTCCGCCAAGGCCTTGAAATACGCATATAACGGACGATGCTGCGTACTTATACGCACGTAGTGTTCCTGTAAAAATATCAACTTTCCGGGTACTATTCACTCTCACTCAGCTTCTTGGCGAGGGGAGCCGGCACGCCGGCGCTATGCAGCATACCACTCACCAGCCCCTGCCGCCACAAGGAGAAAACTGAAAACCGCCGTTCGCGCCTGGAATCCATCCGACCGGGCTCCAAGGGCTTACCGGGCTTGCGGGGGTTGTTGTCGCGCAGAACGATGCCGTTGACCAAGGATGTCTCGACGCGCTTCAGCAGGCCGGGGCGCTCCTTCTGGTTCAGCAACTGCAGCTTCAGATCGGAGTATCGGCCCCACAAGGTGCCCCGTGCCGAGGTGCGGTCCAGCGTCATCTGAAACCGGATGTGCTGCACGGTGCCACTCTTAAACCGGATGCCGCGCGTTGGAACCGTCATATCGTCGAGGATGGACAAAGGGGTTTGCCCGAAGCTGCCCGATAGCGTGTGTAGGCCACTATCGTCGAGCACATTGGCGCGCAGCTTTACCTGGGCGTAGCAACGGTTCTGCAGCCACCCGGTAGCCTCGCCCGTAAGCGGTGTGGCGGCATTCATGCGGCGCGGTTCGTTACTGACATTGCGCAGCGTAACGGAGAGGCGGTTGATCGACATGGTACCCGGCACTGGGTCGCGGGGGGCGCGGTAGGCCATCCGGATGGTAGCCTGCTCGGCCCGCATCCGGCGCACATCAAACCGGAACGGCACCTGGCCTAGCGCTTCCGGCGTCATGATGGAAATAGCCGGATTGATGGGAAACCGGCCGTCGTTCTTGCTGTTTATTTCTGCCTTGCGCAGCGTGAGGGTGGTAGCATGCAGCACGTGCTCCCGCTGAGCCAAGCGGTAATCGAGGCCCGCCACTAGCACTTCCGGCAGCCGGATCATGAGGTTGGCGGCCTGGTGTCCTTTGCGGCGGGCCATTTCCGTAGCCGACATGGTAGGCAGCACTTTCACGCCTACGAGCCGCAAGGTGCCGGGCCGGCTATCCAGCTGGAGCTGCTGCCACGAGGCATTGTAATACGGAGCATTGAAGGTCATGACGGCAAGCCCCGTCCGGATGGACCAGGCTTCGGCGTAGTAAAGTGTGTTGGTTGGGCGCTTATAAGGCAGCACCTGAATATTGGTAGCGAAGGCGCGCACATTGCTTATTACCGGCGCCTGCTCCAGCCCCGCTACCCGCAGGCTGCCGCCCGTCATTTCCAGCCGCTTCAGGCGCATCTGCTGCAGATAAGGCGCCAGCAGCACATGCAAAGAAGCAGGTTTCACGGTTGGTAGGGTGAGGGCCAGGCGGGGCCCGGTAAGCCGCAAAGTATCGGCCCGGAAATGCTGATGGGCGAGCTGGGCGGCGTTCAGGCCCGTCAACTCCAGCCGAGGCAGTGCCAGACTGATACGAGCCGTTTTGTCGCGCTGGTTGTTGATGGGCTTCTGCGGATGCACCACCACCGAATCGAGGGTGAGGCGCTGCTGAGTGGAGGAAAAGCCGGCGTGCAGCAGCTGCACCCGGTGCTCCGGCACCTGCAGAGTCAGGCCATGCACATCAGCGGCCACGGTAGTGGCGTAGGCCACTCGCTGCGAGTCGGCGGCGCCAGTGGCACTCAGAAGCACATCACGCAGCTGCAGGCTGGCGCGGCCCAGTTGTACCGTAGGCTGTTGGGCTGGGCCGTAGCTTCCGTGTACATGCCCCAGGCGGAACAGGCCTACGCGCACCCCATCCAAAGGCAGCTGCTGGTGGAGCGGTTTCGAAGGGCTTTTGCCGGCAGCCGGTAGCGACGCCAGGCGTAGGCCTACAGAATCCAGCACAATGCTATCAATGGGCACCACCTGTTTGCGCAACAGCGCCAACAGTCCTACGCCCGCCACTTCAAGCCTTCCAATGACTAAATCGGCGCGGGGCTTGCCCACTGAATCGGGGGCGGTTTTGCTGGTGCGCAGCTGTATGCCGCGTAGGGTAGCCGTGCGCTTCCATAGGCTGGTGTGCAGCGTGGCAATGCGCAGCTGGTAGCGGCCGTGGCTGCTGGTGGCTACCTGCTTTTCCAGCTTTTGGCGCAGCCAGGGGTCAAGCAGTTGCAGGGCTACGGCTACGCCCACCGTCAGTAGGAGCAGCACACCCAATAGCCACCACCAGGGGCGGGCAGCCTGAACGCGGGGCTCCTCCGAAACAGGAGCGGATGTAGTAGGTTCGTAAAGCACAAGCAGACAGTAGTTCCGCACTACGAACAAAGTCTCCCCTCTGATTGCTTTTTAAACCTTTGCGCCTAAATTTTTCTACCGAAAACTTCATATCGGAGGCTACCACGTTAAAAAATCGAGTTATTTGCCGGCCTTCCAACCCCGGTTGGGCGTGGTAGCGGTTGTAAGAAAGTAGGCCGTGGCACACCTTTGGCTGCTTTGTTACCCAAGGTGCCCACTACTAATTTCCTTTAGGCCGCTCAGATAATCAGCATATGCTTGCAATAACGTCTCTGCTCAACCCCCAGAACGCCGACCGCATCAACCGGATTATCAAAAGTCTGGAAACGGAATTTGGTCTGGATGATGTGCAGGCCACTCCCGACCCGCATCTCACCTACCAGCTGGCCGGCGTCCGGAAGCTTTCCTCCCTGAAGCAAGTGCTGCGCGATGTAGCCCGCACTACGCGCCCCTTCACGGCTTTCACTACAGGCCTAGGCCTGTTCCCGGGACCCAATCCCGTGATTTATATTCCGGTGCTACGCTCCGACGCCCTCAATCACCTGCACCAGCGCATTTTGCACGCCACCGCACCGCTGTGCCTGCGCACCGATAAGTTCAGTGGCCCCGACTGCTGGCTACCGCACATTTCGCTGGCCCTGCACGATACCACGCCCGAGCTTCTGGGCCCCGTGCTGCAGTACCTCAATAACCAAACGTTCAATCTGCAGCTTACCATCAACAACATTACCATTCTGCGGCAGCAGGGCGAACAGTTTCTGCAGGAGAAATCCTTTGGGTTTGAGGGCCACAAGCAAGAAACCACCCCCGACCTATTTCAGCAGCTGGCCTAGGCCACTCGGCCGCAGCGGGCACCCGAAATTTCCGGCCAGCGGTGCCGCATTTTCGCCGCCTCCCCCGACCTTTATCGTTTCCAACTCACCTTTTCCTTGTATGACTGCTTACTCTCTTGTTTTGGCGCTGCACTCCTGGTCGCGCTGGCTGGTGCTGATTTTCGGACTGATTGCCATTTTCCGGGCCTTCTCGGGCTGGCAGGGCCGCAAGGCCTGGACGGGGGCTGATAACGGCATGGGCGCCGCTTTCGTGGGCTCTATGCACCTGCAGCTGCTGCTGGGCCTGATCCTGTATTTCGGCCTGAGCCCTTATGGCATAAAAGCCTTTGAAACCGCCGGTGGCGCCGTTATGAAAGATGCGGGCAGCCGTTTCTTTGCCGTAGAGCACCTGGTGGGCATGCTGCTGGCCGTGATAGCCGCGCAGGTAGGCCGCACGCTTTCCAAAAAAGCCCCGGATGCTGTACTGAAGCACAAGAAAGCCTTCACCTGGTTCCTTATTGCGCTGATATTGGTGCTGATCATGATTCCGTGGGGAATCTGGAACCCGGCCCGTCCTGCTTTCCGATTCTAACGTCGAGGTTACATTATCACACATGAGCCGGCTTCCTTTTATGGGAGGCCGGCTCATTTTGTTATGAAGTGTTTTGGCAAATTGAGTACTTTGCTCAAAAACCAGCGTATATACTTTTACTTAGGCATTCCTGCTTTCTGGCTTACTCATGCCACCCCTCAACTACTCATCCACCTCACAGCCTCGGTTCTCTTCCACCGAGTTTACCAGCCTCATTCAGGATCATCTGAAGGAGCTGGAAGCGCGGCCGGATGCCATGGCTAACCATCGGGTGCTGCTATCGGTATTGCGCCGGGAGCTAGCCATCCTCGCCAGCGTTTCGGGCGGAGATTTTGATGGCACCCCCGACCGCCAAGTGGCCTAGAGCGAGTAGCCACCCGAAGCCTCCAGCCGCTGGGCATTCACCCACCGGGCCGCATCGGAGCACAGGAACGCCACTACGCCCCCAATATCCTCTGGCTCGCCAATGCGGCCCAGCGCCGTTTGCCCCGACATGTAGGCCTCTAGCTGCGGGTGCGCTTCGCGGGCTGCTTTTGTAAAATCGGTTTTGACGATGCCCGGCGCCACCACGTTGGCCCTGATGCCCCGGCTGCCCAGCTCCTTGGCCAGATACTTTGTGAACACCTCCACGGCGCCTTTCATAGAGGCGTAGGCCGCGTAGCCAGGCGTAGTGAAGCGCGTAAGTCCCGTTGAGAGGTTCACGATTGCGCCACCATCGGCCAGCTGGGGCAGCAGAGTTTGGGTCAGGAAAAAGACACCTTTAAAATGCACATTCAGCAACTGGTCGAAGTCGTCTTCGGTGGTCTGCGCAATGGGCCGGGCCACGTCGATGCCGGCGTTGTTAATCAGGAAATCGAAGCTGTTGCGGCCCCATCTGGCCTGCAATGAGTGGCCTAGTGCCTCCGCAAACGCCGGAAAGGTGGCTGCTTTGCCCGAGTCTAGCTGCAGGGCTACGGCCTTGCGCCCCAGTGCCTCCGCTTGGCCTACTACTACCTGTGCTTCTTCCTGCCGGCTATGATAGGTCAGGACTACATCGTGGCCGGCCTGGGCCAGCTGCAACGCCATGTTTTTGCCCAGGCCACGGCTTCCGCCCGTGACGAGGGCTATCTTGTTTGTGCTCATGAATACGGGGTTAGGTTACGCCACAAAATTGCACGCCCTACCACCCGAAACTATGGTGACAGTTACAGTTTAAATGGTGACTGTTTCCGATTCTACCACTCGCCCCTCTGCCCACACCTGCTCGCGGTACTGCTTGGGCGTAAGGCCGGCAAAGCGCTTGAAGAATTTTGTGAAGTTCTAGGGGTCGTAGGTGAGCTGGGCCGCTATTTCGGCAATGGGCAGCTTGGTTTCGCACAAGCGGCGCTGGGCCAGCTCCAGAATTCGGGCCTCGAAGAAGTAGCAGGGAGCATGGCCCGTGGTGAGCTTGATGATGTTGCTCAGGTGAGTAGGATGCAGATGCAACTGGTCGGCGAAATCCCGGATTTCCAGCATTTCGGTGGCTTTACCCACCTCCAAATCAGCTAAGTGCCGGTCCAGTGCCCGCAAAAAATCGGCAGTAATCTCGTGCTGGCGGGCCAGGACTTTTTTAGGAAGAGGAGTTGCCATAGGTTTTCAGCGTCATTCCAACTATAGCCTTGCAGGCACTGCGCTGCCAAGGCAGGCCCAAGGCATGCCGGGCGTTTGGGTGCCGCCCTTTGCCCTAGGCCAGTTCAAAGATAAGCGGAGCCTCAGCCCAAATGTTGGACCAAGGGGAGCTTTTCTCCACAGCGCCAGTGCCCGACTTCTTTGTGGACCAAGAGCCAGCACTGGTTTGCTATCCGAGTGAAACAGGCCAGAGCGCTCGGTCTGGCACCGGATACCGTTCAGCTGACAAAGCCTGCCGCTTACCGAAAAGCTCCACTTTTTGCCCTCTCTGTTTTCATTTTTATACCCAGATGCTTTGTCTAAGCGGCCACTCCCACTTTGGGATATATAAATTGAAAGTTTGGCCCTGCTGCCTGCAATCCGCATCTCGAAAAGAATCGTTTATAGCTGCCGCATCCTTATAGCTCGTCCGTAGTACCCACGTTTCTTACATGCCTCTCTCGCCGCTTGCCTGTGTCATCGTGGATGACAACGAAATCAACCGCCTGACTCTGGAACACTTGGTAGCGCTGGATCCGGATCTGGAATTGGCCGCCTCCCTGTCCGGTGGCGTTGAGGCCCTGAATTACTTTCGCCAGGGAGGCCACGCCGACTTGCTGTTGCTGGATATTGAGATGCCCCATCTTTCCGGCCTCGATTTGCCGCAGCTGCTTCCTGAGCCTGCCCCCGCCATCATCATGGTCACCTCGCACCGCGATTTTGCCGTTACAGCATTTGACATGCAGGCCGTCGATTATCTCGTGAAGCCGGTTGATGTTACCCGATTCCGGCAGGCGGTAGCGCGCGTGGTACAACGCAACGAAGCTCCTTCGGAAGCTCCCCAGCCCACCGCCCCCGACTCCGATCTGTTCGTGAAAGTAGGCTCCCGGGTGCTGCGCATCAACTTCGATGAGGTATTGTACATAGAGGCCTTATCCACGTATTCTGTGCTCGTCACGAAAACGCAGAAGCACATTGTGTACCTCACGCTCAAGTCCTTGGCCGAGCGGCTGCCTTTTGCGCACTTCATCAGAGTACACCGCAGCTACATTGTGAATACGAACCTAGTGGATAGTGTAGAGGACAACCTGCTAAAGCTGGGCAAACACGAAGTACCGGTGGGCAAATCCTACCAAGACACCTTTTATAAGTCGTTGCGCGGGCTTTAGCGCAGGCGCTAGGCCAGGGCAGCATCAGGCGGGAGCTCCTGGGGAAGCGCTTCCAGCGCCTGCCGTACCTGAACCACCAGCCGGGCCACCGCCTGCTGCCGAGAGGGGTGTTCTGAGCTGGTCACTTCTTCGATACGCTCCAGCTGCCTTACAACTTCAGCCACATGGGGCACCCCCAAGGAATCCAAGCTGGGCTTGATGTGGTGCGTGACGGCGGCCACCCGCTGCCAGTCGCCGGTAGCGGCAGCAGCCTCCAGCTCCGCTAAGCTGCCCGGCATATTCGTGAGGAAAGAGCGGATAATTCTACCCACAAAGGCCTCGTGGCCCTGGGCCATTTCGCGCAGCTTGGCGAGGTTGTAGCTGGGCACGGGTGGCGGCGTAGGCTGGGTACCGGGCCTCAGCAACTGCTCCAGCTGCCGGTACAGTGCTCCTTCCTCGAAGGGTTTGGTCAGGCAGGCATCCATGCCGGCGGCCAGGTACCGCTCGTTATCGGCCCGGAAGGCGTTGGCAGTGAGGGCCAGAATAGGCACCCCAGACTTGATGGCATCGGGTAGCTGCCGGATGATAGCGGTGGCTTCTAGGCCACTCATGCCGGGCATCTGGATATCCATCAGCACCACATCGTAGGCCTGTTGGCTATAAAGCGCTAGGCCTTCCGGCCCGTTTTCGGCTTCATCTACGGTCATGCCCCACTCTTCCAGCAAGAGGCGCGCAATGTGGCGGTTGATTTCATTGTCTTCCACAAGCAGCACCCGCCGGCCCTCCAACGTTCCCAAATTGATGGCGGGCGTTGCGGCAGCGGCGGCGGGGGCTGTGCGGGGCAGCGTGAGCTCAAATGAAAACCTGCTGCCCTGGCCTACCACGCTTTCCAGCTTCAGCTGGCCACCCATTTGCTCTACCAGCGCCTGAGAGATACTCAGGCCCAGCCCCGTGCCACCAAAGCGGCGGGTGGTATCGGCGTAGGCCTGCGTGAAGCCCTCGAAAACCCGCGCCTGTTGCGCCGGCGCAATCCCGATACCGGTATCGGTGACGCTGCACTCTACCGTGAGCGTATCCTGGGTTTCGGCTACCTGTCGGCTGATTACCGTGATGCTGCCTCCCGCCGGCGTGAACTTCACGGCATTGCTGACGAGGTTGATTAGTATCTGATTGATGCGATACGGGTCGCCGAGCACCCACGGATGCGGACACGACTCGCGCAGCATAGTTCCGTGCACTGCGAGGCCCTTTTCTTGGGCCTGCAGCACGAGCGGTTGCAAGGCCTGCCCCATCGAATCGCAGAGGTTGAAGGGGGTTTGCTCGAACTCCAGCTTGCCGGAGGTAATTTTAGCCATGTCCAGCACATCGTTGATAATACTGAGCAGGTGCTGGCCGGAGCTGCGGATGATACGCAAAAACTCCTGCTGGCGCGCATCGAGTGTTGTTTTGCTGAGCTGATTTGCCATGCCCATCACGCCGTTCATGGGCGTCCGGATTTCATGGCTCATGTTGGCCAGAAAGTTCTCGCGGGAGCGTACGGCGGCTTCTGCTTCTTCTTTAGCGCGCTTCAGCTCCTGCTCTACCAGAATGCGCTCGGTAATATCCTGCCCGTAGCCAATTACATAGGGCACGCGCGCTTCTTCCTGCACCAAGTAGTTCTGGTAGAGGATGTAGCGCCGCTCCCCAAAGCCCGTCTGCATTTCTACTACGCCCC
This sequence comes from Hymenobacter gelipurpurascens, assembly GCF_900187375.1. NCBI lineage: Bacteria > Pseudomonadati > Bacteroidota > Cytophagia > Cytophagales > Hymenobacteraceae > Hymenobacter > Hymenobacter gelipurpurascens. The sequence continues at coordinate 136,222 of NZ_FYEW01000001.1, read as the reverse complement.
GCTGCTCGCCTTTCCGGGCTATTTCCGTGAGGTATTGCGCCAACTTTGCCTGATGCTCCGGCAACAAGCCTTCCAGGAGGTTACGGCCGGGCAGCTGCTCGGCGGGCACTCCCATAAACTGGGCTACTGCGGGGTTTATAGTCAGGAGCTTACCGGATAAGTCGTGGGTACAAATGAGCGCCTGGGAGTACTGCATCAGGTCGCGGTACTGCTTTTCATTGCGTTCCAGCGTTTGCTGGGCCTGCTTGATGGCCGTAATCTCGGTGCTTACCACCAGCACATGCAGGCTGCCATCGGTCACGCGCAAGGGGCGCTTCACTACCTGGAACCACCGTATCTCTCCCGAAGGAAGCGTCATGGGGGTTTCCTGATCGGTTTGCTCACCGGTCGTCAGCACATAGGCATCCGACTCGGCATAGAGGGCCAACTCCTTGGCCTGAATGCTTTCCGGGGCCTGGGCAGCTAGTTGGTGCGCCTGGGCCGCGTCGGTGAGCAGCGTTTCGGCAGTTCGGTTATGAAACAAGACTTGGCCGGCTGCATTCCGCACCAGAATAGCGCTCGGACTGGTGTCGAGTACCTGCTGCATAAACTGCTGCTGTTCCAGCAGCTCCCGCCGGGCCATTTCCTCGCGGGTGATATTGGCCATAATCAGGAGGCTTGCCCCCTGTTGCAAGGCTACCAGCCGGGCGCTGTGGTATGAAACGGTACCATCGGGCAGGGGCAGCTCAAACCCTTGCTCCTGCACAGCCTGAGTAAGTCCGCCGGCAATGAGGGCCCCCAGGGTCTGTGCTACCGGCGGCGGCAGCAGATCGGCCAGCATGGCGCCTTCCAGCGGCTGTCCGGGGTGGCCTAGCGCCGTGGTGCCGGGCTTGGCTTCCAGCACCCGGCCCTGGGCATCAAGCACCACAATGGTATCGGGCAGGGCCGTGAAGAGGGCTCTGATTTTTGCTTCGTCTGCAATCTTCTGCAGCTCTGCCTCGCGCCGCTGGGTCACGTCTGAGCCGTACCCGATTATCAGCTGCAGCTTCCCGCTCTTATCAAACACCGGCTGATAGTGCCGCAGTGCATAGCGCATGCGGCCATCGGGCAGTTCCAGCGCTTCTTCCCAAACCATTTGCTGCTGTTCCTGCACGACCCGCCTGAATTGCTCCTGGCGCTTCTCAGCCAACGCTGTAGGCCACCCCTGCGAGGCGGCCAGCTCGAACACCCCCTGGCCTACGAGTGCCTGCCGGGCCTGGGCATTGGGCAAGGCAAAGGCATTGAGATACAAGTACTTTTGCTCCAGCGTGAAGACGGCAATCTGGCTGGGCAGCTCATCGAGGATAGTTTCGTAGAAAGCGCGCTGCTCCGCCAGCTGCTGCTGTGCCTGCACCCGGGCCGTAATATCTACCAGATACATACTAATGTATCCTTCCTCGGGGAAAGGCTGCACGTAGGCCGTGTAACTGCCAGCATTTGCACCGGGCATATCTACCTGCACCGCAGCCCCCGTAGCCAGCACTTGGGTGGCTAGCGCCCGGGCCTGGCTTTGCAATAAGAGCTGATCGGCTTCGGATGCAGCGGCATAAAGCCGCTGGGCCGCTGGGTTGGTGTAGAGCAGTTCTCCCTGCAGCCCGACCCGCAAAATAGGATTGGGGTTCTGCTGCGGAATATTGGCAATGTCCCGCAGCTCCGCAACTTCCTGCTGCAGCACCTTTTGGGCGGCCCTGGCTTGCTGGAGGGCCAGTTCCAGCTCCTCAATACGAGCATGGAGGTTTGAAGAGGGCTGCGACGAGGGAAGTGCCATAAAAACAGGTGAGGGACACTCAAAAATACGAGGCGGTAACCTAACTCCGCTTTTTTTATGCCGTGTACTTTGGCCCGTGTGGCTACCGCTGCCAGGCAGTGGCCTAGGCCTCGTTTACGTACCATTTCCGGGGTGCCTAGCGTTGGGCTGTGGTAGTTTTTGTTCGTATTCTGAATTTTTACCACCTCCTTTGTAGTACCATATGTCCAAAACGCGTACTGCCTCAGTACCGCTTTGGCGCCTGCTCAGCCGGTTGTAGTGGCCTAGGCCGAAACCAGCTCCCCTAAGTATCCTTATAGTTCTCTGCTTTTGCGCACCGCTGCTCTCCTCGTTCTGCTCTTTCTGTTTTCTACTCAGGCCTTTAGCCAAAGCTCCTATCGGAGGGCCGTAGCTAAACCCGGCGACGGCTACCAGACGCTGCTCCTGCGGCACGGACTCAGCCCAAGCCGGCATCTGCGGCAGTTTCAGGAGCTGAACAAAAAGCGCCTGGGCCGCAACAAGACGCTGGTGGTCGGCCGGGCATATCTGCTGCCCAATGTTGGCAGCGCTACCAAGAAGAAACCAGCCGCCCGCACCACTGCTGCTACCCCTGCTACCAGCAAAAAGCCCATTCCTCTTTCGCAGCTATTTGGCGGGCAGTATGGCGCCCCTCAGGTTCGAGACCGGGCGCTGGGTGGGGCCGTGTACTACCTGTCGTCGGGGCATGGCGGGCCCGACCCAGGCGCTATAGGCCAGTACGGTAGCGCCAAGCTATCAGAAGATGAGTACGCCTATGATGTAACGGTGCGCCTGGCCCGCGTGCTCTTGGAGCACGGCGCCACTGTGTACGTAATGGTGCAGGACCCCAATGACGGCATCCGGGATGAGAACGTGCTGAAGCTGGACCATGATGAGATGACCTATCCGCAGCAGCGCATTCCGCTCAGTCAGCTTGGCCGCCTGCGCCAGCGCATATCGGAGGTGAACCGGTTGCACGCCCGCCACAAAGGCGCCTACCAGCGTCTGCTGGCGCTGCACGTAGATAGCCGCAGCGAGGGTCAGAACATTGATGTGTTCTTTTACCATCATGCCAACAGTGCTACTGGCCTACGTCTGGCCAAGAACATCCACTCCGTATTCACGAACCGCTACAAACGCGCTCAGCCTAACCGCCCCTACTCGGGTAATGTATCGGAGCGCAGCAGCCTGTATGAGGTCCGCAACAGCCATGCTCCGGCCGTATTCATGGAGCTTGGCAACATTCGGAACCAGAAAGACCAGCGCCGCTTTTTGGTAGCCGACAACCGGCAGGCCCTGGCCAACTGGATTTACGAAGGCCTGTTGGCCGACTACCGCGGCCGCTAGGTTAGGGAGTTGCCGGTTGTGAATTTTTGGTTGCAAGTTGTTATTTATCAGCATTTTTATTACTAAAAACCGACAAATCACAACTGACAACTGAACCTTAGGGGTTCATGAGGAGGAACAGCAGATTGTGATAGAGAATCCCTTGCTCGCCATCATAGACTCCGTCGAGGCCGGCATCTTCCAGGAGGGCTTCCACTTCTTCGTAGTCCCGCAGGAAGTCAATTTCCTCCTCTTCGGAGTTGGGAACTTGGGTGTAGCCCAGGTAGCGCCGCTTTTTTTCCAGCGTGATGTACAGTTTTTGCCGTTTGGTTTGGGCAATGAGCAGTGCCTCGCAGGGCGTAGTGCTCAGGCCATCGGCCGACCGGATATGAATGGTGGTTTTCTCGGACTCGGGCGTGTGAAGCAGGAAGCTGGCGGTGTCGAGGGGCATGGCAAGGGGCAGCTAGGATGATGTCGGGACGAAGGTAAGCGGCTCTGGGTTGCGGTGGCCTTTTCAGTTGCGAGTAGCTACTTGCCGGGAAAAGCTACCTTCGCAGAACCCAATTTTCCCACCCACCCAACCTTTCCCGTCATGACTAACCCTCAAGACCATGCCTGTATAAACGGGCAGCGCCTCCACCCCGAGAGCCTAATGATGAGCTACGGCTACACGCCTGCCTGGAGCGAAGGCGCCATCAAGCCGCCCATTTTTCAGACTTCCACCTTCGTGTTTAAGAATGCCGAAGAGGGCAAAGCCTTTTTCGAACTGGCCTACGGACTGCGCCAGCAGGGCCCAGATGAGGAAATGGGCCTGATTTATTCCCGCCTCTTTATTCCCGCCTCAACAACCCCAGCCTCGAAATTCTGGAGCACCGCCTCACCCTCTGGGACGGCGCCGAGGAAGCGGCCAGCTTCGCCAGCGGCATGGCGGCCATCAGCACCACCCTGCTGGCCCTGCTGCAGCCCGGCGACGTGGTGCTGCACTCCGAACCCGTGTACGGCGGCTCCGATTTTTTCCTGAAAAACGTGCTGCGCAAGTTTGGCATTGAGGCCCAGGGCTTCCTGCCCACCGCCACGCCTGAGGAGCTGGCCGCCTGGCCATGATTTTTGTGGAGACGCCCGCCAACCCTACCAACCACCTCGTAGATCTGGAAGCCTGCGCCGCCCTGGCCCGCCAGTATGCCACCCCCGACAAGCCCGTACGCCTGGTGGTGGACAACACCTTCCTGGGTCCTGTTTTCCAGCATCCGCTCAAGCACGGCGCCGATGTGGTGCTGTACTCGGCTACCAAATTCCTGGGTGGCCACTCCGATTTGATTGCGGGCGCGGCCCTCAGCAGCAAGGCCCTGATGAAGGAAATTAAAGCCATGCGCACCTTTATGGGCACCATGTGCGACCCCAACACCGGCTGGATGCTCATGCGCAGCCTCGAAACCCTCAAGCTACGCATGGAGCGCGCCGCCGCCTCAGCCCAGGTTATTGCCGACTGGCTGCGGGAGCATCCGCTCGTGGAGCGCACGTACTACCTCACGCACCTGGAGCACTGCCCCGTGCAGCAGGACATTTACCGCCGCCATTGCCTCTCGCCCGGCTCCATGATTTCCTTTGATATCCGGGGTGGTGAGGCCGAGGCCTTCCACTTCCTCAACGCCCTACGCCTCATCAAGTTGGCCGTAAGCCTGGGCGGCACCGAGAGCCTGGCCGAGCACCCTGCCACAATGACCCACTCCGACATTACCCCCGCCGACCAGCTACAAATGGGTATTACCAGCCAAATGGTGCGCCTGAGTATTGGGGTTGAAGATCCGCAGGATCTGATGCTGGATCTGAGCCAGGCGTTTGAAGCGGTAGGAATTCCGAAAGAGGTTCGGGTGGCGGAACTGGCCTAGAGAGAAGCAAACCAGGAGCTTCCGCTTCACTACAGTACGTTATGTAGCACAGCCCGCCGCAGGATATAGCGGCGGGCTTTTTTTGGCTGCATCAGCACGAATTCAAACCAGCAATGGCAGCGTTTAACATAGAAATATCCATATAATTTAGACTTAAGCACCATGGTTGCGTATGCGGCTATATTCTCATCCTTTTACTCCCAAAGTCCATGAGTCAGAACCTAATAGAACTTGCGCAGAACTACTTCAGCGGCGACACCGTGCGCCAGGCCAGCACCACGTTGGGTGAAAACGAAAGCAGCATCGGTACCGCTCTGCGGAGCATCATACCACTGGTACTGGGTGGTCTGTTTGCCCGTTCGCAGCAGCCCGGTGGCTCATCTGAGCTGTTTGGAATGGCTAACCAGGCACACAGCAGCGGTATTTTGGGCAACCTGAGCAGCCTGCTGGGCGGCATGAATGTAAACAGCACCTCCCCGGCTGCTGATGGCGGCCTCCTGAATAAAGGCACCGAGCTGCTTCGTTCCGTATTTGGTAATCATTACACGACTGCAGTGGAAGGCGTAAGCCAGCAGGCAGGCGTGCGCACTTCTACCACCAGCAGCCTCCTGCACATGGCCGTGCCGGTGGTGTTAGGCCTACTCGGCAAGCACGTCGCCGATAATAATCTGGATGCCAACGGCTTCAACAACTACCTCGGTAGTCAGCGCGGCAGCATCATGGGCGCCCTAGGCAACCTGCCAGGCGGCCTGGGCTCTGTGCTATCTGGCCTAGGCCTGGGAGCTGCTGCCACAGGGGTTGGCAATGCAGCCAGTGCCACGGCAAACACGGTAGGCAATACGGTTTCGGCCGCTGCGCACCGCACCGGCGACGCCGTTCGGGATACTGCCCGCGACGTAGAAACAGCTGCTGCTACCCCCAGCCGCTGGCCTTGGTTGCTGCTATTGCTAGCCGTGCTGGCAGCGCTGTTCTACTTCATGCGCGGCTGCAATAAAGACGCTGATACTACCACGGCCACGACCACCGAAACCACCATGACTGACACCACCACGTCAGCAGCCGTGGCGCCGGTGGCTACCGCTCCTGTTGGCAGCTACGACGAGGCCAGCGGCAACTATATTTATGATACGGGCGCCAACACGGCCATCAAGCTTTCTGATGGCACGACTTTGAACGTGGGCAGCAACTCCTTCGAGTCGAGGCTGTACAACTTCCTCAATGACGCCAACCAGACCGTCAGCACCGATAAAACGCAGGGCTGGATGAGCCTGGACCGTGTGTACTTCAACACGGGCAAGTCGACGCTCACGGCGGAGTCGCAGGCGCAGCTGAAGAATCTGGCGGCTATCCTGAAGGCTTTCCCGAACGCAGCTGTAAAGCTGGGCGGCTACACCGATAACAAAGGCAAAGCCGATATGAACCTGACCCTGAGCGCCGACCGCGCCAATGCGGCTCGCAAAGCGGTGCTGAACAATGGCATCGACGCCGGCCGCGTGACTGCGGAAGGGTACGGTCAGGAGCACCCCATTGCCTCTAACGATACGCCCGAAGGCCGCGCCCAGAACCGCCGCGTAGACGTGCGCGTGACGAAGAAGTAATTCTTCCCTTCCTTCAGAAAAAGCCCCCACCTGTAAGTAGGTGGGGGCTTTTTTTTGCTGACGCAGATAGGCCTAGCCATCTTGCCGGTAGGCTAAGTGACTGATTGGCAAACAGTCCTATACATATCGTTTTTAAGGTATATTTCCTGAGCAATTGCTTGACCTGGCTTTACTCTATGGAAACACTTGTGCAGCCCTCCGCTCCTTTCAGTTCATCGTCTCACGTAGGCCACCCGACCTGTCTGAGCTGCGGCACGCCGCTACACGATAAGTTCTGCTCACACTGTGGGCAGTCGGCCGCCACTCATCGCATCACGCTGGCGCACTGGCTTCACGATATTCCGCACTCCATTTGGCACGTAGATAAAGGCTTGCCGTACACGCTAGGCCAGATGCTACGGCGCCCCGGCCCTACGCTGCAGCGGTATCTGGCGGGCCAGCGGGCTCCGTTTTTCCCACCGCTAACCTACCTGCTTCTCATCACGGGGCTTATCACGTTCAGCTATGTAACTCTGCACCTGCGCCCATACAACGCACACGACCCCAGCGTGCCAGCGGCCATACAAGCCATGCAGGAACGCTTCCTACAGTTCTTCTCGAAATATATCAACTGGTTTACGGTGGCGCTGCTGCCCTTAGCGGCGCTGGTGGCCCGGCTGTTTCTGCGCCGGGGCGGCTTCAATTACGCCGAATGCCTCACCGTAACAACGTACGTTACGGGCACTTTCCATTTCTTTTCGTTGCTGGCGCTGCCGGCCTTGTACGTCCTGAACGGTACCCGGAGCGGGCAGCAACTGATGAGCGGCGTTTTGCTTCTCACATTCGTGTATCAAACGTGGGCGTATGCCAGCCTGCTGCAGGGCACCGGCCTCACCAAGGCCGGCCAATGGCTGCGGGGGTTTGCTACGGCGGCAGGAGCTTACCTGCTTACGCTACTCTCGGCTGTAGGCCTGTTGGTAGCCGTCAATTGGCAGCAGTTGAGCGTCTATTGGCAACGCTAGGCCACTCACGCTTTATGGAGTAAGGCACTACATAAGCAGCGCTTGCAACTCTTTTTGGGGTTAGAGGCTCCTCTCAAAAAACAGCTGGCTTGTGCTTGCTAGCAGGTTCTCACCTCATTTACTCCGTTACCTTATGCGTTTTCTTTACGTTGCCCTGCTATCTGTTGGGCTGCTCAGCAGCTGCGATTCCGACATTACCCCCGAGCCGGCGGATAGTTTCGCGGGTCCTATTCAGATGCAAGCGTTGGAAAGCCGTGAGGGGCAGGCACGCAAGCTCTTTCTCAACTTTCAGGACAAGGGCCAATACCCGTGCTCTAATTATTGCCTAGGCACTAGCTACGAGCGGGCCGACAAGAACCTGAGCTTTGCTTTTTCTGGAGTTGCGGCCCCGACGGGCATTTGCCTGACGTCTATCGGGCCGGCGCGCTCCAGTATTGATATTTCGGAGTTAGCCGCGGGTACTTACCCCTTACGCCTGCAGGCCGGCACCCGCAGCACCACCGGCACCCTGGAAATTCAGAGTGCTTTCCTGCGCCTCACCACCAACGACCCCAGCGTAGTAAACGTGACGCTGCCGGAGCTACGCTTTATGCCCAAAAATATCGTGTGGGGCTACGCTACCACTATGCTGCCGCAAAGCCAGGCATCCGTAGAAGTCCTCCGCGACTCTCTGCAACGCCTCAGCGCCACGCCAACCACTCTGACGCCGGGCGTATACTCGCAGTTTACTATTGCCGCTAATGGCCTACCAGAGCCGCCGCAGGTGTCCGCGGGTGCGCGTGCGTTGCTGTTGCTAGCCAATTACTCCGGCTCTCCTGAGCGCATACAGGCCTACGTAAAGCGCGCCAACGCCGCCACGCCAGGGTTGAACTTGTGGTTGAATACGTCGGGGATGTAGAAGGTCAGTTTACTAAGTTAGGTTGCCTAAAGCTTAAGGAGAAAAAATAAGTTGGCTTCTTGACCTATACTATAGAAATAAAAGCCCGTCGCTAGTATTCAGTGACAGGCCTTTTTGCTTGCTATTTCTAGAATAAGTGCCTTTATTTCAAAAAATCCACGTTGACTTATATGGAAGCTACCTCTACCCTTGCTATCGACCTCGCTCTAGCCCAATCCAGCCACGGGGCAGCGGGGAGCCACGCCCCCGAGCATGGCCCCGCCACCTGCCTGAACTGCGGCACCCTAGTGCCTAAGCAGTTCTGCGGGCACTGCGGGCAAGACGCTCACCATACCCACCGCCTCACGATGGCCCACATGCTCCACGACATTCCCCACTCGGTTTGGCACGTGGACAAGGGCATTTTTTACTCCATCTGGAACATTCTTACCCGCCCCGGCTCCACCATCCGCAGCTATCTGGCTGGGCAGCGCAAGTACCACTTCCCGCCGCTGTCATTGCTGCTGCTGGTGACTGGTATCTACGCTTTTATTTCCTCAACACTACACGTTGATCTGCTGCCGCCGCGCGACCCTGCCATCCCAGAGGCCGTATGGCAGGCACAAAAGGCGGGCGTTGAATTCGTGGCCAAATACATGAGTTGGGTGTATGTAGGACTGGTGCCGGTGATAGCCGCGTTTGCGCGGCTTTTTTTACGCCGTGGGGGCTACAACTATGCGGAGTGTCTTGTTATTGCGGCATTCATCACGGCGGTTTGCAACTCTATAACTCTATTCTCCCTACCCGTCTCCTATTTTTACTCCGGTACTGTCTACATCACAAAAGTGGGGTATATAATGTCGCTACTAAGCTTGAGCTACGCCACCTGGGCCTACGGTTCCATGCTGGCGCATACGGGCCTGAGCTTGGCAGGTCGTCTGATACGAGGTTTTTTTCCGTTTGTGCTGGGCATCATCGTACCATCTATGCTCTTGGGCATGGTTGGGGTGGGGTTGAAATTGAGCACAATTAAAAAAGAGGTAGACCAGCAGCAACGGCTCCAGCATAAAGTTATATCGACTCCCGCACCGGCTCATTAAGTGGCAAACAAAGAATAGGCTTGTTCCAGACTATTCACTCAGAAGGCAGTTGATTACACATAAAAAGCCCGCCGCTGACAGTCAGCGGCGGGCTTTTCTTGTTATTGCTTCAGGCGGCAATTACTGGCCTAGCACCATGGCAAACACCAACGGCGCTACAATGGTAGCATCCGACTCGATGATGAACTTGGGCGTATCCTGGCCTAGCTTGCCCCAGGTGATTTTCTCGTTCGGCACGGCACCGGAGTACGAACCATACGACGTGGTCGAATCCGAAATCTGGCAGAAGTAGCCCCACAGTGGAACGCTGGTGCGGCCCAGGTCCTGGTGCAGCATCGGTACTACGCAGATCGGGAAGTCGCCGGCAATGCCGCCGCCAATTTGGAAGAAGCCTACTGGGCTGGCATCAGTGGCTTGCTGGGTGTACCAGTCGGCCAGGTAAATCATGTACTCGATGCCGGTGCGTACGGTGTGCACGTTCTTGATGTCACCCGAGATAACGTGACCCGCGAAGATGTTGCCCAGCGTGGAGTCTTCCCAACCGGGGCAGATGATCGGCAGGTTTTTCTCAGCAGCGGCCAGCATCCAGCTATCCTTGGGGTCAATCTGGTAGTACTGCTCCAGCTCGCCTGATTTCAGGATCTGATAGAAGAACTCGTGAGGGAAGTATTGCTCGCCGGCTTTGTCGGCCTTCTCCCAGAACTTGAGCACCGAGTGCTCCAGGCGGCGCATGGCCTCCTCTTCCGGAATGCAGGTATCGGTTACGCGGTTCATGTGGCGCTCCAACAGGGCCTGCTCGTCGGCGGGCGTCAGGTCGCGGTAATTAGGCACGCGCTCGTAGAAGTCGTGGGCGACCAGGTTGAAGATATCCTCTTCCAGGTTGGCACCCGTGCAGCTGATGATTTGCACCTTGTCCTGGCGAATCAGCTCGGCCAGCTGGATGCCCATTTCGGCGGTGCTCATGGCGCCGGCGAGGGTAATCATCATCTTGCCACCATCGGCGAGGTGCTTGTTGTAGCCTTCGGCGGCATCAATCAGCGCCGCGGCGTTGAAGTGGCGGTAGTGGTGCTTGAGGAAGTTGGTGATTTGCATGGATTGGGGTTCTATGGTAATGGGTGTGCGGTGTACAATCAAATTACAGCCCGGAATCGTTCAATACGCATTTGCTATATCGAAGATTCTGAATAGCGTACTATTACGGCTGGGTTGCTCACAAAAACAGGCCTAGGACAGGCTTACTCCGTGAATTTGTTGGGGGAAAGTTGCGCAGCTGCGCTCTGTTTAAGAATATACTCTAGCAGCTGCTCGGGGTTAAGATCGACACCGCTCAGGTTGATGGAAAGCGGCGTGAAGCCCAGCGCCTCGTTAGCACCCGCTAGCTTCCGCTTCAGCGGCGACAAACGACTCAGGTAGGCCTGTTCATCACGCAGTTGCAGACAGATAAAGTATTCGTGGTTGATAGACCGCACGTAAGCATCGGTGATGTCAGTCCAGAGAATCAGGCCTGCGCCCAACGTGCGGTCCAGAATACCTTCATCGGTGATTTGCAGACGCGGTCGAGTATCAAAAAACTGCTTGGCGCCAATGGCAGCGCCAGTGCCAAAGAAAGCAATGGTTATCAATCCTAGGCCCCAGTTGCCTTTGGTCACGATCATGAACACCCCCATGGCTACAAACGCCAACCCGCCTAGGGTTAACAGAGCATGGCGCTTGCGCGAGTTGTAATAAATCAGGTCTTCAGTCATGCGACGCACAGGAGTGGCCTAGCTGGGCTCTTCAATCATCAGGTTGTGGTTGGTGTAGATGCAGATGTCGGCGGCAATGTGTAGAGCATCTTCCACCATCTGGCGGGCCGTGAGGTGGGGCGCGTGCTTCTTGAGGGCCAGCGCGGCAGCCTGGGCGTACATGGCGCCGGAGCCAATGGCGGCCACATCGAAGTCGGGCTCCAGCACGTCGCCGGTGCCCGCAATAATGAGCAGCTCGTCTTTGTCAGCTACCACCATCATGGCTTCCAGCTTGCGCAGGTACTGGTCTTTGCGCCACTCTTTGGCCAGTTCAATGGCAGCGCGGCGCAGCTGGCCGCCGTAGCCGTTGAGCTTCTCCTCAAACTTATCGAGCAGCATAAAGGCATCGGCGGTAGAGCCGGCAAAGCCAGTGACTACTTTGCCATCCTGCAGCTTACGGACCTTGCGTACGTTGCTCTTGGCCACGTGCTTATCCATGGTGGCCTGGCCATCGGCGCCGAGGGCAATTTGGCCGTTGTGGCGCACGCCCAGCACGGTAGTGGAACGGATTTTCATATCAGGTGAGAATAGTGCTTAAAGGGGTAAAGACGCAACATTTTGCGCCTCCCGTTACCAGAGTTATTCGTCTAGTGTGTTCTAGGCCAGTATTTCAGACCCTGAGATGCACGTATGCGTCTCTACATACTGGGAAAAAGGAAGTCAGCTGCCCGTTTTGAAAACCGACAGCTGACTTCCATCTCCTGACTAAACAAGTATCAGAAACGGGCCTGCAATTTAGCAAAGTAAAACCGACCATTGGAGCCCATCTGCACGGGGTCCCAGGCGCCGCCGGTTTCCGTGAGTTGGGGGTTGAACAGCGTAGGGTACTTGTTGAACACGTTGGCGCTCCCCACAATGAACTGCAAGTGGTTAGTGAGGGCGTAGTTCAGGGTCAGATCAGTGGTGATGCGGCTGTCGTACTTCATCGGGTCGCCGTTGAAGTCGATGAGCGTAATCTTATCGAACCGCACGAAACGAACCAAGGCCCCGAAGCGACCGAGTTGGTAGTCAAAGGTGAGGTTGATTTTGGAGGGAGGCGCCGAGGCTTTCACGAAGGCCTGCTCCCGCGGCCCAAAGAACTCTTCCTCCCGCCCCGTCAGGCGGCCCGAAGTCTGCACCCGATCAATGCGCAGCTTGTTGAAGTTGGCGGCCAGCGTGGAGTTCAGGCGGCCAGTGCCGAGTGTGAGCGTGTGGTTCAGGACCACATCCAGGCCTAGCGAACGGGTATCGGCAGCATTAGCGAAGAACTGCGCCTGATCTACGTTCAGAGCCTGCAAATCAGCACCAATTACCGGGTCATCGGATGAGAACTGGCTGGTGAGCACCACGCGGTCTTTCACCTTGATGTAGTAGCCATCCAAGGTCAGACTCAAGGAGGAACCGATGCGGCTGGTGAGGCCTACGTTGGCGCTGTTGGAGGTTTCCTGCTTAAGCTCCGGGATGCCTAGCTTCTGCGTGACGGCGCTGTTGTTGCGGGCCAGCAGCACCTCCACCGGCTCCCCGTTGATAAAGTTGGTGAAGGTGGAGTTGAAGTTGATTTGTGCTAATGACGGCGCCCTAAACCCAGTGCTGTAGGTGCCGCGCAGCGTCAGGAACTCGGTGAGGTTGTAGCGGGTGGAGGCTTTGTAGTTCAGCGTGCTCCCGAAGTCAGAGTAATGCTCGTAGCGCAGGGCAGCGGCCAGCAGCCAGCGTTGCGTCACGCTCAGTTCCCCATCTACATACACCCCAAAGTTGTCGCGCTGAGCCTTGATGGCGTCGCTGGGCTGGTAACCCGGAAAGCCCTGGGAGCCACCCGATAAATCAGGATTATAATTTTTGTAGGAGGCTTCCTCGCCCTCAAACAGCGAGTACCATTCGCGGCGCCACTCTGCGCCAGCCGCCAGGTTTAGGCCCTGCAGCACAGTTTTATAGTTCCGCGTTAGGCCCAGGTTTACCACGTTTTGCTGGAGCTGGAACCCGCCCGCATCAAACGAAGTCGGCGAGCTGGCACCCAGCGAAGCATTCAGCGAGTTGCGCACCCCGTATTCGAAGCGGTTGGAGCCGAAGTTGTTGCTCAAATCCAACTCCCAGCCTCCCACGGCCGTGCGTAGGCCAGCTACGGCAGAGGCATCTACAATATCACTGGTGATGATGGGGTCGAAGCCGTTGGGGTAGATGGCGGGCACGTTCCGGTCGTCGTCGGCGAAGCGCGTCCAGGCGAAGGCATCACCTTTGCGCTTGTTGCCGCCGCCAAACACGTACACGTACGACTTATCACTAAGTGCAAACCGGGAGTTCAGGTAAGCAGACGTATTGCTGATTTCCGGGTCGCCGTACTCGCGGCGAGCCAGGCCATCGGGGGCTGGCACCGCGGCCCGCTGGGTGTGCTCGCGCTTGTTGTAGTCGAGGGTAGCATTCACGAAGCTTCCCTTGTCTCCTAGGCCTATGCCGTAGTTCAGGTTGGCGTTGAAGTTGCCGCCATCAAACTTCTCGTCGTCGCGGCGGTATTTGGCATCGTAGGCGCCGTAGTTTACGTTGGCCGTCAGCTCTTTCACGGAGCTTTTCAGCACAATATTGATGACGCCGGCAATAGCATCGGAGCCGTACTGAGCCGCCGCACCATCGCGCAGAATCTCAATCCGCTCGATGCTGGCGGCGGGTATCACGTTCAGGTCGGTGCCGGTGTTGCCGCGGCCACGGGTACCAAACAGGTTCACCAAGGCCGATTGGTGCTGGCGCTTGCCGTTCACGAGTACCAGCGTCTGGTCGGGTCCTAGGCCACGTAGCGTGGCAGGGTCTACGTGGTCGGCGCCATCGGAGCCGGTCTGGCGGTTGGAGTTGAACGAAGGCGCCACGAACTGCAGCAGCTGGTTTACATCAAGCTGCCCGGTTTTGGTGGTCACCTCCCGCAGGTCAATAATATCCACCGGCGACGGTGAATCGGTTACGGAGCGGTTCTGGCTGCGCGAGCCCACCACCTGCACCTCGCCTAGGCCAGTAGAGGCATCGTTTAGCCGCACACTCACCTCGCCACCCGTGGCCTCCACTTCCTGCGAGGCGTACCCAATCGAGCTGATTTGCAGGCGTGGGTTGGCCGTGCGCGTGCGCAACGTAAAACGGCCATCGTTGCCGGTGGCCGTGCCATTGTTGGTACCTCTTTCGACTACAGTAGCCCCAATCACGGGCTTTCCTGCGCTGTCCAGCACTTGGCCCGTCAGGGCCTGCCCTTGGGCAAAAGCGGCTGTGCTTACAATGCACAGCGTTGCTGCTAGTAGATTCTGCTTCATACCCTTTACACGATTGAATATATTAACAATCGGGTGCCTCCGGCGTTGCCCCCACTGCCGGCAAGTATAGGGGTTTTGCAATAAAGTTTGGTAAGGAGTCTGCTGCCAGGTGGCCTGCAGAATATTTTCCTTAAGCTTACGCGATGAAGCTAGTATATATTATGGGCATGAGCTTGCTGCTCACATCCTGCGGCGACGTAGTAGATTCGCTGGACCAATCCGAAGTTCCTGATTATACCAAAGAATGGCTGCGGGAGCAGCATGGTCAGGTGCTTACCTTTCGTAACTCCGCTGGGCAGGTGCGCACCATCACGGTAGCACGCAAAGAGCAGATTCTGCAGGGCCAGTCCAAGGCAGGCTCTTTTGAAACCGAAATCATTACGCTACACTACCGCAACGGTCCCGACTCATTGCTGAACTTGACGCTGGAGGCCATATCGAATTCTATTACGGTAACCCACCTGGGTTCGCGCTGCGGCGTCATCAATACGTCCAACAGCCCCGGCCGCACCTCGTTTAATTCTTACGAAGTACCTCGCCTCGGCAACCCCATTGTGGCGCAGGATACGATGATTGGTGGCCGTACCTACCGCTACCTGGGCCGCATGGGTGTGCCCACAGCTGCCCACCTAACCGACACCCTAACTAACGCTTACTTCTCCCGGGCAGAGGGCCTGGTAGCCTTCACTACCAAACGAGCTGGCCTCTGGCATCGGCAATAGCCACAACGATAGTTATTGGGCCGCTACCAGCAAACAAAAAAGCCGACCCTAGGTAGGGCCGGCTTTCCTGCTTTATAAGCGCTTGACTTATCAGATGAGCATACGCATTGGGTCTTCCAGCAGGCTTTTCAGCGTCTGGAGGAAGGCAGCGCCAGTGGCACCGTCTACCACGCGGTGGTCGCACGAAAGGGTCACTTTCATGATGTTGCCGATGGCCAGCTGACCGTCTTTTACCACGGCCGTCTGCTTGATGCCACCCACTGCCAGGATACAGGCATCTGGTGGGTTGATGATGGCCGTGAATTCCTCAATGCCGAACATGCCCAGGTTCGAGATGGTGAAGGTGCTTCCCTCCCACTCAGCGGGCTGCAGCTTCTTGCTCTTGGCTTTGCCAGCGAGTTCTTTCACCTCCGTAGCAATGGTCGAGAGGCCTTTGCCGTCGGCGTTGCGCACTACGGGCACTAGCAATCCTTCGTCTACTGCAACGGCTACTCCGATGTTCACCACCTTGTTCTGGCGAATTTTGTCGCCGAGCCACGAGGAGTTTACTACGGGGTGCTGCTTCAGGGCAACAGCTGCGGCCTTGATCACCATGTCGTTGAAGCTGAGCTTCACCGGCGACAAAGTGTTGAGCTGGGTACGAACCTCCATGGCACGGTCCATCAGGATTTCCATCGTGAGATAGAAATGCGGCGCCGTGAACAGGCTTTCCGACAGACGACGGGCAATGACTTTGCGCATCTGCGACACGGGCGTGTCGGTGTAGGTGCCTTCGGCGGCTGCGGGGGCAACCGGAGTGGCCTGGGCCGGTGCCGCGGTAGCGGCAGGAGCTTCGGGGGCGGCCTGTGGAGCCGGCGCAACTTGAGCGGCAGGTGCAGCGGCGGAAGGCTGAGCGCCTTCTACATCGCGCGACACGATGCGGCCATTCTCGCCAGATCCTTTAATAGTACTCAGGTCAATGCCTTTGTCTTTGGCAATGCTCTTGGCCAGCGGCGAGGCGAAAATGCGGCCACCATTTTGGGCAGGTGCAGCTTCTGCCGCCGAAGCGGAAGCCGAGGCCGTAACAGCGGCTGGAGCCGCTTCAGCAGCCACCGGAGCCGGAGCCGCGCTACCACCCGACTGACCACCGAGCAGGGCCTGAACGTCGGCGCCTTCTTCCCCAATGATGGCCAAAATACCATCAACCGGAATAGCTTCACCTTCCTTTGGGCCGATATAGAGCAGGGTTCCGTCTTCGTAATTGTCCAGCTCCATGGTCGCCTTGTCGGTTTCCACTTCCGCCAGAATATCACCTGACTTCACTTTGTCACCTACTTTTTTGAGCCAGGCGGCAATAGTGCCTTCCGTCATCGTGTCGCTCATTTTGGGCATCCGGATGATGGTGGCTTTCTTGCCGTTGCCAGCTGGGGCAGCCGCTACCGGCGCGGCGACCGGAGCTGGTGCTGCCACGGGGGCAGGCGCGGGGGCTGCTTCTGCTTTTGGAGCCGCCGGAGCCGGAGCACCGCCGCCATTTAGTAGTGCAGAAATATCTTCTCCTTCTTTTCCCACAATAGCCAATAGGCCATCCACGGGTACTGCGTCGCCTTCTTTCGGACCGATGTGCAGGAGGGTGCCGTCTTCGTAATTTTCGAGTTCCATCGTCGCCTTGTCGGTTTCGACTTCGGCCAGGATATCCCCTGATTTCACTTTATCGCCTACTTTTTTGAGCCACGAAGCAATAACCCCTTCGGTCATTGTGTCGCTCATTTTGGGCATTTTTATGAGTTCGGCCATCAGCTTCTTCGGTTGGAATTGAGTGGGGCCAAAATTAGCCCGAAAATCCGGGGGTGCAAACTATAGCGCGTCTTCTAATGACAGGCCTAGAACAGCGAATTTTCGCCCCAGGTGGCCTACAAGGCCTTATTTATGTACTTCACTGTTTTGCCAGGTGTTACCCGAGCAAAATAGCAGGGTTTTAATCAGGAAAGTCAGCCGTAGCAGTTACACATGCGTTTCCTGTAAATGCCTAACATCCAGAAAATTCCGGACGGTGAACATAGAGCCGGTGTAATCAAGCTGGTACAAGCAGAGGTTGTGATGCTCGAAGCTGTCCATCTGGCTTAGCGGGTAGCCCAGCATTTGGCACAGAATTACGCGCATGGCCCGGCCGTGCATGCACACCAGTACCGTTTCTTCTTCGGGCCTGGAGGTCAGCAGCTCAATAACCGGGCGCTGACGGGCCGCCACATCGTCGGGACTTTCGCCGCCTTCGAGGCGGGCACTGGTTTGGCCGGCGCGCCACTGCTGCAATACACCAAAGTACTCTTCGTCTTCCTCGGCCGTGATGCGGGTGCCTTCGCGGGTGCCCCAGCTAATCTCGTTGAGGCCCGCGTGCTGCTCATGCCGGAGGCCTAGCGCCAGAAAATCGTGCACCGACTCGTGCGTGCGCCGCAACACGGAGGTATAAACTTTATCAAAAGGAATGTGTCGATAAGCCGCAAAAAAACGCGCCGCCTGCCGCCGTCCGGCCTCATTTAGCGAGGAGTCGACGCCGCTGCCTTGCACGATACCCCGCACGTTAAAGTCGGTTTGCCCGTGCCGAATCAGGTATATTTTTTTGACGCTCACTTTCCCGCTAGTTTTGCTGTTTATGCCGTTAAAGTACGGCCTTTTCGTCCGGACGGATACGTTTGGGCGTTTGGTTCCTTTTGTCGTCCGAACTAGTGCGTAGGACCTTTTCCCGCCAGAATGGTTATGCTATCAGCAATTCCTTCTAGCCTGACGAGAACCCTAGGCCACCTGTAGGATGCCCCATGAAGCAGCAACTCTCTCACGCATGAAGCTGGAGCAAATTAAACAATGGGTTGGCACCCGCCCTACCCTCGCCGATGCCCTGGGCATCGAGCTAACCGCTCTCACCGACGACTACCTGGAAGGCCGCATGCCGGTTGATGGACGCACGCACCAGCCCATGGGCCTGTTGCACGGCGGCGCATCTGTAGCGCTGGCCGAAACCTTGGGCAGCGTGGGCGCCGCCACCAAAATCGACCCCACCAAACAAGCGTGCGTAGGCCTCGAAATTAATGCTAACCACCTCAAAGGAGTACGCGACGGCCACGTAATTGGGCGGGCCACGGCCTTGCACGTGGGGCGTAGCACACAGGTCTGGGAAATCCGGATTACGCACGAGGAAACCGGCGCACTGGTCTGCATCAGCCGCATTACCATGGCCATTATCGACTTACCAGCGGCAGCTCCGAAGGCATGAGTGGCCTACAGCGCATTCCCTGGAACCCAAACCTAACTACCCCTGATCGGCTTCGGCGCCTGGTGGCGCTGGCCCTCACCAGTGGTAAACCAGTGGCGCTGTGGCGGCTGCCGGGCGCTGTGCACGCACGGCTCTGCCTCAGCATCAAAACCGATTCGGCGTACGTGGGCCTGCCGCCCGCGCTGGAGGCTACGGCGCCGGCGGGTTTTGCGTTTTTTCCCTTCTGGGATTCCGACCACAACCCGCCGCTGTTTCTGCCCGCTGATCTGTTTTTTGACCTAGGCCACCCCGAGGAAATTCAGGTGAGTGCTACGGCGGCGGCCCGCTTGCCGGAGTTGCGGCAGCGCTTTTCAGCATTGCCGGACACCCAGGAGCTGCCTTGGCACGTCAGTCAGCAGCCGGCTCCGGCCACGGCTTCTCAGACTGAGTACGAAGCGCTGGTAGCAGCCGGCGTGGCGGCTATTGAGGCGGGCGTGGTTCGGAAAGTGGTGTCGAGCAGAGCGGTGCGCAAGCCGCTGCCCGCCGGGTTTGATGCCCTGACGGCCTTTGAGGAACTACAGGAGCGCTACCCCAATGCGTTTGTATCCTTGGTGAGTGCGCCGGGGGTGGGCACCTGGCTGGGCGCCACGCCGGAGGTACTTGCCGAAATCGACGACCAGCAGGTGTTCCGGACGATGGCGCTGGCCGGCACCCAGCCGCTGCTGCCCGGCATGAAACCCGCCACCGCGCGCTGGGCCCACAAAGACCTGGAAGAACACGCCATGGTGGCCCGCTATATTGTAAACTGCTTCAAGCAGCTGCGCCTCCGCGAGTACGATGAACAAGGACCTCGAACCGTAGCGGCGGGCCAGCTTCTGCACCTGCGTACCGATTTTGCCGTGCACCTCGCCCAGGTTCCCTTCCCTACGCTGGGCACCGATATGCTCCGCCTCCTCCACCCCACCCCGGCCGTGGGCGGCGTACCCAAGCAGCCCGCTCTGGATTTCCTGCGCCGCCACGAAGGCTACGACCGCGCCTACTACGCCGGTTTCCTGGGCCCCGTGAACCTGCCCGAAGCGGGCGTGGCGCGCTTGTACGTAAACCTGCGCTGCCTCCAGCTCCGCCCTCAGGAAGCCATACTTTACGCCGGCACTGGCCTCACTATCGACTCTGAACCTGCCCGCGAGTGGCAGGAGACGGAGCTGAAGCTGCGCACCATTAGCGCGATTCTGCATGATTGAATTAACGCTAAAAGCCCCATCCTGCCGGTTAAAGGCACGTCATCCTGAGCTTGCGAAGGATCTTATCATATCAGCACGAGGCGCTAGGCCTGTCGTTCATACCTGACTAGATCTTTCGCACACTCAGGATGACGTGCCTTTTTAGCTCCTTTTGTCCCCTATCAATTTTACTGCAATGTCTTCCCTTCAAGCGGTTCATAACATCCCGGAAATCTGTGCTCAGCTAGGCATTACCGATGTAGTGTTGTCGCCGGGCTCCCGGTGTGCGCCGCTCACCATTGCGTTTGCGAGGCATCCGGCTATTAAGGTGCGGACGGTGCCGGATGAGCGGGCAGCGGCTTTCATAGGCCTAGGCCTGGCCCAGACCCAGCGGCGGGCGGTTGCACTGGTGTGCACCTCCGGCACGGCGGGCCTGAACTACGCGCCTGCCGTGGCCGAAGCCTTTTTTCAGCAGATTCCTCTGGTGGTTTTCACCGCCGACCGGCCGCCGGAGTGGATTGATCAGCTGGATGGCCAAACGGTGCGGCAAACCGATTTGTACGGTGCCCACGCCAAAGGCTCCTTCACGTTCCCTGCCGATACCACGCACGCCGATGCCAAGTGGCACGCCACGCGCGTGGTGTCAGAAGCCATAGGCCTAGCAGAGCAGTTTCCGGCAGGTCCGGTGCAGGTGAATATCCCGCTACGGGAGCCTTTCTATCCGAAAGCTGGCGAAGAGCTGCAGTTTGAGGCCGTTAAGGTTACTCGTGAGCTGCCAGGGCGGCCCCAACTGCCCGCCAACGTGTTGGCAGAGCTTCGGGCTGAAATCAGTGGTACCAGTCGGGTGGTAGTGGTGGCCGGGCAGCACCCTGCCGACGAAGCACTTCTGTTGGCTTTGCGCCAGTTTGCCGTGGCCTACCAGGTGCCCGTGGTGGGCGACTTAATTGCGAACCTGCACCTGCCCGCTGCCCCAAGCTTCGACCAGCGCCTACGCCCGCTAGGCCACCAAGATGTGTTTATGGCTGTGCCGGAGCTGGGGCTGAAGGAAGCCCTGAAGCCTGAGCTGCTCATTACCTTCGGCCAGTCACTGATTTCCAAAGCTCTGAAGCTCTACCTGCGCAACGCCAGACCGGCCCAGCATTGGCACATTCAGTCAGCGGGCGTAGTGGCCGACACGTTCCAGTCGCTCACCAAAACGGTGCGCATGGAGCCGGCTGATTTCTTCGCAGCGGTTGCCTCACCCTCCGGCCCCCTCTCCAAGAAAGGGGAGCCTGATGTAAACAGAGCTGAATCGTCAGGCTCCCCCTCTCCTTTTTTGGAGAGAGGGCTGGGGAGTGAGGCGCACGTGGCCCAGCCCGATGCTACCCGCGTAGCGCCCCGCCCTGCTCCTACTGGCCCGGTGCGCCTGGCCTGGCCTAGCAGCGGAGCACAGCTTTCCGAGACGGAAGCTACTGCCAAAGCTGCCTACCTCAAGCCCTGGCTCGCCGCCGAAAACTGGGCCACCGATTTCCTGGCTGAATTCATGCAGCAGCCCAACCAGCCGTTCAATGAGTTCACGGCCATCTATCAGTGCCTCCAACGCCTCCCCAATCAGTCGGCGCTGCACCTGGCCAATAGCATGGCGGTGCGCTACCCCAACATTCTGGGCCTGCCCGTAGGCCACCGGGTAGAGGTATTTGCGAACCGGGGCACCAGCGGGATTGATGGTTGTACCAGCACGGCCATCGGCTCGGCGCTGGCGCAGCCCGCTAGGCCAGTGGTATTGCTTACCGGCGACGTAGCGTTTTTCTACGACCGCAACGCCTTCTGGCACAACTATCCCACGCCCAACCTGCGCGTAATTCTGCTAAACAACCACGCCGGCGGCATCTTCCGCATGATTGATGGGCCGCGCCAGCAGCCGGAGCTGGAGGAGTTCTTCGAGACGCGCCAGATGCTCCGGGCCGAGAACACCGCCCGCGACTTTGGGCTGCGCTACACGGCCGTTTCTTCTTTTGCTGAACTAGAATCGGCTTTACCGGTTTTCTTTGCACCCGAATCCGGCGCCAGCTTGCTCGAAATCACCACCGACAGCAAGACCAACGCCGACTTCTTTGAACATTACCGGGCCATGGTCCGGACTTCTTTCTCTTCCTAAAGAACGACACTGCGCCATCTGCGAAACCTTCCGCGCCCTCGGCGGCCTAAAACGGCATCTACGACTTGTAGCCCATGGAGAGCACCGAAGGTTTCGCAGATAGCGCAGTGTCTTAAACCACCCATTAACTATGGCCGAACAAATTACCTGGACCCCGATTAAGGAGTTCCGCGAAATTCTCTTCACGCAGCATGGCGGCATCGCCAAGATCAGCATCAACCGCCCGCAGGTGCATAATGCCTTCACGCCCCTCACGGTGCAGGAGATGATTGAGGCCATGGATATCTGCCGCAACCGCACCGATATCGGGGTTATCATTTTCACGGGTGAAGGTGGTAAAGCCTTCTGCTCGGGTGGTGACCAGAGCGTGCGTGGCCATGGCGGCTATGTAGGCGAGGACACCATTCCCCGACTGAACGTGCTGGATCTGCAGAAAATGATCCGCTCTATTCCCAAGCCCGTGGTGGCGATGGTGGCGGGCTGGGCCATTGGCGGCGGCCACGTGCTGCACGTAGTCTGCGACCTGACCATTGCCGCCGATAACGCCCGCTTCGGCCAGACCGGCCCGAATGTAGGCTCGTTTGATGGGGGCTTTGGTGCGAGCTACCTGGCCCGCGTGGTAGGCCAGAAGAAGGCCCGCGAAATCTGGTTCCTCTGCGACCAGTACGACGCCCAAGAAGCCCTTGATATGGGCCTCGTGAACAAGGTGGTGCCTCTCGATAAGCTCGAGGAAACTACCGTGGCGTGGTGCAACAAAATCCTCGAAAAGAGCCCTCTGGCGCTGCGCATGCTCAAATCGAGCTTCAACGCGGAGCTGGATGGACAGGCGGGTATTCAGGAGCTGGCCGGCAACGCCACCTTGCTCTACTACCTCTCCGAAGAAGCCAAAGAAGGCAAAAACGCCTTCATCGAAAAGCGCAAGCCCGACTTCTCGAAGTTCCCCAAGTTCCCATAACGGACCAAGTGGCATAGGCCTCTTGAAACGGCTCGCGCCTCGGGGTGCGAGCCGTTTTCTTTTGTTCGCTTAGCTGGCCTCTGGCTATATTGCCACAAGTATATTTCCCCTGATGCCTCTCCGTATGAAATTCCTGTTGACACTGCTGTTGCTAAGCTTCGCGGGCGTAGCAACCGCACAAGCCCAAACTGCCCCCACCGCCGCCAGCACGGCCTCGCCTGATAAAAACAAAGAGCTTCTGCTGGTAGACGCCGCCTGCGGGCAGTGCCGCCTAGGCCTGCCGGGCAAGAGCTGCGACCTGGCCATTCGGATGGATGGCAAAGCTTACTTCGTAGACGGCACCACCATCGACTCGCACGGCGACGCGCATGCTAAAGACGGCTTCTGCAACTCCGTCCGGAAAGCGCAGGTACAGGGCGAAGTAGCAGATGGACGTTTCAAGGCTACATACTTCAAACTTGTTCCGGAACCTGCAAAAGCGCACTAGTAGAGGGCGGTCCTTACTCTTCGATCAGGTGCCTGAACCAGCCTCTATTTTTTAGCACGATGGCAGATTATACCATATTAGCCAACGGCACCCGAGACTTTCAGCTACTGCAGGCTGACAAGATACTGGGGGCCCTGCACTACACCGAATGGTTCTCCTTCAAGGCCGTTATAGCGCTGGCCGATGGCTCTACGTTTCAGATTGCGCCCCGTGGTTTCTGGGGAACTACCATCGAGGTGAGAGACCAGGAGGCGGTGCTTTTGAATTTTAAGATGAACTGGGGTGGCACTATTCTGATCAAGTCGAAAGCCACCAGCAAAGCCTACGTGTTCAAGCTGAAAAGCCTGCTCAAGAACACGTATGTCTTGCAGAATAAGGATGAACGAGAGCTATTGCTGGTGCAGCCCTCTTTCAAGTGGAACACGCTGAATTGCAATTACATGCTCACAAGCACCAACGAGTTTGAGGCTCTCGACTACAAGGAGCTGCTTTTGCTTACCACAGTCCATTGCGCCAATTACAGTATGGCAATGGCTGCTGGCGCTACCACCATCGCCATAGCTACCTGATATTCTAGCTTCGTGTGGTTCGTGCATTAACCCGCGGCTCAGCCTACCCTATAACGCAAAAAGCGCCGCCCGATCTGGGTGGCGCTTTTTGCGTTATAAGTTGTTGGTTAAAATATGGAGCCGTACCCGGCGCAACCCTCGCACCAGCCGAAAAAGTTACGAAGTCGTTCGTCCTTTGCGCGTTTCTTGAGCAGCTTTCGGGCTTTGCGCGCTGCCTCCGCAACCGGGTTAGTGGTGGGAGCCGCTATGCGGTTCCGGACAGTGAGGTAGCGTCGGAAAACAAAGGTTTTAGCCAAGGCAAACGGACTTGATACGGTAGGGAGCATGGCGGTGGGAGTTTGGTGACGTAGGTAATATACGGTTTTAACGGCTTCAATGTCAAGGGGAAGCAGGTTTTGTTGCCGGTTTTGCAGGAGCTACGTATGCTTTTGCGGTTATAGCTCTGAATATTTGCCCTGTCTTCTGCACCGCTTATGTCCGCCTCCACGCTCCTCCCCGACTCTCTGCTGCTCAACGGCCGTGAGTTCCGCTACCACGATATTCAGCAGTATCCTGCCAACTCGCCCACCGACCTTAATGGCTACGAGGCCCGCGTGCTCGACTTCTGCCGGCAGTGGCTGAACGGGGCGCAGGAGTTTGGCTTGCGCACCTCTGGCTCAACGGGAAAGCCACAGCTGGTACAGATGAAGCGGCGGCAGCTGGAAGCCTCGGCACGCCGCACCGGCGACTACTTCGACCTGGGCCCCGGCGACCGGATGCTGGTGTGCCTGAACTGCGAGTTTGTGGGCGGCATCATGATGCTGGTGCGGGCCTTTGAGCGCAATATGCACCTGACCATTGTAGAGCCCCAGGCCGACCCTATGGTGCTGGTGCCCACCGGCAATTTCGACTTTGCCTCCTTTGTGCCGCTGCAGCTGCGTGAGGTACTGGCCAATGGCCACGGCCCGCGCCTGAACCGCATGAAGGCCATTCTGGTAGGCGGCGCATCGGTGGAGAAAAGCCTGGAGAAGGAAATTCAGAAGCTGAAGGTGCCGGTGTACCTGACCTATGGCATGACGGAAACCGCCTCGCACATTGCCCTGCGCCGCCTTAATGGCCCCAACGTGTCGCCGCTGTACCAGGTGCTGCCCGGAATTCAGGTAGGCCAGGATGAGCGCGGCTGCCTTACGGTGCGCGCCGACGTTACCAACGACCAGCTCATCACCACCAACGACCGGGTAAATCTGCAGCCCGAAAATCACACGTTTGAATGGCTGGGCCGCGCCGATTTCGTGATAAACAGCGGAGGCGTGAAGGTGCAGGCCGAGAAAGTAGAACTTGTGCTGGAAGTGGCCCTAACGGAGCTAGGCCTATCCCGCCGCGCATTTGTGGCCGGCCGCCCCGATGCGCGCCTGGGAGAGCAGGTTACGGCGTTTGTTGAAGGCCCACCGCTGCCGCCGCATCAGCAGCAAGAGTTACTCTCGCTGCTCTCGGAGCGACTGGAAAAGTACGAGCGTCCGCGCGAAGTGGCCTACGTGCCGCAGTTCAAAACCACGGCTTCTGGCAAGCTCGACCGGCTGGGCACCATTCGGGGGCAGGCCGCGGCGCCGTCTGCCCATCAGCGGTAAGTGGCCTAGCAGCAGCCTGCAGCGGTTTGCTTTACGCAGGGCGTTTCGCTTTCTTACTGCCGTGAAATATTCGCTGTTTTATACAACGCTTTGGGCCTCGCGCTGAAGTCTTGCCTGCATCACATCGGGCTGCTTTCTCTCAACCTGATTGCGGGAAAGCAGCCATTCGTCATCAACTCAACTTCCCACACACCTTCACAACCTGATAGCCGCGCGCTGTAGAAAGCTCCTTGACAGGCCTTCTACAACACTTCGCGTGACTATTCTTCCAACCTTATTACATGAAACACCTTTTCGCTTCTCTGCTACTTGCTGGCACCTTGGCTGCTTCTACGGCGGCGGCACAAGCCCCAAACCCGGGCGTACGAACTGGCCCACTGGAGCCGGTGCGGTATGAGTTCTGTGAGCTGATGCGCACGGGAACCATACCGAGTGGCAAGCCGGAAAAAGAAAAGAGCGGCGACATCTACGTCGACTTCGGCTATGGCTATGAGAAGCTGGGCGGTTCCGAGCAGGTGATGCGGGAAGCGGGCAAAATTCAGGTGTTTGCCACTTCCATCAGCGCCCTGAATTATATGGGCTCTCTGGGCTGGGAAATTGTGCAGATTCTGGAGGAACCCGCCAGCGCTAAAGGCGCCAGCACTCCCGGCAATTTCGTGTACCGCTACATGCTGCGACGCCCACTCACGGCCAAAGGCATCGGCGCTCCGCGCTAGGCCAGCCTCAACGGATTTCTCATGCATTTGCGCAGCACCACTGGCCTACGGGCTGGTGGTGCTTTTTGCGTAGAATGGCTATTTGTGGCTTTCCAGACCTTGCTGCGAGAACAGCCGCTCGCGGCCCCGCACTACTTTGATAAAGTCGCCGAGGAAAAACTTTACACGGCCAAAGAAGATGATGCCACTCATATCGTCCTGGGGCTGTTTGCCGGCGGCCATCACCTGCCGGTAGCCCGTGCCCGCGCCCACGCCAATCCAACGAAATACGCGGTAATGCGCGGCAATAGAAGGCTCTAGCACGAAGAGCACCTCCCGGTCGGTGCGCCGAATGCCGCCATCGGGGAAATAATACTTGGTATAGTAGCTGCCCGCGCCCAGCTGTAGCGGCGTGCTCAGCTCCCAGCGCGGGTTGCCGATGAACACATACTCGCCGTAGGCCACCAAGTAGCGAAACCGCACTTCGTCGCGGGTGCCGCTGGGCGTGCCTTCGGGCTGCGCAATGCGGGTAGGCACGCCGCCCGAAAGACGGTACAAGCCCAAGCCCGCGCGCCAGCGGCCACGCCACTCTATGCCGCCTTTGAGGCCATTGATGCCGACCACCTTTCCATTGAGCAAGCTAAAGCGCTGATCAAACTGGAATACGGCCCGGCGGTGCGACTGCCGCACGAAAGTGGAATCATCTTTCAGAAGAGCTCCTGGGGCAGCGTAGGCCACTCCGGCTCCCCCCACAAGGAATAGGGTAACCAGGTAAGCCCGTCTCGGTAAAAATGCTGCCTTCACGCTGCAAAGGTACGCGGACTAGCTGAACGGTGTTCTATGCGCGGCATAACTGGCCTACGGCTTCTTCCGGTTTACCCGTTTCCCCTGACGGTTCACCCCGTTTTGACGCGGCAATGCTACCTACATTGTGCAAGTTTGGCTCAAGAAACTTCTACCCCGCATGGCACTCACCCCCGACCTGCTGTTTTCCTTAGCCAATTTTGTAGCAATGCTGGGTTGGGCCTTGCTGCTGCTGGCCCCGCGCTGGCGTGGCACCCGGCAAGTAGTGCTCAGTGGCGCATTGCCCTTGGTGCTGGCAGTGGCCTACACCCTTTTGATCGGGTCACACTACCTGGGGCCGCACACTTCCGAAGGCGGATTTAGCTCCTTAGCAGAGGTTGCGGCCCTGTTCCGCAGCCCGTGGGCGCTGCTGGCCGGCTGGGTGCATTACTTATGCTTTGATATGAGCATCGGTATTTGGGAAACCCTCGATGCCCGCCGGCGCGGCGTACCACACCTGCTGCTGGTGCCGTGCCTGCTGCTCACGTTCCTGTTTGGGCCGGTGGGGCTGTTGCTCTACAGCCTGGTGCGGCGCTTCTACGCCTGCGAAGTTGCTGCTCCGGTTTCCGCTGCCACGCCCTAACACTTAGCAGTAAAGCGCCCTCCTGTTGATGCGCAGGACCCAGGTTGCATAGCACCAACCGCACTATCTCGGAGCTAATCATTTCACCAACCCCATTATGTCATACCCCTTCCGCGCCACGGCCGCTATTCGGTCAGTAGCCAACACTCCCCTCCGCATGAGCTACCTCACTAGGTTACCCAAAACCGAGTTGATCCTCACTATCCTTTGCTTTGCCTTAATCCTGGGCATTCCACAGGTTGGAGTAATTGGCGCTTTTATTCTTGTATTTGCCTACATAAGAAGAAGCAAGGCGAGGCCACTTTTGCTCAATTCCATGAGATTTGTGCAACCCCTCAGTTGGTTGAAAGCAATTGCGGTTTCGGCAGTATTAGGTGTGGCAATTGAGTTATTTGTCGAGACTCTTTTTAACCCTCTTGTTGAAAAAACAACTAACACACCGATCGATCTGACTCAAGTCGATTTTAAGAACAATATTTTTATTTACGCAGGCTGGGTTATAGTAGGCTTTATTCTGGGCGGACTTCTGGAGGAAATTTTATTTCGCGGGTTCCTTTTAACGAGGGTATTCGCTCTGTTTTCTAATGCATCAACAGGAAACATAATCGGCTTGCTATCCACCTCCATAATTTTTGGAATGTGCCACGCCTATCAGGGCTGGAGTGGAGTTTTAAGCACGGGTTTTATTGGAATTATTCTGGGCATCGTTTTACTCATTAAACAGAATCTATGGTATTCTATATTGACACATGGGTTTATAAATCTGACCGGCCTTACTATCCTTTATTTAAATTACTATGACACGCTTAGAACATTATTATTTTGAATACATGCCACAGTAAGCCATATACCTATTTCATCCAATTCACGCTGCTGCATATTTTCTAGCATTCGGCTCATACCAGCCACAAGAAATAGCTTGGCATTGCGAATATCCTAATCAATACAGACAGATTATAAGGCGCAATAATTTTGTGGTTAGCAGTAATATCCTGCCAGAAATTAGGAACCGCCCATGTATGGATTCGCAACCTACTTATTCCCCGCTTTTACTTAACGCTCTACTGCAATGGCTGCCACTTATCCCCTGAAGCCCGCTTCAACATACCCCGTTCAACCGAGCACAGCCCACTCCTCGCCCTTGAGGTTTATTGCCGATTGGCTGCGGGTACTGCACCGCGTGAATCCGGTGCTGTCGTGGGTGGGCTGGCTGCACGTAGGTTTTTTGCTGCTGGCACTGGTGCTGCTGCCCTTTGATACGCGGGCAGTGACTGGCCTACCAGTTTGGGTGAAGCCGATCAAGTTCGCGCTATCAGGCCTGCTCTACCTCTGGACGCTGGCCTGGCTGCTCGCCGACTTACCCTCTCCGGCGCAACGCGCCGTGCGCCGCATCAGCTGGGGTATAGGCCTAAGCATGGCGGTAGAAATGGCGTGTATCGCTACGCAAGCGGCTCGCGGCACCACTTCTCATTTCAACAATGCCACTGCCTTCGATGGGCTGTTGTTCAGCCTCATGGGCGTATTTATCCTGGTCAATACGCTCCTGACAGTGTGGGCCGTGTACCTGGTCTGGCGGTACCGCCCAGATGGCCCCGCTGGCTATGTGTGGGGCGTGCGCCTAGGCCTGTTGCTATTCCTCATCGGGAGCGTATTGGGCGGCATGATGATTCACCTCAACCAGCACACCGTCGGTGCCCCCGATGGCGGTCCTGGCCTACCGGGCCTCGGCTGGAGCACCCGGGCCGGCGACCTGCGAATTGCCCACTTTCTAGGCCTGCATGCGCTGCAAGTGGTTCCCCTATTTGGCTGGTGGGTCAGCCGAAAGATACCTTCTCGCGCCGTACTGATTACGTGGCTGGGAGCAGCAATGTACACTGGGTTGGTAGCAGCGCTGTTTGCACAAGCTATGCAGGCCAGTCCGTTTCTAAGGTGGTAACTATTGCCATCGGGCAAGAATCACAATCACCACGCCCACTGCACAGCTTCTTATAAGCTAAGTACACTAGAGCAGAGTAGGAAAAGCCCTTGGCGCCAATATGGTTGCCAAGGGCTTTTTAATGCGCCAGAACTAAGAAAAGGCCTATCGGGAATAAGCTTCTGCTGACAAGTGGATACTCCTAAAAAATACCCTCCATAACCATTAGCTGAACTGCAGAGAATAACATACATTTAGAAACATTTTAATAAATTTTATTCATATAAACTGAATAAAACCACATTACACACACCCCTACGTTGCTTATGATTCAGGCCCTGAAAGAGCCTTTAGCTAACAGTAATCGCCTAAGCCGGCAGCTATGTAGTAACGTCCTTTTCTCCCTGTATCTATTGCCTAGTGTATAAGCAGTTGGCGCCCAGCAAGTACGCAACGCAGACCACTACCTGCGTAATCGACTACCCGCTTTTCAGTTGGTGACATCACCTCCTTCATTTATCGAATAAATTCAAACAGCAGGTATGGAAAGAACTAAGTACTCATTAATCCTTTTATTCATCAGTACTCTACTCTTGTGCTCGGCACACCGGGTAGTGGCCCAGCGTACCCAGATAAGAGGGTTTGTAGATGCCTATTCTTATTACCAAAAAGGCAAAGCGAATTTTGGGCTTGGTGAGCAGGACTTATTTATTACATCAGAGATAACCGAGAGATTATCATTTCTGGGGGAAACCGTTTTTAAATATTCCTTGGATTCTCCCACCGATTTCGATATCAGTGTAGAACGCATAATATTGAAATACAATTATGCGGGCAATCATAGCGTCTTAATTGGCAAACACCATACTCCCATCAACTATTGGAATGATACTTACCACCATGGCCGAGTTTTCTTTCCAACGGTTGAGCGCCCTTTAGTTTTTTCCGAGGGTATAATACCACTGCACACTACTGGCATCAGCTTACAAGGGCAAAACCTTGGCAGACTCCGGTTTGGCTATGACGTTATGGTTGGCAATGGGCTAGGCTCAGGAGATATTGCTGATAATAACCCTTTCAAATCGCTGACAGCCGCTGTGCACGTGAAGCCCGTTGATGGCTTCCGCCTAGGGGCCTCCTTGTATCATGATGTCCTTTCGAAAGGCAGTATGTCGCACAATCATTCTGGCGGCACTAACACCCTGATTCCGTCTAAGGTCACTCAAAATATAATGACCGCCTCGGTTTCCTACACCGATTCTGTCTTCTCTAAAAGGTATGAGCTCTTAGCAGAAAGCAGCATGGCTATAAACAGGTCCGACAGCCTTGGAATGCAGCAGGCATTAGCTTCGTATGCATATGCAGGTTTTAGAATTACTGATAAAATCATTCCGTATATCAGGCTCGACAATATTCAATATCGCAATAAAGAGGTGTATTATTTAAATAACAACGTCCGATCATTTGTTGGTGGCCTACGGTATGAAATAAGCTATTTAGCCGTGCTCAAGCTTGAATATCAACATATACAAAGATCAACAGTTGGCACACCAGACAAATTGATCTTTCAAGTAGCAGTCGGTTTCTAACTTATATACGCGATGAATTGGATTTACCGACGCCTTACTCTACCCTTTCTCTTTTTTGTATACCTCTCGCTACCGGCTAATTCTCAAGACAATAGTAATCTTGTGGTGATTGCGAATGGAAAAGCAATACCAGCCGAAATGAAAATAGAGCAGCTTAAGTCTGTGATGCGAGGAGAAAAACTACGCTGGCCAGATGGCAGTAAAGTAGTTATAGCACTTCTAAAAAGCAATACACCAATAGGGGTTGTTACCAGCAAAAAGATTTACAACATGAGCCCAAATGATCTAAATAAATATTGGCTTGCTCTGGTATTTCAAGGCAAGGCTGCTGCACCAAATTTTTTCAATAGCGAATCTGATCTTGAAGAATTCGTTTCACAGACAAGCGGCGCAATTGGCATTGTCACACAAGCCTCGGCTAACAATAAGGTTATAGCTATTGATGGAAAGAAGTCTTTGTAACGCCCATCCACTAGAAGCACTAATTGCTTACCTATATCTGCGCTATGGTAACTAATTTACCCAAACCACAACTTTTTCAAATTATAAAAGGCTTACGCCTCACGGTCAAGACTAAAATATGGATGACGGTGACTAGTATAGTATTGCTATTTTCCTTCTTCGTTCTATTTTACTTACCCGCAATACAAGAAAGAACACTTCTTAGTAATTTCAATAAGGAAGTGCAAAACCAAGCAAATACTGTTGCGCTTGGCGTTAAAATAGCCATGACTGAACAAAATTTCGAAGGCGTTCAGACTGCTATGGATTTTGTTAAAAAAGACCCCTTGCTCCGATTTGTTAGTTTATTGCAAACCGATACGGTGTGGAATAAGACCCATTCTAGCTTTAAAATAAATAGAACCGTTTTTAAAACGTACCCTGACAGCAAGCAGATTGATGTTGATGCCATATCTAACGACTCAATAGTTGTAAAGCGAACTGCATTCAGCACCGCCCTTATGCACGGGGAAGTTGCTTTGGCTTTTTCCACCAAAGAAATAATTCAAAGCAAAAGACAAATTCGCATCACCTCTTTATTCTTTAGCTTTCTAGTTTTCAGCATAGGTATTGTTATCGGCTTTGGCCTAGCCAGAAATATTTCCATTCCAGTACTAAAACTCCGAGATGCTGCTACAAAGGTGGGCAGAGGCGACCTTACTCAACGAGTATTCAGTAAGTCAAGGGACGAAATAGGCGAACTTGGTTTAGCCTTTAACAAAATGGTCACTGACTTATCGGCGGCTCGTCAGGAGCTAGAAGACAGAACCAAAGAATTGATCAAGGAAAAAGAGAAATCTGATGATTTATTTGAGGGCCTTAATAAAACGCTTACCGATCTAAAAGAAACGCAGGAGCAATTAATTCGGCAAGAAAAATTAGCATCCATTGGTCAGCTTACCAAAGGCCTAGTTGACCGTTTGCTTAATCCGTTAAACTACGTAAACAACTTTGCCGCAGTATCTAATGAGCTATTGGATGAAAGTAAAGAGCTATTAGCTAAAGACGTATACGTACAAGATGACCATCTTCAGCATGAGCTAATGCCATTACTCTCCATGATTGAAGCTAATACGGAAAAGATTCAGGAGCATGGGCATAACATGACGAGAATCATCAGAAGCATGGACAAAATCCTACAGATAAAGTCCGATGTTTTTGTTGGGACTACTCTTAATTCTTTTATAGATAGTCAGCTTGCCTTGTACAGAAACAGTATCAATAGTGCTCAAGGTGGTATTTCACTTGAGTTGATGCACGAACCTGAAAACGACTGCTCTATTAAGATCTTACCAGCAGAAATGAATTCAGTTATTTATAATATTATCAGCAACGCCGTCTATTCTCTAAATGAAAAATCAATTATAGACAAATCATTTCAACCTAAAATCATTGTCAAAACTAGTGTCAATGACCAATTTGCAGAAATAAGAATTGAAGACAATGGCAATGGGATGTCAGATATTGAAAGGCAACAATTATTCTCTCCTTTCTTCACAACCAAGCCTACTTCCAAGGGAATAGGCCTAGGCCTATTCATCAGCCAGGATATTATTAAAATGCACAAGGGAAGCATATCTGTTGACACACAGAAAGATGCATTCACGGCATTTACAATCCGATTACCACTATCAACGTCCGCTATAGTTTAATAAGAGATGAACGTTATATCCTCGGTATACCAATCTTCGTTCACTTGCAGAGTAAAGGGCTAGCACCTGAGCCCCAAAAGTGGCACCTTATTGTGCTCCCAACACAGCTTACTTCAGCTGTTTGAATTTACGTTTAATGACCTCCTGCACGGGCACGTTTTCGATCTTACTTTCCAGCCAGGAAATGATATCGAGGTAGAGGAAGGGGCGGCGCTCGAAGGAGTTTTCGGCAATACGAATCAGCTTGTCTTTGAGCTTAATAAACGCCTCTTTGAGCTGCGAAGGCGCTACATCGCCGAGGTTGCGCAGGAACTGGAAGATGGCCTCCTGCATCTGCTGTTGGTCGTTCATTTTGCCCAAGAAGCGGTACACCGACCGGATTTGATACTCCAGGGCTTCGTCGCGGCCGGCCTCGTAGTGGGCAATCAGGTTGAGGATGCGGGCAAAGCACTGGATGTCCTCGCGCAGGTTCGCTTCCTTGAAGAAAATCACCTTGTTGAGGTACTCAATGGCCTTGTCGGGCTGGCCGCTGCCGAAGTAGAGGCTGGCAATTTTGTAGTAGAACACCAAGCGCCGGTGCGAGTCGAGCTGAATGCGGAAGTGGTCCAGCTTTTCCAGCAGTTCCGGGATAATGGTGAGGCCTTCGGTGAACTGCCCGCGCATGAAATACCCATTGAGCCGGTTCGTGTAGATATACAGGAACAACAGCATTTCAATGTTGGGGCTGGTGCGCCGGTCGGGATCAGCGGCGTAGGCCTCTAGCTGCGTCAGCACCTGCTCAAACTTGCTATAGTACAGCATATTGTGCGCCGTAATCAGCAGGTTATGCAGGCCTTTGATGTAGAGCATGGCCTGCTGCTCGCGCATGGTGGGGTTATTCTCAAACAGATCTACCCACTTCTGCGCGTAGCGAAAACACAGGCGGAAGTTTTGCGTGATGGTGTAGTACCACACGTGTGCCTGGTAGTAGTAGAGCTGCTCATAAAAACCAGCTTGCCGCGGGTCCAGCGTGGGCAAACCGTCGCGGAAATAGGCCGTGATTTTCTCGTAATCCTGCTGGTTGCGGGTGTGTCCAATTTTGAGGTAGCGCCCGTACATGCGCAGCGCCAGGTTGGACAGCTCGTGCTCCCGGGCCAGGTGCACCACCGTATCCGTAGCCTCATCCGACAGCTCCCGGGCCCGCCCCCGCAGGCTGCGCGTGATGTACTGCCCTTCAATCAGCTTCTCAAAATCGAGGGCCAGCAGCACAATGTGCAGCATCTCGGATTGGTGGGCCGTGGCCTTTATCTTCTCCAGCATGCGCAGGCTCTGCTGATAGAGGCCGCGGTTGTAGAGTACGCGGGCGTAATCCAGCTGCTCATGAAGCTGAATATCGAGGTTATGGCCGGCGTGGTACATGCGCAGACTGGCTAGCAGCTGCTTATATAAATTCGCCTTGAGGTTGGCTACTTGTACTTTCTTGATGGCCGGCACCTGGGCCAGCACGCGCTCCTCATCGTACTTCTCCTGCCCATCCAGCGCATCGAAAAGCTGCAAAAACTTTAGCCCATCAGTGGAGCCCTGCCGGTTGGCAAACAGCCGGAAGTGCCGCTTTTCGGTGCGGGTCAGGGTCTTGATTAATTGAAAAACCGGATCGGAACTTTCGTTGGGCATTGTATGAGGCCAAAAGTTAAATCACTGTTATACAGATATTTATTTATTTAAAATAAACATATAGAAATAGTAACACCTGAAGAAGAAAGTTTGAGCTACCAGAATAGGCTAGTGTACTTGTGCTCATCAATAGATCGTAAAGATGATATGCCTGAGCACTTTTCCACCTTCTGGTCTGCAATTTTTCTTCCGCACGTAACGGCCGGCTTGCGGGCCCTTATCACGCAGGTTGCTCCCTCTGAAGACACCATCAGCGGATGCTACTCCCTGCAAAGAGTTGCAGCAAACCAAGGCTCCAGTAGGCCACTCCCCCATCCCTCTTCCTGCTTCCACTTCCGCGTTCCATGACCACTGCTTCCCATCCCGTCCTGCTAGTCATTATTCTGCCATTGCCGGGCTGAAAGGAAGCGCCTTGTCCTGATTCGACCAGCCTTTCTCAGCCCAGCGCTCAGGAAGGCTTTTTTGTACGATTTTCTGCTTACCACTATGTATTTTACCAGTAACACCGTTGCCTTTCTGGATGGCGAGTTCGTGCCGGCTGAGCGGGCTACCTGTGGCGTGTATGCCCAATCCTTGCACTACGGCTACTCCGTTTTTGAAGGCATCAGGGCGTACAATACGCCCGCCGGCACCCGCATCTTCAAGGCAGAGGAGCATTACGAGCGGCTGCACTACTCGTGCAAGTGCATTGGATTGCCGCTAGAGTACTCGGTGGAGGAGCTTACGCGCATCAGCTATGAGGTACTGAAACGCAACAACCTGAACGACGCGTACATCCGGCCACTGGTGTTTGCCGGCACACCCAACATGAGCCTGAAAGCCGCCACTACCAGCAACCTGCTGATTGCGGTGTGGGAATGGGGCAAATACCTCGGCGACCAAAGCCTGCGCCTCACCATCTCGCCCTACGAGCGCCCCAACCCCAAGGCGGTGCCTATTGAGGCCAAAGTAGGCGGCCACTATGTCAACTCCATCATTGCGAGCACAGAGGCCAAGGGCCGCGGCTATGATGAAGCCCTGCTGCTGGACATGAACGGCTACGTGGCCGAGGGCCCCGGCGCCAACTTCTTCTTCGAGCGCGACGGGGAGCTATACACGGCCCCCCAAGGCAGCATTCTGCGCGGCATCACCCGCAACACTATTATTGACCTGGCCCGCGAGGCCGGCATCACGGTGCACGAGAAGTTCTTCACGCCGGAGGAGCTACGCACCGCTTCTGCCGCCTTCATGACGGGCACCGCGGCCGAGGTTATCGGCATTGCCTCCGTGGATGATGTGGTGTTTGAAAAGTCGTTCCAGCATTCCATTGGCGGCATGCTGGCCGGCCATTACCACGCGCTGGTGACGGGGCAAGCAGTGAGCCGCAACGCCAGCTTCGCAGAGCAACGGTAGGTAGTGGCCTAGCACACTAAAAAGGTCGTCATGCTGAGCGGAGTCGAAGCATCTCTACCTCTATCAACTGGCCTAGCAACGTCTCAACGAAGCGGTAGAGATGCTTCGACTCCGCTCAGCATGACAGATAGTGTGACAACGTCAGCATGCGAGATTCTCAATAAGCTCGACATGACGGCCTTTTTCTCCGATAAAACAGCACAAACTCCATCCAATGGCCCTGAATAAATACAGCCGCATCTACACCCAGGACGACAGCCTGCCAGCGTCCCAAGCCATGCTGATTGGCTCGGGTCTTTCGGATGCTGATTTGCGCAAGCCGTTCGTGGGCATCTGCTCCACGGGCTTCGAGGGCAACACCTGCAACATGCACCTGAATGGCCTGGCCGATCAGGTGAAGGTAGGCGTGCAGGAGCAGGGTCTGGTGGGGTTGCGGTTCAACACCATTGGGGTCTCGGATGGCATTACGAACGGCACGGCGGGCATGCGCTACTCCCTGGTTTCCAGGGAAATAATTGCCGATTCCATTGAAGCTATGGCCGGGGCGCACAACTACGATGCGCTGGCCTGCGTGATGGGTTGCGACAAGAATATGCCCGGCGCCCTTATTGCCATGGCGCGCCTGAACCGGCCTTCCCTGATGGTGTATGGAGGCACTATTAAGGGGGGCACCTTTAAGGGGCAGCAGCTCAACATTGTGTCGTGCTTTGAGGCCTACGGCAAGAAGCTGCAGGGACAGATATCGGACGAGGATTACAGGGGCATCATCCACAACGCCTGTCCGGGTCCGGGGGCGTGTGGGGGCATGTACACAGCCAACACCATGGCGGCGGCCATCGAAACGCTGGGCATGAGCGTCCCGTTTTCCTCGTCCTCCCCGGCGGTTAGCCAGGAGAAGCAGCAGGAGTGCCTCACGGCTGGCTCCTACCTGCGCCGCCTGCTAGAACTCGACCTCAAGCCCCGCGGCATTTTGGTGCGCGAGGCCTTCGAAAATGCCCTGGTGATGACTACCGTGCTCGGCGGCTCTACCAACGCGGTGCTTCACCTGATTGCCATTGCCCACGCCGCCGGCGTGCACCTCACGATGGAGGACTTCCAGGCCGTGAGCAACCGCACGCCGGTGTTGGCTGATCTGAAGCCTAGTGGCAAGTACCTGATGGAAGACCTCTCGGCACTAGGCGGTGTGCCGGCCGTGATGAAAACGCTACTGAACCTAGGCCTGCTCCACGGCGACCTGCTGACGGTAACAGGCCGAACCATAGCCGAAAATCTCGCCGACGTGCAGCCTCTCGGCGCCGAGCAGGATTTGCTGCGCCCCCTGGACAACCCCATCAAGGCCGATGGTCACATTCAGATTCTGTATGGCAATCTGGCCGAGAAGGGCGCCGTTGCGAAAATCACAGGAAAAGAAGGCCTCCGGTTTGAAGGTCCGGCCATCGTGTTCAACTCCGAGGAAGAACTGAACGAAGGCATCACGCAGGGCAAGATTCAGCCCGGCCAGGTCGTCGTGATTCGCTACGTGGGGCCCAAGGGCGGGCCCGGCATGCCCGAGATGCTCAAGCCTACCTCGGCCATAATTGGGGCCGGCCTAGGCGACAAAGTGGCCCTGATTACGGATGGCCGCTTTTCAGGCGGCACCCACGGTTTTGTTATCGGACACGTCTGCCCGGAGGCCTACGACGGCGGCACCATTGCCCTAGTGGAAGATGGCGACTGGATTGTGCTGGACGCCGGCACCAACACCATTGATGTGCAGGTAGATGACGCCTTGCTGGAGCTACGCCGCCAGCAGTGGCAGCGGCCCTGGCCCAACGTGCAACAAGGCGT
Organism: Hymenobacter gelipurpurascens; assembly: GCF_900187375.1. Lineage (NCBI taxonomy): Bacteria > Pseudomonadati > Bacteroidota > Cytophagia > Cytophagales > Hymenobacteraceae > Hymenobacter > Hymenobacter gelipurpurascens. Next base: position 98,025 of record NZ_FYEW01000001.1, on the reverse strand, counting down.
GCTGCTGAAGTATATCCGCACGGTCAGCGACGCGAGCCGCGGCTGTATCACCGATTACCAGGAAGACCATGTACTTGAACCCACAACCCCAGCCCGTGCCAACCTCGCCTGAAACGGCCGTAGCCACGGCAGAGCCTAGCACCCAGACACTTTCGGGCGCGCAGGCCACGCTGCACGCGCTGCTGGCGGAGGGCGTGGATACCATATTCGGCTACCCCGGCGGCGCCATCATCCCGATCTATGACGCGCTCTACGACTTCAAGGAGCAGCTCAATCACGTGTTGGTGCGCCACGAGCAGGGCGGCATCCATGCGGCGCAGGGCTATGCGCGTTCGTCGGGCAAGGTGGGCGTCGTCTTCGCGACCAGCGGACCCGGCGCTACTAACCTCGTGACTGGCCTAGCCGACGCCCAGATTGACAGCACGCCGCTGGTATGCATCACGGGGCAGGTATTCGCGCACCTGTTAGGTACGGATGCCTTTCAGGAAACCGACATCATCAATATCACAACGCCCGTTACCAAGTGGAACCACCAGGTAACGGATGCGCGTGAGATTCCGGAGGTACTGGCCAAAGCCTTCTACATCGCGCGCAGCGGTAGGCCTGGTCCGGTGCTGATTGACATCACCAAAAACGCTCAAATTCAGAAGGCTGACTTCGAGCCCTACCAACCCTGCACCCATATCCGCAGCTATCGGCCTAGGCCACTTATTCGGCACGAGTACGTGGCGCAGGCTGCCGCCCTCATCAACCAAGCCAAGCGGCCGTTGGTGCTCTGGGGCCAGGGCGTGTTGCTAGGCCAGGCAGAGCAGGAGTTCAAGCAGTTCATTGAGAAAAGCGGTATTCCGGCCGCCTGGACTATCCTAGGTGCTGGCGCGCTGCCAACCGGCCATCCCCTCAACGTGGGTATGTTGGGCATGCACGGCAACTACGGCCCCAACGTGCTGACCAACGAGTGCGACGTGCTCATTGCCATCGGCATGCGTTTCGACGACCGGGTAACTGGCCGATTAGATAAGTACGCCAAACAAGCCCAGGTCATTCATCTCGACATAGACCCCACGGAAATCGACAAGAACGTGAAAGCTACCGTGCCGGTGTGGGGCGACTGCAAGGAAACCCTCCCCCTGCTCACCGAGCTAATCGAAGCCCGCACGCACCCCGAGTGGCGCCAACGCTTCCAGGACCACGACGCGGAGGAAATAGCGGCCGTCATCCAGGACGAGCTCTTCCCGACCTCCGACGAGTTGACCATGGGCGAGGTGATTCAGCAGCTAAACGAGTTGACCCAGGGCGAGGCCATCATCGTGACCGACGTAGGCCAGCACCAGATGGTAGCCTGCCGCTACGCCAAGCTCAACCACACGCGCAGCAACATCACCAGCGGTGGCCTAGGCACCATGGGCTTCGCCCTACCCGCCGCCATTGGGGCCAAGTTTGGGGCGCCGGAGCGCACGGTAGTCGCCGTTATCGGCGACGGCGGAATCCAGATGACCATCCAGGAGCTGGGCACGATTATGCAAACTGGCGCCAACGTGAAGATTCTGCTGCTCAATAACCAGTTCCTGGGCATGGTGCGCCAGTGGCAGGAGATGTTCCACGACCGGCGCTACTCCTTCGTGGATATTGCCAGCCCCGATTACGTGATGGTGGCCAGCGGCTACAGCATTGCCGGCCGCCGAGTGGATAAACGCCCCGGGCTACAACCCGCTCTCCGCGAAATGCTGGAGCACCCTGGCTCCTTCCTATTGGAGGTCATGGTGACGAAGGAGAACAACATCTTCCCCATGGTTCCCCAAGGCTGTGGGGTTGGGGAGATAAGGTTGAAGTAGAACGATTTGAAAGCCTAGCAGAACGTCATGCTGAGCGGAGCCGAAGCATCTCGCTAGAGAGTAATTAATAGCATTGCAACGTCAGCACGCGAGATGCTTCGGCTCCGCTCAGCATGACGTTCAGATAGAGGCAAATTACATGAACCAGCAACCCATCGAGCGGCAGGAGTACAACATCACGGCCTACACCGAGAATCAGGTGGGACTGCTGAACCGCATTGCCATCATTTTCTCCCGGCGCAAAATCAACATCGAGAGCCTCAACACCTCCCCTTCCGAAATCGAAGGAATCCACCGCTTCAACATCGTGGTGGTGGAAACCGAGGAGGTAGTACGCAAAATTGCCCGGCAGATTGAAAAGCAGATCGAGGTGCTGAAGGTGTACTTCAATACCAACGAGGACGTGATCTGGCAGGAAATGGCGCTGTACAAAGTTCCCACTGACGTCATTGCCGAGCGCGTGATTGTGGAGCGCCTGCTACGAGAACATGGCGCCCGCGTCGTGGTGATTCGGAAAGATTATACGGTATTCGAAACCACCGGCCACCGCGAGGAAACCGACAAACTCCTGTCCGTTTTGGCCCCCTACGGCCTTATTGAGTTTGTGCGCTCGGCCCGCATTGCCATCATCAAAAACAGCCAGGGCTTTCACCATAAACTCCGCGAGTTTGAGCGAGTGGAACCCAGCCACGAGGTCAGTGAAAACGATTACCTCAACAGCCGCGACAAGGTGTTCACGATGTAAAAACGCTTGCCGTCGTGAGCAAAAAAGAACGTCATGCTGAGCTTGTCGAAGCATCTCTACCACTTCGTTGAGTCATTGCTAAGCTTGTTGATTAGCCAGAGGTAGAGATGCTTCGACTCCGCTCAGCATGACGGCCAGAAAGCCAACAAACCGACACAAATTCATCTTCCAACCCAATACCCAACATCATGGCAACCATCAACTTTGGCGGCGTAGAAGAGCACGTAGTTACTCGCGACGAATTTCCTTTAGAGAAAGCTCGCGCTATCCTAAAAGACGAAACCATTGCCGTGATTGGCTACGGCGTGCAGGGTCCCGGCCAGGCGCTGAACCTGCGCGACAACGGTTTCAACGTCATCATTGGGCAGCGCCGCGACTCTGCGTCGTGGAGCAAGGCGGAAGCCGATGGCTGGGTAGAAGGCGAAACACTTTTCGACATTCAAGAAGCAGCGGAGCGCGGCACCATCATCGCCAACTTGCTCTCCGATGCCGGCCAGATTGCGGTGTGGCCTACGCTGAAAGCCAAACTCACGCCCGGCAAAACGCTGTACTTCTCACACGGCTTCGGCATCACGTTCAACGACCAAACCGGCATCGTTCCGCCTGCTGATGTGGACGTGGTATTGGTAGCTCCCAAGGGTAGCGGCACCAGCTTGCGCCGCCTGTTTGTGGCGGGCGGTGGCCTGAACTCGTCGTTTGCGGTGTTCCAGGATGCTACCGGACAGGCCTACGAGAAGGCTATTGCCCTCGGTATCGGGGTAGGCTCGGGCTACTTGTTTGAAACCGACTTCAAGCGCGAAGTGTACTCCGACCTCACCGGCGAGCGGGGCGTGCTGATGGGCGCTTTGGCGGGCATCATAGAGGCTCAATACCAAGTGCTGCGTCAGCGCGGCCACTCCCCTTCTGAGGCCTTCAACGAAACCGTGGAAGAACTCACCCAGAGCCTCGTGCCCCTAGTTGGCGAAAACGGCATGGACTGGATGTTCAGCAACTGCTCCGTAACCGCCCAGCGCGGCGCCCTCGACTGGAAAGGTCGCTTCCGCGAAGCCACCCTGCCCGTGCTCAATGAGCTCTACGACAGTGTAGCTTCCGGCAAAGAAGCCGCCCGCACCATCCAGCGTGGCTCTACCCCTGGCTACCGCCAAGACCTGGAAGCGGAGCTGAAAGAAGTGCGCGACTCGGAGCTGTGGCAGACAGGAGCCACCGTGCGTGAGCTGCGCTCCAAAGCCACCGAAAAGGTGGAAGAACTAAGCTAATAGCCATTTGAATAATCAAGAACGTCATGTCTAGCGCAGTCCAGACATGACGTTCTTTTTTTCTGCTCATAACTACCCCTATGGAACCAGAAACCCTAACCTCTGCCCCCACGGTGCGGCTGGAAAACGTGGAACGGGCGGCGCGCACGCTGGACGGCGTTATCTACAAAACGCTGCTCCAGCACAATCTAGGCCTATCGGACGCCTACGGGGCGCAGGTGTATCTGAAGCGCGAGGATCTGCAGGTGGTGCGTTCCTACAAAATTCGGGGGGCATATAACAAGATGGCTGGTCTGAGCAGGGAGCAGTCGGGGCAGGATGTGGTGTGCGCCAGCGCGGGCAACCACGCGCAGGGAGTGGCCTACGCCTGTCAGCTGCTGGGGCTACGAGGCCATATTTTCATGCCGGCCCAAACCCCGGCTCAGAAGGTAAACAAGGTGCGCTTGTTCGGGAAAGACCAGGTAGAAGTTGTCCTGACTGGCGCTTCCTTCGATGATACCTACAAGGCCGCGAAAGACTTCTGTGACCAGCGCGGCAGAACCTTCGTGCACCCCTTCGATGATCTGGCCATTGTGGAGGGCCAAGCCACCGTAGGCCTAGAGATTCTGCGCGACGCGCCCGGCTCCATTGATTATTGCTTCATGCCCATTGGCGGAGGTGGCCTAGCCTCAGGCGTCAGCAGCGTGTTTCGGCAGTTGAGCCCTCATACTAAGCTCATTGGCGTGCAGCCGCTGGGCGCACCTTCCATGCAGCGCGCTATCCAGACTGGCCTACGCCAACCTCTAGAGCACATCGAGAGCTTCGTGGATGGGGCCGCCGTAAAGTGCCCCGGCGAGCTGACTTTTGAGCTGTGCCGGGAGTTGCTGGATGAGGTGGCGCTGGTACCGGAAGGCCAGGTCTGCGAGGACCTGCTGAAGATGTACAACGAGGAAGGCATTGTATTGGAGCCGGCCGGCACGCTCAGCGTCTCGGCCCTGCACCAGTACGCCGACCAGATCCGGGGCAAAACGGTGGTGTGCGTGCTCAGTGGCTCCAACAACGATATCACCCGCATGGAGGACATCAAGGAGCGCGCCATGCGCCACCAAGGCCGCAAGCACTACTTCCTGGTGACTTTCAACCAGAAACCCGGTGCCCTCCGCCGCTTCGTGAACCACGTCCTCCACGAAGGTGACGACATTATCCAGTTTCAGTACATCAAGAAGAACAACAAGGAAAAAGGCCCCGTCTTTATAGGCCTAGAAGTGCAGCGCCCTCACGACATAGAGGGCATTCAGCTACGCATGGCCGCCGAAGGCTTCGGCTACGAATACCTCAACGGCAAGCAAGATTTCCTAAGTTTGCTGGTGTAGTTCGATTTGAAAGAACGTAGCTCCCCTCCTCAGATGAGGAGGGGCTGGGGGTGGTTGTCCAATCGTTGTTTACAACGCCTGTCATGCTGAGCGGAGCCGAAGCATCTCTACCTCTGGCTAACCTACTGGCCTAGAACAGCGGCGAACCGGTAGAGATGCTTCGGCAAGCTCAGCATGACGGGCTGATAGGTTGTTCTAAATAGAGTCGTTCTAGGCATTTCAACCACCCCCAGCCCCTCCTCATCTGAGGAGGGGAGCTACGTTCTTTAGGATGTTGGCCATTGTATTTCATTAATATACAATCAATTCATCATCAGTAATTTATAATTTATAAATCATCTTTTAGAAATAGTAGGCTTGCCAACAAACTGTTTTCATTCGCACACCTAGGCCATGTACTTGCGGGCAGCACATTTCGCTGACTGAACCCAAGAGACATGGCGACTCAAAAAATCCACATCTTCGACACGACCCTGCGCGACGGGGAACAGGTGCCGGGCTGCAAGCTGAACCGGGACGAGAAACTGCTGATTGCCCGCCAGCTGGAGCTACTAGGTGTGGACGTAATTGAGGCCGGCTTTCCGGTATCGAGTCCCGGCGACTTTGCGGCGGTGGCGGCCATTGCGGCCCAGACACGCTACGCTACGGTCTGCGGCCTTTCTCGGGCGGTGGAAACCGATATTGTTAGAGCCGCCGAGGCCCTGAAATCAGCAAAATATCCGCGCATTCATACGGGTATTGGCACCTCCGATTCGCACATCCGGTACAAACTCTGCACTACCCCGGAGAAGGTCTTGGAGCGCGCCGTGGCGGCCGTGAAGCTGGCCAAATCCTTCGTGGAAGACGTGGAGTTTTACGCCGAAGACGCGGGCCGCACCGACAATGAGTTTCTGGCCCGAGTCTGCGAGGCCGCTATCCGCGCCGGCGCTACGGTGCTGAACATCCCAGATACCACTGGCTATTGCCTGCCCAGTGAATACGGCGCCAAGATCAAATACCTCGCGGATAATGTGCGTGGCATTGAGCACGTGCGTCTCTCTACTCATTGCCACAACGATTTGGGCATGGCCACCGCCAACTCCATTGCGGGCGTGCTCAACGGCGCCCAGCAGGTAGAATGTACCATCAATGGCGTGGGCGAGCGGGCTGGCAATACGGCTCTGGAAGAAGCCGTAATGGTGCTCCGCCAGCATCCCTACCTCAACTTCGAAACGGGCATCAACACCAAACTGCTCGCCGAAACCTCAGCCATGGTGTCGCACCTCATGTCGATGCCGGTGCAGCCGAACAAGGCTATTGTGGGCGCCAACGCGTTTTCGCACTCCAGCGGCATCCACCAGGACGGTGTCATTAAGCACCGCGAGACCTACGAAATCATTGACCCGCGCGAGGTGGGCATGCCCGATTCGGCCATCGTGCTTACGGCCCGCTCCGGCCGCGCTGCCCTGGCCTACCGCCTCCAGAAAATCGGCTACGACTTCGACCGCACCGCGCTCAATAAAGCCTACGCCTCGTTCCTCGTGCTGGCCGACCGCCAGAAAGAAGTGGTTGACGACGACTTGCACGTGATGGTGGAGCAAGAGCAGTTGGTGACGGTGGAGTAACAGTAATAGCAGCATGTCGTTCCGATTAATTATCCCACCCTCTCTCATGTCGTCTAAAACCTTATTTGATAAAATTTGGGACGCGCACGTGGTGCGCGAAGTAGCTGGCGGCCTCACGGTTTTTTACATCGACCGCCATCTGATTCATGAGGTAACCAGCCCCCAGGCGTTTGACGAGCTAACGGCCCGCAGCCTCACCTTGCACCGCCCGGAGCAGATTGTAGCCACCGCCGACCACAACGTGCCCACACGCCACCAGGACCAACCGATTCAGGACCCGCTGTCCCGCTCTCAGGTGGATAAGCTCACAGAGAACTGCGCCAAGTTTGGCGTGGAATTGTATGGCCTAGGCCACCGGTACCAAGGCATTGTGCACGTCATTGGACCGGAGTTGGGTATCACGCAGCCGGGCCTAACGATGGTGTGCGGTGACAGCCACACCTCCACCCACGGCGCGTTTGGCACCATTGCCTTCGGTATTGGCACCAGCCAAGTAACGCAGGTAATGGCCTCGCAGTGCCTGCTGCTCGATAAGCCCAAGCGCATGCGCATCACCTTGGATGGCGACCTGCGGCCCGGTGTTTCGGCCAAGGATTTGATTCTGTATGTCATTTCTCAGTTGGGCACCGGCGGAGCGACTGGCTACTTTGTAGAGTACGCCGGCAGCGCCATCCGGAGCCTGAGCATGGAAGGCCGCATGACGGTTTGCAACATGAGCATTGAGATGGGCGCCCGTGGCGGCCTAATCGCCCCCGATGCTACTACTTTCGAATACCTGAAAGGCCGGCGCTTTGCGCCCCAGGGCGAGAACTGGGACCGGGCCGTGGCGCACTGGCAAACGCTGTACTCCGATGAGGATTCGGTGTTTGAGGCGGAGCTTCAGTTCGATGCTTCGGCCATTCAGCCTATGATTACCTACGGCACCAACCCCGGCATGGGCATTCCGCTCTCGGCTAACATTCCGATGCTTAATGGGGGTAGCGAGGCTGCCAGCTTCGACAAGTCGTTGCGCTACATGGGCTTTCAGCCGGGCGAGTCGCTGTTGGGCAAGGAAATTAACTACGTGTTCATTGGGAGCTGCACCAACTCGCGCATTGAGGATTTGCGCACGGTGGCGGCCTACGTGCGGGGCAAGCAGAAGGCGGCCCACGTGGAGGCCATCATCGTGCCCGGCTCCAAGCAAGTGGAGCAGCAAGCCATTGCCGAAGGCCTCGACAAGGTGCTGGCCGACGCAGGTTTCGAGCTCCGCGAGCCCGGCTGCAGCGCCTGCCTGGCCATGAACGACGACAAGATTCCGGCGGGTGCTTACTGCGTCTCCACCTCCAACCGCAACTTCGAAGGACGCCAGGGCCCTGGCGCCCGCACCCTGCTGGCCTCGCCACTGGTAGCGGCCATCACCGCTGTAGAAGGCCGTCTGGTTGACATCACACAGTATTTAAACTAACATAAAAACCACTCATTAGTCCGTCATGCTGAGCGCAGTCGAAGCATCTCTACTGCTTCGTTGCAAGAGGCCTAGGCCACTTAGAGTTAGCCAGAGGTAGAGATGCTTCGACTGCGCTCAGCATGACACTCTTGTGTAAATAATTCCCTTCCCCACCCCATGGAAAAATTCCAGACGCTGCGCTCCGGCGTGGTGCCCCTTCCGATAGAAAATGTGGATACGGACCAGATTATTCCGGCGCGCTTTCTGAAGGCGACGACCCGCGAAGGATTTGGCGAGAACCTCTTTGCCGATTGGCGCTACACCGCGGACGGGCAGCCTAAGCCCGATTTTGTGCTGAACGATGCCCGTTACGTAGGCCACCAGATTCTGCTGGCCGGCAAGAACTTCGGGTGCGGCTCCAGCCGGGAGCACGCCGCCTGGGCCTTGTATGATGCAAGGTTTCGAGTGGTTATTAGCAGCTACTTCGCCGATATTTTCCGGGGCAACGCGCTCAACACGGGCCTGCTGCCCTTGCAGGTGTCGGATGAGGTGTTGCTAGGCCTGTTTGAGGTGGTGGCGCAAAATCCGCAGGCCGCCTTGACCGTGGATTTGCAGGCACAAACGCTCACCGTACCAGGCAGAAATGAGGTCATTCACTTCGACCTAGACCTATACAAAAAAGAGTGCCTGATCAATGGGTACGACGACATCGATTTTCTAATCAGCCAGGAGGCGGCCATCACGGCCTACGAACAACAGCGGTCATGGGTATTCTAAGCAAGCGTATTGTGGTGTTGCCCGGCGACGGTATTGGCCCCGAGGTATGTAGCGAGGCGGTGCGCGTGCTGCGCGCCATTTCCAGCCGCTTTGGGCACGAGTTCGAGTTCGATTACCAGCTGATGGGCGCCTGCGCTATTGATGCTACGGGCACCCCGCTGCCTGATGCCACCCTCGACGCCTGCCGCCACGCCGATGCGGTGCTGCTCGGCGCCATCGGTGACCCCAAGTACGACAACGACCCCACAGCCAAGGTGCGCCCCGAGCAGGGCCTTCTAGGCCTGCGCAAGGCCCTAGGCCTGTACGCCAATATCCGCCCCATCACGGCTTACGACCAACTGTTGGAACATTCGCCGCTGAAAGCCGAGCGTATTCAGGGCACCGATATTCTGATCTTCCGGGAGCTGACCGGCGGCATTTACTTTGGCGAGAAAGGCCGTAGCGAGGACCGCACCTGGGCCTATGACAACTGCACCTACTCGCGCGACGAAATCCTGCGTATTGCGCATCGCGCCTTCAAGGCCGCCGAAACGCGCCGCCACAAGCTCACGCTGGTGGATAAGGCCAATGTGCTGGAAACCTCCCGCCTCTGGCGCGAAACCGTGCAGGACATTGCACCTGAGTATCCCAGCGTAGCCCTCGACTACCTGTTCGTGGATAACGCGGCCATGCAAATCATCCTGAACCCGCGCCAGTTCGATGTCATCCTGACGGAGAACATGTTTGGGGATATTATTTCGGATGAGGCGTCGGTTATTGCCGGCTCGCTAGGCCTGCTGCCGTCGGCTTCCGTGGGTGATGGTGCGGCGCTGTTTGAGCCCATCCACGGCTCCTACCCGCAGGCAAAGGGCAAAGGCATTGCCAACCCCATTGCCACCATCCTCTCGGCCGCCATGCTCCTCGACCACTTCCACCTGCAAGAGGAAGCCGACTGCGTGCGCGACGCCGTGCAGCACGCCCTCGACCAAGGAGTAGTAACGCCGGAGCTTAACCCAACCACGCTGTATACCACCGAGCAGGTGGGCAACTTCATTGCCTACAGCGTGCTGGACATTGCCGATTGTGAGGTGCACCGCAACAACATCAGGCTCGGGATGAGCACTATTATTTAGAGAAGAAGTATGGGTGGGGACCCTAGCCCAGTTGTCCGGCAGCAATGCCGGGCGGCTGGGCTTTCTTGTTATTTAGGCCGTAGCCCCTCCCTCAGTTGGCCCCATTCGTTCCGCCACTTCGCCCTGCTGCTGGGGCGTTTCGACTTGGTTAGGCTGGAAATGAGCCGTGATTTTCTGGAGGTTTGATGCAGTTGCGCCCCTAGTCATTCCTTCACTGCCACTCCACACTCCCATGACCAGCCTTCAACTCCGTCCGATGCGTTTCCTGTTCGCCTGCTTGCTGTTCCTGACTGGCCTAGGCCAATCTATAGCGCAAACTAAGCCGGCCACGCTCACCAACGGTGCTACTACCCTGCTCACTTCCGATTCAGTTAAGCTGTTTGTCCAGGTCTCAGGCAAGGGCACACCGTGTGTGTTTGTGCACGGCGGACCCGGCGCGGGCAGCTACTCGTTTGAGAAGCTGGGCGGTAACCAACTCGAAGACCAGCTGCGCATGGTGTATTTCGACCAGCGCGGTAGTGGGCGCTCTGCTAGCTCTGCACGCAAAGACTACTCTATGGCCCGCATGGTGCAGGATCTGGAAGAGCTGCGGCAGCACCTAGGCCTAGAGAAATGGGTGGTGATGGCGCACTCGTTTGGCGGCACCATTGCCACGGCCTACGCCACCCAACACCCCGAGCGGGTGCAGGCACTAGTGCTCGTGAATGGCGTGCTAAATCCCACGGCTTCTCTGGAAAGCATGCTGCAATACGGCACCTCGCTGCTGCCTACCGCCGCGCAGCCCAACCCCGCCCTGCCCCTGATGCAGCGCTTTGGCATGCTGATGGGCGCGCTTCAACAGCAGAAACTGGCCTACCAGCTCCAGTACTCCGCCGATTCCTTGGCCACTCGCGCCAGCCGCGTAAGCCGGGCGGTGCCTGCCAACCAGGACTTTGCCGCGCAGGTATTCAGCGGCCGCCTGCCCGATTATGGCCAGGACTATGTGCCCGCTTCGGCCCAACTCACCATGCCTACCCTGGTGATTGTAGGCCAGGACGACCGCACCACCGGGGCTACTCCCCAGACCTTTCGGTTTCCGAAGCAGCAGGTAGTTGTGCTGCCTGGTAAGCACAATTCCTTTCTGGAGCAACCCGCCCGGTTTAAGCAGGCAGTCGTTAGCTTCGTGCAGAAACTTCCCCGCAAGTCGTAACCATGCCTGAGCCTGCCGCGCTTTCGCCTCTTCACCCGCTCAACGACCGGCGGTTTGTGTTTATCGGGGTGCCCGTGCTGGCGCTGCTGGTACTGCTGCCGCGCGGGCTGCTGCATGTGCGTAGCTGGCAGGAGCTGGTGGTGGCGTGGCTGATATCCTTGGTATTTACTACGGCCTTTTGGCTGTCGGGGCGGGCGCTGTGGCTAGGCCTGTTCCGGCGCATGCCGCGGGTAGAGCAGACTGCCCGGCGGCTGTGGTGGCTGGCCGGCACCAACACGCTCACGGCCATGTTGGTCACGCTAGGCCTGGGCAATGTGGCGGCCTGGACGCAGGGCGGGCAGCTAGATGCGGCCACCTTCTGGTTTGAGTTTGGACTGAACATGGTGCCTACGGTGGTGGTACAGCTCATCTACGAAAGCCGCCACTTCTTTCAGCAATGGACCGAGAATGTGCGCCGGGCCGAGCAGCTTCAGAGTGCCGGCGTGCAAAGTCAGCTGGAAGCGCTGCAAAGTCAGCTAGATCCGCATTTCCTGTTCAATAACCTGAATACTCTTTCCGCCCTCATCGAGCCGGAGAACGAGCCCGCCCAACAGTTCGTGGAGCAACTCGCCGACGTGTACCGCTACGTGCTCCTGACCCGCGACAAAACCACCGTGCCGCTGGCCGAAGAGCTGGCTTTTGTGGATACGTTTCTGGCCCTGCACAAAGCCCGCTTCCGCGACAACCTGCGCGTAACTACCGCCGTGCCGTCCGCTGCGCTAGGCCACTTCGTAGCACCCTTAAGCGTGCAACTGCTGGTAGAAAACGCCCTGAAGCACAACGTGGCCTCGCGAGAGCACCCCCTGGAGCTGCGCCTCTCGGCCGATACCGCGGCAGGCTATTTCACCGTTGAAAATACGCTTCGGCCGCGCACGGCGGGCCTGGCACCCGGCACCGGAACTGGCCTACGCAACGTGCGCCACCGATACGAGTTGCTGCGGGCACCTAGGCTAGTAGAAGTCAGATCTGCAGACGGTTGGTTTCGGGTGCGGCTGCCGCTGCTGAGCGCCTCCTAGGCCACTCTTTTACGCTGCTTGCCATGAAACCACTACTCGTTCTTCTGCTTGCATTTGGTGTGCTGGCGGCCGGCACCTACTTCCTGCAGGGCCAGGCTGATTTTGTGCTGGCTGGCAATGGAGCTATGTCGGCCATGCTGGTGTTTACCGCCATCGGGCACTTTGCTTTTACCCAAGGCATGATGCGGATGCTCCCGGAATTTTTGCCCGCGAAGAAAGCTCTGGTGTACTCCACGGGGGTGCTGGAATTGGCCGCCGCGGTAGGCATGTTGCTACCCGAATGGCGTGAGCGAACTGCCTATTGTCTGCTGGCTTTCTTCGTGCTGATTTTGCCAGCCAACATTTACGCGGCGCTAGGCCACCTCAACTACCAAACCGGCACGCCCGATGGCCCAGGCCCACGCTACCTCTGGTTCCGGATTCCGCTGCAGCTGCTTTTTATGGCCTGGACGTGGTATTTTGCCCTATATCTGCCGTTCGTGACAACATTTTACGAATGGTTTTTCAGCCCTCTAATGAAGGCCAGTTTCTAGCTCGCACACTTTATACTGATGACAGTTCTGCTACTCGAAGACGAATATCCGGCCGCCGAACGGCTGCAGCGCCTGCTAGGCCAAGCGGCACCCGAAGCGCAAGTGGTTGCCGTGCTCGATAGTGTAGCGGGCGCTCTGCAGTGGCTCGATGCCCACCCCGCGCCCGACCTAATTTTATCCGATATTCAGCTCGCCGACGGCCTCAGCCTCGAAGTATTCGAGCAAACTATAGTACGCAGCCCTGTCATCTTCACGACGGCCTACGACGCCTACGCCATCCGGGCTTTTAAAGCCAACAGCGTCGACTACCTCCTGAAACCCGTGAAACTGGCCGAGTTGCAGGCCGCCCTCACCAAGCTGCGGGAGTGGCGCACGGCTCCGCAAGCACCTGCCGCCCCTCTCCCCGAAAAGGACGATACGGCCCACCGCCTGGAGCGCCTGCTGGATGCGCTGCCCCGCCCCGACCGCCAATACAAAACCCGCTTCCTAGTGCGTAGCGGAGAACAGTTGTTGCCCCTGCCCGCCGCACAAGTGGCCTGGTTCCAGAGCCGCCACGAAACCACTACCCTCGCCGCCACCGACGGCCGCCGCTTCGTGGTCGACTACACCCTAGAGCAACTGGAAAGCCTGCTGGACCCCACGCAGTTCTTCCGGATCAACCGCCAGTTCATTGCCCAACTCCCTGCCGTGCAGCGCCTGCACCCGCATTTCAATGGCAAGCTGCTGCTGGACCTGCAGCCCGCCCCCAGTGACGAGGTGCTGGTAAGCCGGGAGAAAGCCGCGGCGGTGAAGAGCTGGTTGGAAGGGTGAACAAGAAGCTTACTAGAACGACTGCAAAAGACCGTCATGCTGAGCTTGTCGAAGCATCTCTACCGCTTCGTTGCAATAGGCCTAGGCCAGTTGAGTAGTCAGAGGTAGAGATGCTTCGACAAGCTCAGCATGACGGTCTGTTTATAAGTTGCCTACCCATTAAGCCTGATTATTTATCCAGCCACGCCTTAAACGCAGCTACCTTCTCCCGACTCACCAGCACGGTGTCGTTGTCCGGGGCGGTGGGCTTGAGGATGGTTTGGAGGCGGGAGTTGGTGTAGTGGATGATGTCGTGAATGGCCTCGGCGTGGGTCAGGTAGGCGCGGTTGAGGCGGAAGAACTCTGTCGGGTCGAGTATGCCTTCGAGTTGTTCTAGCGTGTAGTCCACCACGAACTTGCGGCCTTCACGAGTGTGCAGTAGCGTCACCTTTTCGAGGCTGGCGAAGTACGCAATTTGCTCTACCGGAATGGCCTTCAGGTGCTCCCCTACCCGTACCACAAACCTCGACTTATACTCCTTGGCCGGCTGGGCCTGGCGCAGCACCTGGGCCAGCAGGTTCGCATCGAAGGCGGGGGTTGCAGCTTCGCGCTGGCGCTGCAGCTTAGCCAGGGCTGCCGTCAGCTCCTCGGGGTCAATGGGCTTGAGCAGATAGTCGACGCTGTTCACTTTAAAGGCCCGCAGCGCATACTTATCATAAGCCGTGGTGAAGATGACGGGGCTGGTGATTTCGAGGCGTTCAAACAGCTCGAAGCTCAGCCCATCGGCCAGATGGATGTCCAGAAACAGCACATCCGGTGCCGGCCGCACTGCCTGTAACAATGCCTCCGCCTCGGCCACCGACTCCGCCTTGCCCACTACCTCTACCGGCACCGGCTGCTTGCGTAGCAGCTCCGCCAAGCGACGCGCAGCCAGCGGCTCATCTTCAATAATCAGGGCCCGAAGGGTAGCGGTTGAGGCCATAGCAGCAGGGAGTATTCTGAGAAAGCAATAGAGGAAAATGAAGTAGCGGCCAAGGTAGCGGGAAAGTGTGTGCTAGGCCACTTCGCTACCGCAATTCCAGCACGGGCAGCGTCACGCTGAACTCGGTATCGGTTTGTTCTACCGACACCGGCTGAGTGGTGAGGAAGGCATAGCGGGCCTTGAGGTTGTTGAGGCCCAGGCCCATGGATTCGCCCTCGGCGAGGCGGCGCGGGCGGCGGGTGTTACGCACCACAAGGGTTCGGGCCGGCGCATCCAGCCGGATACTTATGTGGAGCGGGTCGCGCTGGGAAGTGGCGTTGTGCTTGAGGGCATTTTCGAGCAGTAACTGGAGGGCCAGCGGTGGCACCAGTAGCGTTTCCAGCTCGGTGGCGGGCGGCAGGTGCATTTCTACCTGCACCCCTTCGCCCAGGCGGGTGCGCTGCAAAAACAGATAGGCCTCTGCAAAGCGAATTTCCTCGGCCAGCGGCACCACTTCCTGCTCCTGGCTATCGAGCACGTAGCGGTACACCTGGCTGAGCTGCCGGATAAAGCGAGAGGCGCGGGCTGGGTCGTTTTCTTCCACCAACGAGGTCAGGGCATTCAGGGAATTGAACAGGAAATGCGGGTCGAGTTGTCGGCGCAGGCTGTCGGCCTGGGCCTGGGCATTTTCCTTCTGCAGGCGCTCGGCCTGAATAGCCGCTTCGCGCCACCCCAGCAAAAACGAGCGGCTGTGCAGAAACAACGACACCACCACCGTAATGAGCAGCGGCACCACAAACGGCCGCCACGTAAGCGAGCTGAGCGGCCGGTGATGATAAAATACCAGGAAGCCGCCCGTAACCAGCAGAATAACCAGCACCGACATCACCAGCGAGAATGCCAGCGTGATGAGAAAGCGTCGGATGGGCTGCACCGTCCAATCGACGCGGCGGTTAAGCCATTCGTTGGGGTAGCCATTGGCCAGCCATAGGCCAGTGGTGTAGCAGAAGTTGTAGCCAAATGTGACCAGAAAATCCTCGCTCCAGATCTTGCAGTCCCGGCAAAACAGGAATGTCAGGCCCACAGACATAACCAGCATCAGGCCCAACATCACCATCCAGCGTCGGTGCGGGTAGTGTTTGCCCAGATCGGCAGCGGAGTACTTCGGCGCGGGTTGAGTGGCTTCGGCAAGCATAGTAGGCGACGAGGCTGCAACAGATTCAAGCATAAGTGACTGCCTCACTAGGCTGATAAAGTAGGCGAAAAGTTACTGAAAAACGGCTGGCTAGTGTGGCCTAGAAGTATCCGCTTGCCTTGGTTAGACCAGAGACTGAGCAACGACGAGACGCAATATGTGGCCTCTTGTCGATGCTCAGGTTGCGCTGTTCTAGGCCAGTTGTTCCGGCACCCAGACGCAACATGTTGTGTCACTACAACCTGGCAACGTCAGCGCGTGCGATGCTTCCCCGGCGCTCAGCCTGACCGGCTAGCGGCCAACTCTTTGTGCAGATTAATTAGTGGAAGCCGTCTCGTAGCTCTTCAAGCGGCCGGTTAGTTGCCGCTCACCCCAGTTGGGCATCAGCACCGATTTGGGCTGGAAGGCCGTGAAGCGGGTCTTGGCTTCCTCATATAAGGGCTTAGCCACATCGGCGCCGCCCCCAAACATAGCGGGGGTGTAGTACACGTTGTTGGCCTGCACCAGGTAAATGCGTGGGTTAGCAGGGTTTACCTTTTTAGCTTCAGCAAGAGTTTCCATCACCATTCCGGAGTACTTCATGGAGCGCAGCATGGGCGACACGCCTAGACGGGCCTGGTAAATGTACGCCTGCAATACCAGCCGCTCCGACTCCTCAGCACCGAGGTTCTGGGCCTGCGCCAGGGCCGCTTCGGCCTGGTCGAGGTACTTGTCTTTGGTGTCGCCATCTTCCTTGGTCACGAAGCAAGTAATGAGGCGGGCGTAGGCCTGGTAGTAGCGCGGCAGCCACTCTTTGGGAGCCACGGCGGCCGCGCGCTCCAGCTTGGCATCTACCTGTTTCAGCTTCGCGGCGTCGCCCGTGCTCATCAACTCCTGAATGGTGGCGGCCATCATAGTGGTGTAAGCATCCGTTGCCGCCGTAGTGGGAGCAGCAATGGGAGCCGCCGACTGGCCTAGGGAGGCAAAAGAAGCGGCTACGAGGGCGAAGGTGAACAGGGTAGTTTTCATGCGAAGAAGGGTTTGTGGTGGTTGATGATTCAAAGGTGGCCTAGCCCCAGCCAGGAAGAAATTTGCCGTTACCGAAGCGTCGGATTATCCGGATGAAGTGTGTTCAAGTAGCTGTTAGCAGTTTCGAAACCCAACCCCTCACTAAGCCGACAGCTACTAGCCAACAAAATCTACTCCGGCCGCTCATTCACGTCGGCAGCGCGGTTCTTATTGATGGAGATGAACACGCCCAGAAACACCATGCGTGGGGCAGTGGGCGTGATGGCCACGCGGTTGTAGGTGCCGTCTAGGCCAGTCTGGCTGGCGTAGCGGTAGCCGTACACATTCTGGCGGCCCAGCACGTTGTTGGCGGCCAGGTGCACCACGGTGTACTGCCCAAACAGACGGGTGATGTAGCTGGCATTCAGGCTCAGATCCTGATAAGTGGGCAGCTGGCCCTGGTTGTAGCCTTGTTCAGGTGCGTTCAGGTCGTGGTAGCGGCGGGGGCTGCCGTAGCTGACGGTGGCACCCAGCAGCATGTGCAGGCTCTGCACCCAGTATTTCCCCACCACCGACACATTATGGCGCGCCGCAAACGTGGGCACGGCCGCCACGGGGTCCTGGCGGTATTGGCGCTTGGTATCCAGGAAACCGTAGCTGATGTAGTACTCCAGATTCTTGACGGTTTTCCGGTCGCGCCACAGGATATCTAGGCCGCGGGCGTAGCCGGAGCCACCGTTGTTGTAGGCCGCGGCATCCCGCACCTGCTGACCATCGAAGCGGGTGAGGTGGCGGTAGGTTTTGCTGTAGGCCTCTATCTGCAACAGCTGCCGGTCGTGGGTGTATTGGTAGGTAAGCACCGAGTGCGTGGCTTGCTCGAAGCGCAGGTTAGGCTGCACCAGCAGCAGGCTGTTGTCGGGCGTTTGGTAGAAGCGGCCGTAGGCGCCGGAGAGGGAGCTGTTTTCGGTGGTCTGGTAAGCCAGAGCGAGGCGCGGGGCGGCGTTCCAGTGGCCTAGCAGCGCCGAGTATTCGGCGCGCCCGCCCAGGCGGCCCGCCAGCCGGTCGGAGAGCTGGAAGTCGCTTTCCACGAAGCCCGCTACGCGGCGCTCCACAAACGACGGAGTGTAGGTGGTAGCTACTGCGGCATCGGGCTGCACCTGCTGCACGACTTTCTGGGCCAGCACCTCAGCGCCCACTTTCACATTCCAGCGCGCCGCAGCGGAGTCGTTGATGAGTACAACGCGGGCAATAGCGGCCTGCTCCAGGGTGCGAAGGCGCACGGCGTCGGGAGCGAGGTGCTGGTCGTCGCGGCTCAGGCCTAGGCCACTCTGCAAGCTCCAACCGTGGCGCAAAGGGCTTCGGAAAGTGGTGTTGAGGTAGCCATTGGTGCTGCGCAGAGCCACGCGCTGGGTGCCGGCCGGCTCGGGGCTCGGCTGTCCGATGCGGAGCTGCTGCTGGCTCCATGTACCATACACTTTCAGCATGCCCGCCTGCCCGGTGCGGTGGCGCAACCCCACCGAGGAATTCACTCCCCTAGGCGACTGAAACCACGTCACGTTCTGGGGCAGCAGGTGCTGGTAGGGTGTGAGGTTGGTGTAGTCGAGGGTGGCATCAAGGGACGTCCGCTCCCAGCGCTTAGTGCGGGAGGCACCCACAAACACGGAACTCACAGAAACGCCGGTTTGAGTTTCGGGGGCCAGATCAGTGGAGTTCAGCAGCAGCACGCCTGATAGCGCCTGCCCATACAAGGCAGAGTAGCCGCCCGTGCTGAACACTGTGCCTTTGAACAGCGAAGGCGAAAACCGGCCCCGCGCGGGCACCGCCGCCACAGTAGCGTTGTAGGGGTTCTGCACAGGCAGCCCATCGAGGTAGATTTTGGTTTCGGAAGCAGCCCCGCCCCGCACGAAAAGCATGCCATCC
Source organism: Hymenobacter gelipurpurascens (assembly GCF_900187375.1). Taxonomy (NCBI): domain Bacteria; kingdom Pseudomonadati; phylum Bacteroidota; class Cytophagia; order Cytophagales; family Hymenobacteraceae; genus Hymenobacter; species Hymenobacter gelipurpurascens. Next base: position 79,292 of record NZ_FYEW01000001.1, on the reverse strand, counting down.
TCCCCTACCCGCGTGGTGCCCGGCAGCGTGTTAAACGCCGCCGACACGTCGGCCAGGGCGCCGGCGGTGGTTTGCACGTCACGGGTATTGAGGGCGGCGCTGCGGTGCTCGTCGCTGGCCTCGAATGCGCCAGCCGTAATCACCACAGAGCTCAGGGCGTGGGGTGTGCTTTTCAGCACCAATTCCAGCCGTAACGGCTCCTGGTTCAGCGTTACGGGCCGCTCTACCGTCACAAATCCCAGCAGACTGGCTTGCAACACGTAGCTGCCCGCAGGCTGCGCAGTCTCGAACCGGAAGTGGCCTAGCGAGTCTGTGCTGGCTCCATCGAAGGTGGTTTTAAGAAACACGTTTACGCCCGGCAGCGCCTGCCCCGCCGCATCGCGGATGGTGCCGCTGACGGTGGTAGGAATTTGAGCCAACAGGCCTAGAGCCGGGGTCAGGAACAGCAGAGTGAGGAGTAGCAGACGTTTCATCGGGAGTGGCAGCGAAGTGATGGACCAAAAGTGGCCCGCTGTTGAGGCAGATGAAATTTGCTGTTACCGAAGCGTCGGATGTGGCCGATGAAGTGTAAAAACCCCTATCTGGCCCTTGTAAAATACGCCACTCACAGGGGCAGCCGAAAAATTCAACTGAAGAAAAAAGCTGAATTTGCAGCCTAGTGCCATTTCCCCCATCTACTCCGCTATGAAAGCCTTCCTTTTTGACCTCAATGGTACCATGATTCATGACATGGATTACCACACCAGCGCCTGGCAGCACGTGCTGCAAACGGAGCTGGGCGCCCAGTTTAGCTGGGAGGAGCTAAAGCCACAGATGTACGGCAAAAATAATGAGGTATTGATGCGCCTTTTCGGGCCGGAGAAATTCAGTGAGCCGGAGATGGAGTGCCTTTCCATTATCAAGGAGGCCCGGTATCAGGAGGAATTTCTACCGCATCTGCAGCTCCTGCCTGGCCTAGCGGAGTTTCTGAAGCAGGCGAATGAGCGCGGCATCCTGCTGGCCATTGGCTCGGCGGCCATTCCATTCAATATTGATTTCGTGCTCGACAATCTGCACATCCGGCACTACTTCCAGGCCATCGTCAGCGCCGATGACGTGACGCTGAGCAAGCCCCACCCCGAAACGTTCCTGAAGGCGGCCGAACAGCTTGGTGTAGCGCCCCGCGAGTGCCTGGTGTTTGAGGATGTCCCCAAAGGGGCCGAAGCGGCCCAACGTGCCGGTATGCAAACCGTTATTCTCACTACCACCCACCAAGTGGAGGAATTTACCCACCTGCACAACGTGGTACACTTCGCTCCTGATTTCACCGATCCGTTTATGCAACGCCTTTTGTAAAGGCGCCGGCGCAGCAACGCCTTACGCCATAACGTCCGCTTCCCTGCCGCTACATAGTGGCGAGAAGCGGGCGTTAGGCTAAGAAGCCAGCAGCCACAAGTACGCTAGGCCACTACCCAAGCTATTGGTTACGACGAGCTTCGCGCTCGGCGCGCTTCTTGTCGCGCTGTTTGCCAATGGCCCGGCCGCCTACGGCACCTGCCGCTCCACCAATAATAGCTCCGGGGGTGCCGCCAATGGCTCCGCCAACTACGGCACCACCGGCACCACCAACCACGGTGCCCGTTCCTTTACTGGTGCTGCAATCGGAGAATAAAAAGCAGGCCGCAGCCACGAAAGCAAATCGTAGGGTTCTCATTTTTCAGGGGGTTAAATCCAACGACAAGTCCTTGTCAGCCAAGCATAAGCACTATTTAATACAACGATTGTCATATTTTTTAGTTGTATACTACAAATAGCGCCTGTTCTTAAAGTGGCCTACAACTCAGGTGGGATAAGGGCCTAACCACCATCTCAGGGCAAGATGCCTGTAACCATTTGGCTGGTCTGGACTTATTACCCTTGAATTGATCAGGCATTCCTTAGCATTTCCTTTATGACCCCTACCGGCCGCCGTATTTTTCAGGTGATTGATGGCAACAAGAAGTTTGTGGGTGATGGGTTTGATGTGACCAGCCCGATGCCCGGCCCCCGCATCCGCCAACTGAGCCCCTACCTGCTCATCGACCATACCGGCCCCATGGCCGTAGCCCCTACAGATGCGCCCCTGGGCACGCCGCCCCACCCCCATCGGGGCTTTGAAACCGTGACGGTGGTGTACGAGGGCCACTTGGCGCACCGCGATACCGCCGGCCACAGCGGCACCCTCGGCCCTACCGACGTGCAATGGATGACGGCTGGCGCGGGCCTGCTCCATGAGGAGCGCCACGAAAAGGAATTTGCCCGGCGCGGTGGCACCCTGGAGCTGCTGCAGCTCTGGGTAAATTTGCCCAAGAAAGACAAGCTGGCTCCTCCCCGCTACCAGAACATTGTGGGCGCCACCATCCCGGCCGTGCCCACGCCCGATGGCCTAGGCCACATCCGGGTAGTTGCGGGTACCTACGGGGGCGCCACCGGCCCCGCCGAAACCTTCTCGCCCATCACGCTGCTGGATGTGCACCTCACTCAAGGTGCCACCACCACCGTGCACCTTCCCGCCGAATACAACGTGGGGATTTACGTGGTGAAGGGTGATATTCTGCTCCACAGCGACCAGGCCGCCACCACCAAACAGCTAGTTGTGTTTGGCTGGGATTCGCCCAATATTCAGGTTACCGCTACTACTGATGCGGTTTTGCTGGTGCTGGCTGGCGCCCCCATTGAAGAGCCCCTGGCCACGTATGGCCCCTTCGTGATGAACACCAACCAGGAATTGGTGCAAGCCATTGCCGACTTTGAAAGCGGCGGCATGGGAGCTTTCCCGGAAAACGAATAGCCCACATCTTATAACTGATCCGCGGCCGGCACCTCCCCGAAGCATATGCTTCGGGGAGGTGCCGGCCGCGGATGTGTCTAGGCCATTGGTAGTCTGTTTGAGTGGCCTAGTCGTTGTTGCCGGTAGCGCCTTCGTCGGTGAAGTTTTGCTCCGTTTTGGGGCTCGACTGCGTTGCTTCGGCTACTTCATTGGTCAGGGCCACATCTACCTTGGCGGCCGCACCGGGCTTGCCTCCTTTACGAGTGTTGCTATTGGCAGCGCCCGAATCATTTTGGCTGGCTTTGGCGGCAAAGGGCCAGAGCTTCCGGGAGTAGGTAAGCGCGGTGCCGGCGGCCAGCACGGCCAGAGAGGCGCCTACCCAGGTTTTGGTGTTGTTTTTCTTGTTACGCATAACAGTTGAGGGTCTAATGAAAGGTATCAGTAATACGAATTCTGGCCTGCGAGGATGGCCGTGCTTAGCGTTTCGGGGTATAATCCAGTTGTAGGCCACCGTTGCCTTTTACGCTGGTCCGGCTTTTCCGTAAAAAGTATCCTACCTACTTTTTTCCTATGCTTACTCGCCTGATTCCGGCCACGCAAGAACTACTGCCCGCCGTAGGCCTGGGCACCTGGCAAACCTTCGACGTAAACGATACCACCGCTTTTCCGCCCCTGCGTCAGACCCTGCAAACCTTGCACGCGGCCGGCAGCACCCTCATCGATTCGTCGCCGATGTATGGCCGCTCAGAAGAAGTGGTGGGAGATATTACGGCTACGCTAGATGCGCAGAACAGCTTTTTCTACGCGACCAAAGTCTGGACGCAGGGGCGCGATGCCGGCATCCGGCAGATGGAGGCCTCGCTGCGCAAGCTCCGCCGCAACTCGCTGGATCTGATGCAGATTCATAACCTGGTGGACTGGAAAACTCATCTACCCACCTTGCGCGACTGGCGAGCAGCCGGCAAGATCCGCTACATCGGCATCACGCACTACACCGATGCCATGCACACGGAGCTGGAGCGCGTGCTGACCACAGAACCCATCGACTTTGTACAGTTCAACTACTCCATCCTGGACCGCCACGCCGAGAAACGCCTGCTCTCTGCCGCCGCCAACCGGGGCGTGGCCACCCTCATCAACCGGCCGTTTACGGAGGGCAGTCTGCTGGCCCGAGTGCGTCATCAGCCGTTGCCCGGTTGGGCGCAGGAGCTAGACATAGCGAGCTGGCCCGAGTTTCTACTGAAGTTCATCGTTTCCCACCCGTCAGTTACGTGCGTGATTCCGGGTACCAGCAATCCGGCACACCTTGCCGATAACCTACGGGCCGGTGAAGGCCCGTTGCCGGATGTGGCCACCCGCGAGAAAATGGCGGCGTATGTACGGGCATTATAAAACACCTATAAGTAACCAGCTGCCACGAAACGCGGTATCTACTTGAAAATCAATCTTTATATTCTATGATTTCTCCTGATCCTATTCGTTCTGCTGCTTCCCGCCGGGAGTTTATGCGCCACCTTTCACTTGGCCTGGGCGCTACGCTGGTGGGCACCTCCGCGCTGGGCGCGCCTCTATCATGGCTGGAGGAACTCAGTTACGGGCCCGCCAGCGTGGAAGCTCTGCAAAGCGGCCGGCAGCTGGGCGTGGCACTGGTAGGCCTGGGCAAATACAGCACGGGACAGCTGGCCCCGGCACTGCAGGAAACCAAACTCTGCAAGCTGGCAGGCATCGTGACGGGCACACCCAGCAAAGCCGCGCAGTGGAAAAAGCAGTACAACATCCCCGACAAGAACATCTACGACTACCAGACCTTCGACCGGATTGCCGATAACCCCGACATCGACATTATCTACATTGTGCTGCCCGTAGGCCTGCACGCCGAGTACGTGGAGCGGGCTGCGCGGGCTGGCAAGCACGTCATCTGCGAGAAGCCCATGGCCCCTACCGCCGAGGAGTGCCGCCGCATGCTCGCGGCTATGCAGAAGGCCGGCAAAAAATTCAGCATCGGCTACCGGCTGCACTTCGAGCCCCACCATCAGGAAATGATGCGCCTGGGCCAGCAACAGGCCTACGGGCCCATCACGAAGCTGGTAGCCGACAACGGGTTCCGCTTTGGCAACGACACGCCCTGGCGAGTGAACAAGAAGCTGGCCGGCGGCGGGCCGCTCATGGATATGGGTATTTACTGCGTGCAGGGCGTGATTTACACCAAAGGCCAGCTGCCGGTTTCCGTCACGGCTAAGCTCGCGCCCAACCCCGACCCCAAGGGATTGTTCAAGGAAGTGGAAGCCGGCGTAAACTGGCAGATGCAGTTTGCCGACGGTGCCGTGGCCGACTGTCGCACCAGCTACGCCGAAAATCTCAACAGCCGCCTGCGCGCCGAAGCCAGCAAGGGCTTCTTGGAGTTGCAGCCCGCCTTCGGGTACGGTGGCCTAGCAGGGCGCACCAGCAAAGGCCCCATGAACCTGCCCAACGTGCCGCAGCAAGGCCGCCAGATGGACGACTTCGCCGACTGCGTGCTGAACAACAAGCCTACCCGCGTGCCCGGCGAAATGGGCCTGCGCGACGTCCAGATTCTGCAGGCCATTTACCGCGCCGCCGAAACCGGCCAGAAGGTTTCTACCAAGGAAATTCAGCAGGTGCTGGACAAAACGAACAGCCGCTAGGCCAGTGAATGATAGGTAAAGAAGACGTGGAGCATCCTGCTGACATTGCCAAACTAACCGTCATGCTGAGCTTGCCGAAGCATCTCGGCCTAGGAATCAAAGAAGTTAGCAATGCGGTAGAGATGCTTCGACAAGCTCAGCATGACGGTCTTTTTTGTACTTGTTACGGTTCCACTTCACATAAAAAACCAACGCCCAGACCTGCAGGCAGATCTGGGCGTTGTGCATTATAGGCGCTAGGCCACTTAGGGGGTTATTGTTTGAAGGCTGCCATCTACGTTGCGCTTCAGCTCCGTGACTTTCACGTTGCGCAGCCAGGTTTTGCCGGAAAGCTGGGTGTCGTGGTAGAAGAGGTACCACTTGCCATCTTTCTCGATGATGGAGTGGTGCGTCGTCCAGCCTTCCACGGGGTTCATAAATACGCCCTGGTAGGTGAAGGGGCCGTAGGGCGAGTTGCTGGTGGCATACACCAGCAAATGGGTATCGCCGGTAGAGTAGGTGAGGTAATACTTGCCGTTGTACTTATGCATCCAGGCGCCCTCGAAGAAGCGGCGCTGGTTGTCGCCGGAAAGCAGCACTTTACCATCCTGATCGAGGATTTTCACCTCTTTCACGGGCTCAGCGAAGCTCAGCATGTCTTTGCTTAGTTTGGCAACGCGTGGCCCCACTGACGGCTCATTGGCAGCTGGTTCCTGCTCTTTCGGCTTGCTACCATCGTACTTGCCGGTGCGCCAGCGCTGAAGCTGTCCGCCCCAGATGCCGCCCATGTACATGTAGGTACTGCCATCAGTATCCGTAAACACGGCGGGGTCGATACTCAGGCTACCCGCAATGGGTTTGGGCTCGGCTTTGAACGGCCCCGTGGGCGACTTGCTGGTGGCCACGCCAATCCGGAAGATATCCTGCTTATCCTTGACGGGGAAGTACAGATAGTACGTGCCGTTCTTAAACGCCGCATCGGGCGCCCACAGTTGGCGGCCGGCCCACGGAATATCCTTGATATCGAGTGCTACGCCGTGGTCAGTCACCTTGCCGCCAATACTGTCCATGGACAGAATGTGGTAGTCGCGCATGGCAAAATGGTCGCCGTTATCGTTTTCCGGCATCCCCGTTTCGATATCGTGCGAGGGGTAGATGTAGATTTTGCCGTTGAAGATGTGCGCCGAGGGGTCGGCGGTGTAGATTTCCTTGATCAGGGGCTCCGACAGATACTTCTTATCGTTGGTGCCCGCCGCTTCCCGATTGGCATCGGCAGCTTTAGAGGCAGCGCTTTCGGTGGAAGACGGGTTGCTCTGGCAGGCGCCAAGCAGGGCCAGCACGGCCAGGGCAGGCAGAGTCGGCTTCAGCAGGAAGTGAGACATACGTTTCAAAGGCAGCGGAAAAGAGGGTGAGAGTGGTAGTGCAGGTCTGCTGGCCGATACCAGCGCCACCAAATATAGACGCCTGCAATAGTTGCCAAACCGCTGCTAAACAGTTGCTAGGCCAGATAAACTATCTAATCGTTTGCGGTAGTCATTCGCAAACGTTCCCGATAGCCCAACTGCCCACAATAGCCAAAAACTTTATCGGTAGGCCAGTTTTCACTCCCCCCTTCCACCCCATAAAATCAGTCGTTAGCCGCTGCTATGCCTGCAAGGAGTGGCCTAGGCCACCCCCATAAATGCCACAAGCCCCAGCAACTGCCGAGGCTTGTGGTAAAAGAATTGCCAGGCTCCGGCCAATGTAGCCAGTGTGGCTATCGGGCCGGCACCGGATAGGTGGCGAACAGCTCGGCAGTGGCTTTGTCGATGCGCTTGGCGCGCTTATCGGCGTTGCGGGCCAGAATGCTGGTGAGCGTGCCTTCCCACACCCGCTCGTTGCGGGCGGCATCTACCAGCTCAATAGAAGCGGTGCCCTGCGAGTACTTATTCACCACCACCTGCTCGCTCTGCCAGTGATAGTTGCGCTGCCCAATGTAGCGGGGCGCATCCCGGATGTTCGTTTCGCGGGTCTGCACCTTGTCCTCCGTCACAACGCCGATATTCACCCACAAATCGGGGGTGGCAGACTGCTGATAGCCGCGCCGTTCCAGCTCCTGGCGCACGGCCTCTTTCAGCTCCGGCACGCCCGTAATGTAGGTGGGCGCCTCGCCTTGCTGGCGCGCTTTCACGTCCATGAAATTATACGTTTTGTAGGCCGCAAAATTGGCGTTAGGCTGCTGATAGGTGGCTTTGGGCTGCTCCGCCGCGCAACCCGCCAGCGCCAGCATAACTACAAACACAGAAGCTTTCATAGGTATTGAAGATAAAGATCAGAGAAGCGCAGCTCCCTTATCAGGAAGCCACACTTCCCGAACGTACGCCAGCCGCAGAAGGTGCCAGGGTGGCCTAGGCAACCCCTACGGGCAACTCAGGAAAACCCGAGCACCGGATGCGGCTGGTACGGCTCTTCCAGCCGCCGGATTTCTTCCTCCGAAAGCTGCACCGACAGCGCCGCCACAGCATCCTCCAGGTGCCCCGGCTTGCTGGCTCCCACAATGGGCGCCGTGATGACGGGCTTCGAGAGCATCCAGGCCAGGGCAATTTGCGCGTTCGGCAGGCCGCGGGCTTCGGCTATTTCCGTTACACGGTCGGCCACCGTAAAGTCATCGTCGCGGCTGTAGAGGCTTTTGCCGAAGGCATCGGTGCGGGCGCGCTCAGTTTCGTTGCGCTCCTTGGTGCGCTTGCCGGTGAGCAGCCCCCGCGCCAGCGGCGACCACGGAATCACGCCGATATTCTGGTCCTGGCACAGCGGCAGCATTTCGCGTTCCTCCTCCCGGTACACCAGGTTGTAGTGCGGCTGCATGCTCACGAAGCGCGTCCAGTTGTGTTTATCGGCCAGATACAAGGCCTGTGCGAATTGCCACGCAAACATGCTGCTGGCCCCAATGTAGCGGGCTTTACCGGCCTTCACCACGTCGTGCAGGGCCTCCAGGGTTTCCTCAATGGGCGTGTCGTAATCCCAGCGGTGAATCTGGTAGAGATCCACGTAATCGGTGCCCAGACGCTTGAGGCTGGCATCAATGGCACTCATAATGTGCTTGCGCGAAAGGCCTTTATCGTTCTGGCCTGGCCCCATCGGGTTGAACACTTTGGTGGCAATCACCACTTCGTCGCGGGTAGAGAAGTCGCGCAGGGCGCGGCCTACTACTTCCTCGCTGGCGCCGTTGGAGTACACGTCGGCCGTGTCGAAGAAGTTGATGCCCAGCTCCAGGGCTTTCTGGATGAACGGGCGGCTCTGCTCCTCGTTCAGGGCCCAGGGCCAGCGGTCGGTGGGCGTGCCGTAGGTCATGGTGCCCAAGCATATTTTGGAAACCTTGAGGCCTGTGGCCCCCAAGCGGATATAGTCCATGCGAATTATGTTGGTTGAGTGACCAGATATGGCCTAGCGTAGGAAAGGGTTATACGCCTTCCAGCCGTCTTCGCATGTAATTCAGTTGGCCGTACCCATCCATTGTGTAGGGTATTCCTTAAGCCCACTGCACTGGCTAGCCATAGCATACCGTCTCACCAACGGCTCCAACTCAACTAGGCAGCCGCCATAGATTCGGGTACTTCTCAGGACAGCTTATAGATAAACTCTTCCACTTCTGTCTGCCGCGCATTGGCGAACCCCTTGTCGGTGCCGATTTTCAGAAAACCACACTTCTCCAACACTTTCTGCGAGCCTATATTATCAAATGCCACTCGACCGAAAATAGGCCGTGTACTTTCGATGACCAGCAATTCCTTTAGCGCGGCTGTTGCAATTCCTTCGCCCCAGAAGCTTCGGCCTATCCAGTAGGTAATTTCTGCGTCGCCGTGTATTTCAAACTTTGCAATGCTGCCGGCAATGCCTTCATCCACCAAAATCGTCAGCATATGGATGGTGGGGCCCTGCAGAAACCTGGTGAATTTTTCAAGGTATGCCTCTTTAGAACTGTGGTCTGGCGGAGTAAAGGCAGCCAAATACGTAGCCTCCTTGTCCTGCTGAAGTTGAAAGAGGTATTCCAGGTCAGCAGTTTGGGTTTGTCTGAGCTGTACTTGTCTGTTCTGCATAGCCTGCCTTGGGGTCATTTTTGGGTTCCATTGGCTCTGACTTCTCCCATGAAGAAGGTGCTGGACGAGCCTGCACTCAATATACCCTATCGTCTGATAGGCCCTCTATTGAGGCTGGTTTCTGTGGGTTGATTTCCATTCAATGTTGCCCCACACGCCGGTCTGTAAGGATTAACGCCAATCTTTGTAGACCTTCTGCTTACACCACACCTTCTCTCCCGTCATGACGCTCACCTGGACCTCCAAGCCCTTTCACGCCCTCACCCTTACGGAACTCTATGCCCTGCTGCAGCTGCGCTCCGAAGTGTTTGTGGTGGAGCAAACCTGTGCTTTCCAGGACATTGATGGCCAGGACCAGGTGGCCTACCACCTGCTAGGCCACTCCGAAGAGGGCGAGCTAGTGGCCTACACGCGCCTGTTCGGGGCCGGCATCAGCTACCCCGAGGCCAGTATTGGGCGCGTGGTTGTGAGCCCAAAGGCGCGGCGTTTTGGGCTGGGGCGCGAGTTGCTGCGGCAATCTATAGCGGCTGTTGGTACGCTGTTCGGCGAGCAGCCCATCCAGATAGGGGCGCAGCTTTACCTGCAGGACTTTTACGAGAGCTTCGACTTTCAGCAGGTGGGTGAAGGCTACCTGGAAGATGGTATTCCGCACATTCATATGGTGCGGGCGTAACCTGGCCTAGGGGCTTCTTACTTCTGATTTTACTGTTCAGCTTGGCAATTTAGCCGTTCAACTGGCAGAACACCGAGCTCAACTATCAAGAATAGATTGTCTCTTCTTTTTGCTGACCTTTGCCTACTCAAGCCTTCTGATTGGGTTCGTGCCAGACGCATTGTATTATCCTTTGCAGCGCCTTTAGCCTAGTAACAGAGCTACTCTTTGGCTGCTGTTTTTCTGCCCTTGCCTGCAGTGGCAGCGCCCTTGTTTATCCCACAACTACCGCCTTTCCTACCTTATGCCTGCGTCCGCTTTTCCAGTTGACTATCAGTACCTGTTTCACTCGCTGCCCGAAAATTTCCTGCTCATTGCCCCAAACGCTGAGGCAACCATCATCGACAACACCGACAGCCACGTAGCGGTGTCGCTGAAAAGCCGGGAGGAAGTCGTAGACAAGCCCTTTTTCGAAGCCTTCCCCGCTACCGATGAGCAGTCGGCTGCCGTTATCCGGGAATCGCACGAGCACGTACGTCGGCACCTGGAGCCGCACACTATGCCCCTGATCCGGTACGACCTGGAGCGCCCCGCTGAACAAGGAGGTGGCCTAGAGGAGCTGTACTGGGAGGCTACCCACTACCCTATTCTCAGCCCGCAAGGTGAACTGCAATTTATTCTGCAGCGCACGCAGGATGTAACGGAGCAGTACCGCGCCCAGCTCCAGGCCGAGCAAACCCGGCGCGAGCTGGCCGAAAGCCAGGACCGGATGCGGTTCGTGCAGGAGTCTGTTCCGATTCTGGTCTGGACGGCCACCCCTACCGGTGAGCGGGACTACTTCAACTCGCGCTGGCTGCAGTTTACGGGGCGTCCCCTGGAGGCAGAGCTGAACAACAACTGGATGGAGAACATCCACCCCGAGGACCAGGAGCGCGTACGCCATCTCTGGCAGACAGCTATTGCCACCGGGCAACCGTACCAGGTAGAATACCGCCTGCGCCGCCACGACGGGCAGTACCGCTGGCTGCTTATGCGCGGCCTGCCCCGCGTAGATGCCAATGGCCAGATTACGATGTGGGTTGGTGGCGGAACCGATATTCAGGATCAGAAGCAGCTGGTGCAGGAACTGCTGGAAACCAACGAGCAGCAGGCCCTCCTCTCCGACCAGGCCTACCAGGCCTACCAGCTGGCCAATCAGCAGCGCGAGACGTTCTTCAACCTGTTCATGCAGACGCCAGCCATGATCTGCATTCTGCGTGGCCCCGAGCACCGTTTCGAGTTTGTGAACCCCGAGTACCAGAAGCTGTTTCCGCACCGCGAGCTGGTGGGCCGCACCGTAGCGGAAGCTCTGCCGGAAGTGATTGAGCAAGGATTTGTGGGCTTACTAGATGGCGTATACAACACGGGCGAGACCTTTATCGGCAATGAGCAGTCCATTATGCTGGATCTGGATGGCAGCGGACAGCTGCAGCGGCGCTTCCTCAATTTCACCTATCAGCAGTTCAAGGAAAGCGGGCAGAAAGCGGGTATCACCGTGTTTGCCTTCGATGTAACGGACCTCGTAAAGGCCCGGCTGGCCTTGGAAGATGCAGGAAAGAATGTTCAATAAAATAGTTTCCCACCCTGCTTTCGGGCAACTATTCTTCGTAGTATGGACATAACCAACCTGGATTTTCAACAGGCCCGGATTAAACAGGTGCTGTTCAAATCCCGGCTTCGCTCGGTGCTGTATGGCGTGCGAGAGCCCGATGAGGCGCTATTTTCCCTTCGCCAAAATCCGCTGGGCGAGTGGCTGGAGGCGGTAGTGAAACCGCGCTACGGCACCGTGCCGGCAGTGCAGCAGCTGCAGTTTGAGCTAACGCGCATGCTGGATACGGCCCGCTCTTTGGTGCAGCAGTACCAACGCGGCCAAATAGAGGAGGCCCGCGCCGGCCTGGAACGCATAGACACCCACGCTACCCGCATTGAGGACCTGCTTCAAGCGGTAGAAACCTCTACGGTAGCTTAATCTGACTTTCACACCACAACAAGAGAGGCCTAGGCCTCTCTTGTTGTGTCAGGCCATTCCGTAAAATCGTAATGCCGGCCACCTGTATCTTGGCCGGCATTACCAGCCTGGCTAGGCCAGTTGGACCCTATACCGGCAGCCAATGCCACGCGGTAAGGCCGAGCTGTGTATTTTGGGCCTATGAAATTAGCAGCTCTCCTTCTGGCAGCGGCTTCGCTGCTGGCGCTTCCGGCGGCGGCCCAACCTACCCAGCCGTCTCCCGTCCCGAAAAAAGTGGCCCGCGCCCTCAGCAAGGTGCGCCCCGAGGCTATCAAATCCCACATCTGGTATTTGGCCGATGATAAGCTCCAGGGTCGGCAGGCTGGCACACCGGGCTATCAGATGGCCGTTGAGTACGTAACGGCACAATTGCGCCAGCTGGGCGTAGAGCCAGCCGGCGAAAACGGCACCTACGTGCAACGGGTCCGTCTGCGCCGGGCCACGGCCCTGCTCGGCGCTACCCTCACCCGCCGCGATGCAGCGCCGGGCTCCAGTCCGCAACCCCTGGCCTACGCCACCGATTTCGTGTTCAATCCTCACCCAGAGCAGCCTGCCGCCACGGTAGAGGCGCCGGTGGCATTTGCGGGCTACGGTATCAGCGCGCCCGAGCTGGGCTACGATGACTACGCCGGCCTCGATGTGAAAGGCAAGCTGGTGATGATTGTGCGCGGCGCTCCACGCAACTTCCCGAGCACTGTAGCAGCGGCCAGTCAGGATTTGCTCATGACCATGCAAAACGCCGCCCGCCATGGCGCGGTAGGCGTGCTGGTAGCGGCCACCGTAGCCCCGCGCACTGCCCCCTCGCCTACCACCAAGCGCATTACCACCAGTGTACTGAATGCGGAAGGTAAGGTGGCGGTTTCGCGCACGTTTATCCCGAACGTAGGCCTGCAGGTGGTCGGCAACCTGGGGGCCAGCGCCTTCCAGAACCTGCTGCGCACCGCCGCCCTCGACTCGGGGCAGGTGCTGGCAGCGCTGCGGCAGGGCAAGCCGGCCTCGGCAGCACTGCCTACCACCCTGCGCGCCGAGTACCGCTCTGCCTACCAGGATTTCGATAGCTACAATGTGGTAGGCAAAATCACGGGCTCCGATGCGAAGCTGCGCGACGAATACGTGGTGCACTCCGCCCACCTCGACCACCTGGGCGTGGCCGCCCCCGTCAATGGCGACTCTATTTATAACGGCGCCCATGACAACGCGTCCGGTGCGGCCTCGGTGCTGGAAATAGCCAACATTTACTCCCACCTCAAGCAGAAGCCCAGCCGCAGTTTGCTGTTTGTGCTGCAAACCGGCGAGGAGCTGGGCCTGCTGGGCTCGGCGTACTTTGCCTCCAACCCGACGGTGCCCAAAGCCAACATTGTGGCCGATGTGAATACTGATATGCCTACTATCATTGCGCCCCTGCTCTCGGTGGTGCCGCTGGGCGCCCAGCACTCCACTCTCAGCCAGCCCGTAGCGGAAGCGGCGCAATATCTGGGCCTGACGGTAGAGGCCGACCCCGAGCCCGACCAGAACCGCTTTATCCGCTCCGATCAGTATAGCTTCGTGATGCAGGGAATTCCGGCCCTGCACATCAAATACGGCAACCGCACCGCCGATGGCAAGAACAACCTCAGCGAGCAGGTGCAGAAATGGCGGGCCGTCACCTACCACAAGCCCCAAGACGATACCAGCGGTGTTTTCGACTTTGAAGCTGGCAAGAAATACGTGCAGCTGAACTTCCTGATCGGGTATCTGGTGGCGCAAAACCCCGCCCGACCCACCTGGAATTCCGGCGACTTTTTCGGGCAGCGGTTCGCGCAGCAGCGCTAAGCCACATTTTCGGGGCAGAAGTATGGAAATTCGGTTCAAAAAGCCGAATATTATGCACCTAACATATGTAGCAGGCCTAGGCCAGTCGGCGGCAGACTCCCACTCCACGCCCTGGCAACTAGCCTGCCTTTCCGCTCCCCATGATCATTTACGGCCACCGCGCATCCCACCTGGTTACTGAGCCCGTACCTGGCGCCTGCCCCACCTGCGCCGCCCCCAACAGCCGGCGGGTGAGCATTTTCGGGCGCTACGCCCATCTCTACTGGGTCCCCATGTTTTCGCTGGGCAAAACCGGCGCCGCCGAGTGCCGCCATTGCCGGCAGGTGCTACAGCCCCAGGAAATGGACCCGGCCCTGAAACAGACGATGCTGCAGGTGCAGCAACAAGTGCGCGTACCGGGCTGGCACTTTAGTGGCCTAGCGCTGCTGTTGCTCACGGTGCTATCGGGTTTGGTGCTACACGGCACCAGCCAGAAGGATACTCAGCTCTTTGTGGAAACCCCTCACAAAGGCGACCTATACCACATCCGGACGGAAAATGGGCACTACTCCCTGCTCAAGGTGCAGGATGTAACGGGCAATAGCGTGAAGCTGCTCCCGAACAACTACGAGATGGAAAGCCAGCGCGAAGTAGAGAAGCTCGACAAGCCCGAGTTCTACGCCGCCGAGCCGGTAGAGCTCACCCGCTACGACCTCAACATCATGCTCACGAAGGAGCAGATTCTGGAAGTTGAGCGCCCCTGATATATTCGCCAGAATTTATACTTCGCTTAAAGTCCCGGCAGCCACCAGCTACCGGGACTTTTTTGTGTCATTCTGAGCCAGAAAACAGGTTTCTACTTACCGGAAGCACCTAACTGAAAAGTCAGGAATAAGCGGGTTGTGGTTTTGATTCGGGTCGGAATAACGCTCCATTTGAAACACGCTTCGGCTACCTCCTGGCGGCCTGTTTCCCTTCTTGATTTTGCCCCCGCGCCCGTTGCTATGTCTGCCAATTTCTATGAGTTGATTCACGCCAACCTCACCGCCCAGCCCGGGCGGGAGTGGGTGCACTGGCCAGCTCTTCCCGGCACTCCCGCCCCCACCCCCGATACTGGCCAGCACCTGTTGGCACGCATTGGAAGTGTAGGGGCGCACCTGCTCCGCCAGGGCGTGCGGCCCGGGCAGAAGGTGCTTCTGGCGCTGCCCGTGGGCCCCGCGCTGCTCAGTGGGCTGCTAGGCCTGTTGGCAGTGGGCGCGATACCGGTGCTTCCTCCGGCTGGCAGCACGGCTAAAAGTCTGCGGAAGCTGGCGCAGCAACAAGGTATTCGGGTAGGCCTGGTGGCCGAAACGGTGCCCACCTGGGCGCGCCTGCTCACGCGGCTCCGGGGGTTGCGGCTGCTGGCCGCACCGGCAGTGGAAAAAGCCGTGGCGCCGGCTTTGCTGCCGCAGCCGGTGCTGCCTACGCAGGCCGCGCTTATTTCGCACAGTTCGGGCTCTACGGGCGGCTCACCCAAAACGGTAGTCCGGACGCATGCGGTGTTGCGGGCGCAGCATGAGGTACTCAAAGCCGCCTTTCCGCCCCTGCCCGGCCAGCACGATTTTCCGCTGTTCCCCAATGTGCTGCTGCACAACCTAGCCGCCGGCGTTACCAGCGTGCTGCCCGCCGTGCCAGCCCTGGATGTGCGCCGCCTGGAGCCAGCCGCGGTAGTGGCACAGCTGGGCACCGGCCGCATCCATACGCTCACCGGCAACGTGTTTTACTTCCGCCGCCTGCTGCATTATTTGGAGCAGCACCCCGCTGCTTTCCCGGCCGTGGTGGCACTGGGCATCGGTGGCTCGCCGGTGCCGGAAGCCCTGCTGCTGGCCTTGCAGCCCTTTTTCCCGGCGGCCCGGCGTCTCGTTATTTATGGTTCTTCGGAAGCGGAGCCGCTGGCCATCCGCGATGCGGCAGCGGCTCCTGCTCCTCCAGCCGCTGCCGGCTACTGCGTAGGCCACCTGCGGCCCGAGCTGACTTGGGAATTGCGCCCGCTAGGCCACGTTCGGACGCCGGCGGGCACCTGGGCCGAGGTGGGCGAACTGGCTGTGCGCGGCCCGCACGTAGCTGTGACCGGCTCAGAGTGGTTCCTGACCGGCGACTTTGGCTACCTCAACGACCAGCACCAGTTGGTGCTCACGGGCCGCAAAGGCAACGAAACCCTGGTGGCCGGGGTGCAGCACTATCAGCTGGAGCACGCCCTGAGCGAGGTTTGCGGCGCTGAGCGGGTGGCTGCATGCCCTTTTGCTGAAGGCTTTAGAGTGTATGTGCAGGGCCCCGCTGATCTGGAACCGGCCTTGCGGAAAGTGCTAAGCCAGTGGTTCCCCTCAGATTTGGGCATTGAATTTCTCTTTCGAGCAGAGCTGCCAGTAGATGGGCGGCATCACTCCAAGATCCTTTATTCCCAACTGGCCTAGCGCCGCTGGGCTGCAACTCCGGTCGGGCTTTCCGGCTCCTCCTTTCGTCTTCTCCTGTATCTGCTCTCTGCCATGAATTCCGAGTTCTACAACGTCGCCCTCGACCGTGTCCGCTACTCCTTGGTGTGGGAAGACAGCCGCACGCTCTACCAAGCCCTCAACCTCAGCCCCACCGATGAAGTACTGGTGATAACCTCGGCGGGCTGCAATGCGCTCAACGCCCTGCTGGCCGGCCCCCGGCGCGTCACGGCTCTTGACCTGAACCCGGTGCAAAACCACCTGCTGTCCTTTAAGTGCTACCTGATCAAGTATCACTCGGCGGAGGTGTTTCAGGCATTGCTAGGCCTACAGGGGCCGGCGCAGGTGGCTGCTACCTGGGCGGAGGTGGCGCCTTCGCTGCCTACCGTGCTGCGCCATTACTGGGCGCCTTTTTTCAGCAGCCATCCGGGCGGACTACTCACGGCGGGCCGCCTGGAAACCTACCTGACCGGCTTTTTGCCGAGCCTGGACGCTGCCACGCAGGCAGCGCTGTGCCAGCTGTTCGGCTTCAGCACCGTGAGTGCTCAAACTGATTTTTTTGAGCGCGAATTGCACGGCACCGTATTCCAGACGCAGTTTATCCGGTATTTTGATGAGGCCAATCTCAGCAAAGGGCGCGACCCACAGCTGTTCCGCTATGCGCCCGAATCGGGTGGGGAGGCGTTTTATGAGCGCCTGCGCCACCAGCTGCGCACCCAGCTGGCCCGCGACAACTTCTTCCTGCGCTTCTTCATTTTCGGGCCCGATGCGCTTCCCGAAAGTCTGCTTCCGCCCTGCTATCAGGCCCACAACTTTGCGGCCCTGCGCGAGCGGCTCCCGCGCCTCCAGATTCGGGAGGGAGAGGCCATCGATTTCCTGCTGTCGCCCGCGGGTCGTCATGTCACGAAAGCCAGCCTCTCCAACATCTTCGAGTACGTGAGTGCTGCCGAGTTTCAGCACGTATCGCAGGCGCTGCTCCACGACCCGAAGCGGCCGTTGCGGCTGGTGTTCTGGAACCTGCTGCAGCCGCAGGGCGAGGCCGAGACTGGCCTACCCCTCGTCCAGGATCTGGCTCAGGACCTCACTGCTTCCGATGGCTGCTTCTACTTCCGCAGTGTGCGCGTTTTCGATTCTCAGCGCATGCCAGTACCGGTGGAGCAGCCCAGGCCACTGGCCTACGTGCGCTTCTGAGCAGCAGCTTAGTCCTTATGCGTCAGCCCCTTTCGTTTCACGCCTTGCCTTTTTCCGCCATGGATCCTGCCCATTATTTTGCGCCTGCATTTCTGGAAAGCCTGCTGCGCGCCCAACCCGGTGCCGATGCCGAATTACGCGTGCTGCACGTGCGCCCTTTTGCGGTAGATAACTCGGCCAGTATTCTGGCGGTGCTCACGGCGGGGCACGCGGCCCGGCCCGTAGGCCACTTCGGCGTAGAAATAACCTGGAGTAGTGCCGGCCACACCCACTCGCGGCGCCTGGTGCTGAAGCTGAAGCCCCCCGGCGCGGAGGTAGCGGCTATGCTCGCAAGCCTGGCCCAGGCCACCGGCGAACCATTGGCCTCCCGCTACCCGGCCTACACATTTCGCACTGGCTTTGCCGATACGCACGGGCGCGAACTAGCTGTGTACGAGCAGCATGCCGGCCACCCGCTGCTACCCGAAATCTGGGGCCTGTATGCCGATGAGGAGCACGGCGTGTATGTGGTGCTGATGGAATTTCTGGAAGAAGTGGAGCTGCTGGACTCCGTGATGCACCCCGAACGCTGGACCGATGCCCACCTGCGCGCGGCCCTCACCCAGCTGGCCACCTGGCACGCCGGCCACCTCCACACTCCAGCTCGGTTGCCTGCTTTGGCCAACGGCGAGTGTGCCGGCCCCGCGTATCTGCTGGAGCAGAAGCCCCTCTGGCACGCTTTACTCGACAGCGCCGCCACGCACTTCCCTGAGCTGTATTCCGCCAGTCGCGTAGGCCACCTCCGCCAGGCCCTGGCCGACTTACCGCAGCACGCGGCCACGCTGGCGGCCGAGCCTCACACCCTCATCCACAACGACCTGAATCCGCGCAACACCTGCTTCCGCCGTACGCCAGCCGGGGAGCTGCAGTTCGTGGCCTACGACTGGGAGCTGGCCACCTACCACGTGCCGCACTACGATGTAGCCGAGCTGCTCTGCTTTGTGCTGGATACCGACCGCTACGCCCTGCGCGGCACTTACCTGGAGTATTACCGCCAGCAGCTCCACCAGCTCACCGGCGCCTACCCCGATGCCGAGGCCTTCCGCCATACTTTCGGAGTGGCTGCGCTGAACTTCGGCTTGCATCGCCTGGGCATGTACCTGATGGCCCACGCCGTGAGCCCCTACCCTTTTCTACCCCGCGTAGTCAACAGTTTTTTTGACACACTGGAAGAGTTTTTACCCCAGCCGGTAGCCGCGCCACAGGAAGTAGCCGCGGCGTAGCATCATCAAGTATCGCACAGCTGATTTATTCTTGAATCTGCTTTTATTAAAGCACGTCATCCTGAGCGGAGCGAAGGATCTTCTAAGGCTGGAACGACTGGCCTAGCGCTTCGTGCTGACGTGAAAAGATCCTTCGCTCTGCTCAGGATGACGTGCTATTTAAACCAGCGCTTGTCTCCGTTGACCGGGGGTGGGATCACGCCGACTGCACGGCTAGAATAACTGCTGTAGCTTAGGCTGATGCCCCAGCGTTGTTTTATAGCTCCTTTCGATACAGCGCGTAATGAGCGGTTTCGGCGGGGAGACCATCCGTGAAGTGCAGGGAGAAGTTATCGGTTCGCATCAGGCAGAAAATCACCTGCTGATACCACTCGCGGAAGTGCACCATACCGTAGGCGCCCAGGGCATTCATGAGGCCGCGGTTGCGGAAGCTGGGGTGTACGCCAACGGTTTTGGCCAGCAGCGTGGGAGCCGTGAGCTTGGGGTAGTCGCGCTGAAAATTGGGCGGTAGCGCGGCAGGCAGGCCTAGCGGGGCGTAGTTGGGCTGGCACAGACTGAGGGCCGCCAGCTGCCCGGAATCTTTCTCGCGCAGCAGCACCGAGGTATGCGGGCACAGCCCGGCGGCATACGTGCTGTTGTACAACGCCCGAAACTGCGCCCCCGACACCGCCCGGTACGCCGGATTAGCCCCGAAAACCGCCTGCACCAACTCGAACAATTCTGCTTCGTAGTGCGGCCACGTCTCAGCGGTGAGGGGCAGAAAGTCAAACGGCATGGCGGCCAGCGCATCCAGCAGCGGCTGTTTTTCCAGGTACACCGCGGGCACGGTTTCGGGCCTGATCAGGCGGCTCTCGAAGGTAAGATGCGCCTGAAAACCGAGCCCTACCAGCAACTCAGGATAGTAAGCCGGGTTGACGGGCTCCCGGTCGAAGCGCCCCCAGGAAGGCGCCGCACCCAGCCGCAGCCGGTACCGTTGGAACGTGTTGAAGTCCAGGGGTCCGGTGATGGCCGGGCAGTTCCGGCGGCGGGCTTCCGCTTCCAGCGCCGCAAAGGCGCGGGCATTGGCGGCGGCATCGGGAGTGGTTTCCCAAAACCCGAATCGGGCCTCTCCGCCTTCCTTCGGAAACAGGCCTACAAGCCGCACGTGCCTATTATCAGTATAGAAAACGATATCATAGCGCTCGGCCTCTTCGGCAAACAAAGCAGCCAATGCCTGCCTATCCGGGCGCGTGGACTGCGCCGGTGCGGCCACCTCAAAAAAGCCAGCCGGCAGCATGCCATAATAAGGAGAAGCGTGTAGTAAACTGGTATCCATAGAGCGACTAAACAGGTTGATATGGTGGCGGCTTCGTGGACGTGATAGTATTACTTGAAAGAGAACGTCATGAAAAAGAACGTTATGCTTCATCTGGCGTCCGCTTGCCGAAGCATCTCTACCGCTGGCTAATCAACTGGCCTAGGATCAACTCAACGAAGCGGTAGAGATGCTTCGGCAAGCTCAGCATGACAGACAGGATTACTACTCGCTTTCCGCCAGCACCAGTAGCTCACCAGCAGCGCCATCAAAGCGCACGTGCTGGCCAGATTGCAGGCTGGCGGTGAGACGGGGTACGTTGATGATGGTCGGGATGCCCAACTCGCGGAGCAGAATAACGGAGTGCGAAAGCGCGGAACCCTTCTCAATGGCCACGGCGCGGCAGTTGGGAAACAGCACGGCCCAGCCGGGGTCGGTGCGCAGGGCACACACAATCTTGCCCGCCACATCCAGGTTGTCCTCGGGGCCGCGGATCACCAATACTTCACCTTCCACCACGCCCGCCACGCAGCCGGTGCCGCGCAAGTGGCCTACGCTACTTGCGTCGGAGCTCAGGTCTGGTTGCGCCGTGAAAGAGGGCGCTGCCGGAACGGTCACACGAGCCGGAACCTCTACCTGCGCATAGGCCGCAAACTCTGCTTTCCGAAGCGTTACCAAAGGCTGATAATTAGCTACCGGCGCATTTTTCTGGGGCTGTAGAGCCGAGTCAATTTCATCTTCTGTCAGGTAAAAGACGTCGCGGGCCGTGGCCAGGCCACCTGTGTTTGCCAGTAGCTCCCCGGCGGCCAGGTACAGCGCCCGATACATTCCGAACAGCCGGGTACGCTCCAGACGCAGGGCCTCGCGGGCATGAATGGCGCTGCGCAACTGGCCTAGGGCCTTGCGCGTCTGGCGGCGCTGCCACCAGGAGTGGCCTAGCAGGGCTTGGGCCAGATCGGCGTCGGCGCTTTGGCTCAACGGTGTGCCACCACCAGGCAATGCCGTGCTGAGGCTGCTGGGGCCCACCAGGTAGTTGCGTAGGTATTGATAGAAGATGCGCGGTTCCAGGCGCATGGTGCGGGTTTCGAGCTTCAGCTCGCCCACGGTCCGGTCGCCGTATTGCTGAATGAACTCGGTGGCGGACGCATGAAAAGCTGGCGCGAGGTAGCCTACCTGGGTGTGCACATCGGGGGGCAGTGCTAGTATCAGGGCGCGTAGATTGGGATGGGCAGCGGTCTGCTGGGCCAACTGCTGCATGAGGCGCGGCATCTGGGCACTTGGCAGCGTATCGTCGCCTGAGAGGTAGCGGTGCAGAAACTCCTCGGGGTGGCCTAGGCCACTGCGGCGGAGCTGGCGTAGGGCGCGGCCGTTGGCCATCATCACCCGAAAATCATTCACGATGGGTGTGGTCCACTGCTGCAGCAAACCGGCATCGAGGCGCGCTTTTTCGGCCAGCAACTCTGCTCCCGAAAGAGTGGGTAGGGTCAGCTGATAGAAACGCGCATAGTGAGTCTGGAAGTTGGCTTGAAAGCGGGTAATCTGCTTGGGCAACTGCTGGAAAGCACGCAGCAGCCGGCTCAGGTTCAGCAGCAGGCGCGGCAGCATCCGGAGGCGTTCCGGGAGGCTCCGCACGCGAGTTTGCACTACATCTGCGGGTTCTTCCAGGCCCATCATGCGCTCCATATCCTCCTTGTTCTGGCGGAATGATGGCAGCAGCAGCAGACCCTGGTACCAGTGGTTGATGTGGTAATAAATGCGCCCCTGCACCAGGCCCAGCAGCTGGGTCACCACGGTTTCATGCCCGTCGATTACGTGCTGAGGCAGGCCTAGTACGCGCATCGTTTGGCGATACACGGTGGCGTAGGCGCGCTGAGCAAAGCGGAACGTGAGGGGCGTCGTGACGCCGCAGTAGCTTTCCTGAATGTTGGAGTTATCATAGACCACCACCTCCGGAATGGGCTGCGTGATGGGCCGCGCCTGCACCAGCCACACCTTGCCTTCGGCCACCACAAATTCCACATCCTGCGGATGGCCCATGTGCTTTTCCAGGAGCTGCGCCGCCTCGTGCAGATTTTGCAGCTGCTCTGCCGTGAGGCATTCGGTGGCCTGCAGATTCGGCGGTACCGGCGCCAAACATAACCCCGAACCACTCGGAGCGGCCACCAGCTGCTCTGGCTGTAGCGGCTGGCGCTGCCCGCACACGGCGCCCGTGGCCTTGCTTAGGTAGGTTTCCTGCGGATCGAAATGCCCGCCCACCAGCCCTTCTCCAAAGCCCCGCACCACATGAATAGCCTCGTACAGCGGGTACTCCGGATAGGTAGTAAACAGCACCCCGCTCACCTCTGCCGTTAGCTGCCGCTGCACAACCACTGCCGGGCGGGCGGCCAGCGGCAGGCCCTTTTGCTGACGGTAGGCCACGGCCCGCTCTGAGTAGGCACTGGCCGCGCAAGCGCCAATAGCTGCCAGCACATCAGGCAGCGTAGTAAGATTCAGGAAGGAATCCATGAGGCCGGCAAAGGCTGCGGTGGCGCCATCTTCATCCGCGACGGAGGAGCGCACCACTACGGGCCGCTCAGGGAATCCCCAGCTGGCCAGAGTATGATCTAGCGCCGCTGCATCTGACGCCGATAACTGAAAGGAGCGCAGCTCGTTACTGCGTTGTGCTAGGCCCTCAGGGGTGGTAGGCAGGGGCTGTAGCCGGGGCTCGAACGTTTCAGCGGGCAGCACTACGAAGGGAGGCACCGGCAGCCCTAGTTCCTGCAATTTCTGCAGTCCGGCCGCCTTCCCGCCTGGTGTGTAGGTGCGGCGCACGGCGGCTGGTGTGTGAGGGAGGAGTAGCATGAGTGGTAGCTGAACTGGCGGTGGTTCCCACAGAGGGACTCAGAAGTTTACGCAGCGGAGTGCTGCGTTTTATGGTGCTGGAAATAGGCAGCTAGATGGCGAAGCGGTGGCCTAGACCATGTATTTCGATGAGAATAGAAACGTAGCTGACGAGCATGAACAGGGAGGTCAGTAGCTCGGCTTTCTTCAGGCGCCCGGTGTCTGGCTGGCGCCAGGCCAACACATAATGCACAGCCGTGAGCAGGTAAAGCAGGCCTAGCACCACCAGGGGCACCGGCCCGGCCTGCAGCAAAGCCAGCAGCCGCGCCTGCACCAGCACCCCTGCCAGCAGCACCACCAACACCGCCCCAATGGCACCGCCGTAGCCCAGCTCCCGCGAGTAAGAATCGAGGCCGGGCACCTCGGTGGCAGCGGGGCGAATTTTGCGCGCTATTTCGAAAGCCAGTCCGCCCAGCAGGCTGAGGGCCGCCAGCAGCCAGAACACCTGCGGCAAGTAACCCGGGCCGGCCAGCGCCCACCAGAGCCACAAAATCACGAGGGGCATCACGAGCAGGTGGGTGCCGGCGTACAGCACCAGCCGTTGCCGCAGCCACTGGCCTACGCCAAACTCGTAGCGCATCAGCAGGCTGTAGCCCACGGCTATGCCCCATCCGGCCAGCGCCATCGGTCCCATCCACCACGACCACAGCATCTCCCCAAGGCTGCCCAACACGGCCACCGCCCCCAACTGCGGCAACGTTACGCGCCCCGTTTGCAGCACCCGCTGCGGATGATGCTCCAGGTCGGTGGCGTAATCCTTCACCTCATCAAACACCCGCAGCCGGTAGAAGAATGAGATGGTAGCCCCAATGCCCAACAGCTCCCGCAACCCAAACCCCGCTGGCTCACCGGCCGCCACCACCACTGCCCGCACCGTCAGGAACACAATGGCAAAGAGCGCCATGTTCACAGGCGGAAAACGCTCCTGCAAATAGGCCCCAAATGAGCGGGAAGCGGGAAAAAGCATGGCGTGCGTCACGGGTTTCGAGGTATTGGAGCGAGGTTGAGAGGATTGTAAGCAGCCTAAAATAGTCCGTCACGTGGAGTTGGAGGCGAAGCATTTGGTGTGGTGTCGTTGCCACACAAACTGTCATGCTGAGCGCAGTCGAAGCATCTCTACCGCTTCGTTGCAGAGGCCTAGGCCAGTTGGTTAGTCAGAGGTAGAGATGCTTCGACTGCGCTCAGCATGACAGTTCGGACGTCGTCATTTCCATCCTATTTCACCTTTGCCTATCGTACAGCTTAGCAAAACCAATGCATTTTACGAGCGGCTTTCTGCTTGCAACAATAGGGAAAGAATGGCGCCTCTGATACCGGTATATAGAAAATTAGGCATTGCGTCAATGTCTAAATAGAACACACCTACAATACTTTTCAATTACTTGTATATCAGACATATAACAACACTTAACAAGGCCTTTAAACACGTAAAATATCTGGTTGAAAAGTCATTCATTCGGTACTTATTTCAGAATGAAGGCCATAAAAGCAGGTTTCTTCGGGGCAGCATCGGCTACTTCGCAGTTGGTGCCGCTACCCCCCTTCTATGATTTCTTCGCTTTACAAGTGGCGCTTTCTGTTTCTGGCCGCTTTAGCTGCTGCGTGCGTAGCACTGTGGCCAGGTGTGCAGGCCGGCGTACAGGTTGATAACAGACTCTCTGCCTGGTTTCTGGAAGGCGACCCGGCCCTGGTGGCCTACCACACCTTTCAGCAACGCTTCGGCAATGATGAGGTGGTTATCATTGGCGTGCATGACCCGGCTACGCTGCTCACGTCGCGCAACTTCCGGCGGCTGCGGCAGCTGAGCCAGGCCCTGGAGCACCACCCCGATGTAGCGGCCGTACTCGGCGCGGGCACTACCTCCGTGCCGGCGCCCGATGGCCTACACTCAGCCCGCCAGCTGCTGGATTCTACCACCACTCCGGCAGCTGTGCAGCGCTACCTGGCGCGGCAGCCAACGCTCCGAGCGCAGCTGTTCAGTCCCGATTATCGTACGGCCCGGCTGCTGGTGGTACTGCGGAGTAGCCCCGATTTTGATGACCGCCGCGGCGAGATTCTAGGCCAGTTGCGGACACTAACGGAAGCGCATGTACCCAAAGGCCGCGCCTGGCTGGGCGGCGTGGGCGTGGTGTATGCGGGCCTCAATGCGCTTTCCCAGCAGGATTTTGGGCTGTTTCTGGGCCTGGGCTACGTGCTGATGTTTGTGGTTTTCTGGCTGCTTTACCGCAATCTGTGGCTGCTGCTGTACACGCTGGGCATTGTGGGCTTGGCCACCTATATCACGCTAGGCCTGTATGGCCTGCTGGGCTACCGTCTTAACCTCATGACGGTGCTGCTGCCGGTTATCATTATTCTGCTGGGACTCATGGATGCCCTGCACGTGGTGAATGAGCGCAACCACCTTGCTGGGCCCGGCAGCACCGGCCCCACCGATACCCTACAGGCCCTGCGTAACCTCGCCCGTCCTTGTCTGGCCACCATGCTCACAACGGTGGCGGGGTTTCTGGCCCTGCTCAGCAGCCCAATGGCCATTCTGCGCGTGTTTGGCGTGTTTGCGGCGTTGGGCATTGCGCTCTGCCTGGTTTTCACCTTCGGGTTGGGCGTTTTGCTATTGCCCCATGCCGCCCCTAGCCCCCGCGCAACGCACACCACCAGCACGCGGCTGGTGGCTTTCTACGGCTTTGTGCTGCGGCACCGGCGGCTGGCCACAGTGGTTTCGGTGGTGTTGGTAGGCCTAGGCCTGTGGGGCGCTACCCGCCTGCGCGCCGACACCTACACGCTCGGCTATTTGCCAACTGATAACATCGTGGTGCGCGACCACCAAGCACTGGAAGCCGCCTGGGGGCCGTATCTGCCGCTGGAACTGCTGGTTGAGCCGCGCCCCGGCTACTCGCTCTCCAGCCCAGCCGTGCTACGGGCAGCGGCGGCATTCTCCGATTCGGCCCGGACCCTGCACAGCGCCGGCGAAGTATTTGGCTTTCATTCCCTGTATCAGGCGGGGCTTGAAACGCGCTACGGGCCGCGGGGCGGGCAATTGCTAGGCCAGTCAGGGGCCGTGAAGGATATTGCTTCGCGCCTCCAAAACGACTACCCGCAGCTGCTAGGCCAGTTTGAGCACAAGCCCTCGGGCACGGGGCGCATCACGGTTTCGGGCCGAATGCTCTCGGCGCGGCAGCTCACCGCCACCACCGATACGCTGCTGCGCATGGCCCGCCACACGCTAGGCCCGGTGGCCAATGTGCGGCCCGCCGGCTACCAGCCGCTCTACGCCCGCATCACCGACTACGTCACGACTTCCCAGACCAACAGCCTGCTGCTGTCGTTTGTGCTGGTGCTGGGGCTGGTGTGGACTTTCGTGGGCAACTTCCGGCTGGCTTTGCTGGCTCTGATTCCCAATGTGTTTCCGGTGGTGGTACTGCTGGGCGTGATGGGCTGGGCCGGCATTGCGCTGGATACCGCCACGGCCAGCATTGCGGCCATCGTGCTCAGCTTCTGCACCGATGATACCGTACACTTCATTCATGCGTACCGGGAGCAGCGCCGCGCAGGCCTGGGTCCCTATGCCGCCCGCCACGTCACCATTGCGCACGTCGGTCCTACCATTGTGCTCACCAGCGCGGTGCTGTTTGGCGGCTATGCCGTGATGATGCTGGCTTCCCTGCAAACCGTTTTCCTGTTCGGCCTCCTCACTTCGCTTTCTATTGCCGCCGCCCTCTACGGCGAAGTTATCATCTTCCCGCTGCTACTGGAGCGTTTTGATCGGGAGTAGGCCCCTCCCACTGCGCCAACTCTTCCTGATGCTCCCGGTACACGCGGGCCATAATTGCCTTACTCGGGTAGGTGCCGAGGTAGATGGAAGTGCCTTTCTCGCGGGCGTAAGGGTTGGTGATTTCGCCCATTTTCCGGAACTCCTGAAAGTAAGAAACCAGCTCAGTCGGGTTGCCTTCGCCTACGAGCAGCATATGCCGGTAGGGCCGGGCGGGCACCAGCGGAAACCAGTACAGGTAGCTGCCATTGAAGCTGGTGGCAGCCGGCATGGCGCGGTGGCGGTTGAAATAGTTGATGGCACCCGCCTGCCCGTAATTATCACACTTTATGAGCGTGCGGGCCCGTGTAGAATCGGGCAAGGCCTGGTAGGCCTGCCAGGTTTTGTCGGCGAGTTCCTGCCAGCCCAGCATATCAGCAAAATCCTGGGGCAGCGGGTGGTCCTTGGCATCTTCCCAGCGCAACACCCCAATACCGCGGTAGGCCACTCCCAGCTTTTCCAGATGCGCCGGCGCATACACCGTGGTCAGGTACGGATACAGTGGCAGCATTAGCAGTACCGGCAGTACCAGCAGCGCCGGCCGCAGCCACCGTTGCGCGCTAGGCCAGTGCTGCAGCCGCTGCTCCCACCACACGGCCCCGGCAGCAAACAGAATTGGGTAATATCCTAATGCGTAGTAGCTCTTGCCGTGCAGCAAGTTCAGAATCAGGAGCCCGAAGCAGTAGATGAGGCCTACAGCGCGGTACTCCCGAAACGGCTTATACAACAGCAAGGCCAGCAGCCCCGGTACCCACACCCACACCGCGGACACGCACATCAGCACCTGGTCTTTCCAGAAATCGGCCAATGATACGTTTACCAGTTGGGTGTCGTGCAGCTCCTGCATGTGGTGCAGAAACGGAATACCGTGGCGCACCTGCCACACCATATTCGGGAGCCACAGCAGCAGGGCCAGCCCGGCCCCAAGCCAGAAGGCACGGGTACTCAGCACCCGCCGGGTGGGCGTGAGCAGGAGGCTGCCCACCAGCGCCGCCAGAAAAAACAGCGTGGAATACTTATTCAGCAGAGCCAGCCCCAACACCGCACCTACCCCATAAAGGAAACGCGACCGGGGCTCCTGCTGATACCGGATCAGCCAATAGCAGGAGAGCGTGAAAGCAAAAACCTCGAATGAGTTCGGCTGGAACAGGAAGTTCAGCCGTGAAAACCCGCCTAGTAAGTAGCATAAGCCCGCCAGCACCACCGCCCAGGTGCCGCCGCCCAGCCTCTGCGCGGCCCGAGCCACTATATATATAGTGAGGCTGCCCCAGAGCAGAGGCCAGAACTTCACCCAGAAATACCCACCGCCCATGGCCAGCGTAAGCCAGCTTTGCGCGGCCGTGAGGGGCGGAACTTCTATGTAGCCCCAGGCCAGGTGTTGCCCATAATTGAGGTACAGATACTCATCGCGGTGCAGCTCGTAGGCCGAGCTAGCCAGCAGATATCCCGAAAGAAATTTGAGCAGGGCCAGCAGTACGGGCAGCAAACGCGAAGGCTTCATGCTGAAAATATAGTAAATACTATACTTCCTGCTGCGCCAAGTGGCTTAGAACTCCTTCGGCAGCCGAATAAGCTCCAGATAGTCGCGTAGGCCGACGGGATGCTGAAACAGGTGAATGAACAGCACGCGCT
This sequence comes from Hymenobacter gelipurpurascens, assembly GCF_900187375.1. Taxonomy (NCBI): domain Bacteria; kingdom Pseudomonadati; phylum Bacteroidota; class Cytophagia; order Cytophagales; family Hymenobacteraceae; genus Hymenobacter; species Hymenobacter gelipurpurascens. The sequence continues at coordinate 50,761 of NZ_FYEW01000001.1, read as the reverse complement.
CCTCGTCCCACACACGCCACTCCTCGGCGTAAAAATCACCGAGCGCGAAGAGGCGCAACCGGAAGCTATCCTGCCGGCGCTCGGCCAGCAGATGGCCGTGGCTGCGCAGGTGCTCCGTCTGGCGGTACAGGTGCAGGGCTTTAAACGCGTCGAGTTTCATGGGTTTGCAGAACCCAAAGATACCGCCGCCAGGTTCCGGGAGTGGCGAAATACCGAGGTACAGATAATGCGAAACGGCTAAACCCAATATGCCACTTATTCTCTCCTGCAGAGATGAAGGCGAAGCACTTTGCAGGAGTAACCGTCATGCTGAGCGCACCCGAAGCATCTCTACCTCTAACTAATCAAGTGGCCTAGGCCTCAGCAACGAAGCGGTAGAGATGCTTCGACAAGCGGACGCCAGATCAAGCATGACGGCTAGCATAGTGATGTCAGCACGCGAGGGACTTCGCCTGTGGCTCAGCATGACGAGCTAGAGCATCCACTGCCCATTCCTACCTTATTGCTCATTTCCCCATCTTCGCGGGATGAAGACGATTCGCTTTCCGCACCCGCTGGTGCTCTTGGTGGGGTTTATTTTGCTGGCTTGCCTGCTGAGCTACGTGTTGCCGGCCGGCGTATTTGAGCGCCATACGGATGTGGCCACGGGCCGCGACGTGGTAGTGGCCGGCTCTTACCACCGCGTGCCTGCTACGCCAGTTAGCCCCCTACAGGCCATTGTAGATATTCCGAAAGGACTCATTGACGCCGCTTCCGTGATTTTTCTGGTGTTTCTGGCGGGCGGCGCTTTCACGGTGGTAGACCAAACGGGCGCCCTGCGCAGCGGTGTCGATTGGCTGCTGACTAAGTTTCGGGGCCGCGAGGCTGTCGTCATTCCGATTATCTCGGTGCTGTTTGCCACCATGGGCGCGCTGGAAAACATGCAGGAGGAAATTGTGCCGCTGGTGCCCGTGCTCCTGATTCTGATGCGCCGCATTGGCTACCCCACGCTCACGGCGGCGGCCGTTAGTCTGGGCTCGGCGGCTGTGGGCGCCGCTTTTAGCCCTCTGAACCCGTTTCAGGTAGGCATTGCCCAGAAACTTGCGCAGCTGCCACTACTTTCCGGGGGCGGATTCCGGATGGTATTCCTGGCCCTGGCCCTGCTCATCTGGATTGGCGGCACCGTGCGCTACGCCGAGCGCCACCGCGTGCAGCCCGAAACCGCCGATACCGCCGATCCGGCGGCCGCCGCGCACCCGGGCCGCAACCACGGCTTGGTGCTGCTGATGCTTTTCGTCACGTTTGCCTTTTTTGCCTATGGTGTGCTGAAGCTGGGCTGGGAGTTCGAGCAGATGGCAGCCCTGTTTTTCGGGCTGGGCATTCTGGCGGGCCTGCTGGGTGGCCTAGGCCTCACGGGCACCGCCGAGGGCTTTATCGATGGTTTCCGCGACATAGCGTTTTCGGCGCTGCTCATTGGCTTTGCCCGCGCCATTTTCGTGGTGCTGGAGCAAGGCCAGATTGTCGATACCATTGTAAACGGGTTGTCGGCGCCGCTGGCGGGGTTGCCGGCGTGGGTGGCGGCCCTGGGCATGATGGGCGTTCACACGGCCCTGCACCTACCGGTGCCCAGCGTGAGTGGGCAGGCCGTCCTTACTATGCCCCTGCTCGTGCCCCTCTCCGACCTCATCGGCCTCTCCCGCCAGGTGACGGTACTGGCCTACCAGTACGGTGCCGGCCTCTGCGAGCTGATTACACCTACCAACGGCGCCCTCATGGCCATTGTGGCGGCCTGCGGCGTACGGTTTGATGAATGGTGGAAATTCGCGCTCCCTCTGTATCTGCTGCTGCTAGCCTTGGGTGCGGTGGCGGTTGTTATCGGAATTGCCGTGGGTGTGTAGGAGTGGCCTAGCACAACAATAGGGGCGCTGAAATCTTCTGAACAGGCTTATTTAGAGAGCCGCTTGAACTCTTGTGCGCTGTTAGGCGCATCAGCAGCATATTAGTAGCGAATATCTACGCGGGCTGTATCCATGCCGGCCACGCTAACTCCATCCTACTCGTTTAGGGAGTGTGTGCGTAAGAAGTAGTTCCCAGCTTGTTACTTTACGTCTATGCGGCATTTTGTGGTTCTGGGCCTCCTGCTGTGGTTGCTGTCGTTCGCGGCTGCCGCCCAGCAGGCGGTAGTAGTGAAAGGGCGCGTGCTCGATGCCCAGACGCATAGGCCAGTGCCGTATGCGCTGGTGGGCATCAGGGGCAACCAACTCGGCACCAGCGCCAACGAGGAAGGCCGTTTTTCCATCAGCATTCCGCCAGAATACCAGCCGCAGGCACTGGACATCACCTTTATTGGCTACAAGAGGGCCACGGTGCCGCTGCCTGTGCCCGTAGGCCAGGAGGTGCAGGTGTTGCTGGAGCCGGCGCCCACCCAGCTCGCCAACGTCACGGTATCAGGCTCGGCACTGGGGATTGTGCGGGCTGCCGTGGCGCGCATTCCGCGCAACTACGCCACGCGCCCGGTGCAGCTCACGGGCTTCTACCGGGAGTCGAGCAACCTGCCGGATGGGCACTACCTCTACCTGGCCGAGGGCGTGCTGCAGGTGCGCAAAGAAACCTACCGTACCGCCCACACCAGCGGCGACGTGCAGCTGCAGCAAACCCGCAAATACGAAGCCCGCGACACCAGCCGCACCCAGCTGAATTGGCAGGCCGGCCCCCTCATTCCACACCGCTTCGACTTTGTGTACAACCGCGCCGATTTTATCAGCAAGGCGCACTTCGCGGAGTACGACTACCAGATTGCCGACGTGACGACCTACAACGGTAGGCCAGTGTATGCCATTTCATTTACGCCGCGCTCGGCGAAGGCCAACTACCAGGGCCGGATGTTTATTAATCTGGACTCCTACGCATTTTTGGGGGCCGATTTTAGCCTGACCCTAGGGGGCGTACGGCGCTACCAGGCCGGTTTTGCGGCCATGGGCGGCTATGCGTACAACCGGCGGGCGCGCCAGGTAAGCTATCAGCGCTACGCTGGCCGCTGGTACCTCAAGCGCGTCTGGGACCAGGCCGTGAGCCAGCAGCCGGGCCGGGAGTACCAGCACACCAGCGAGTTTATAACCACCGCCATTGATACGGCCCGCTCCCGCCGGCCCGCCTACGCCGACCGTTTTCGGCCGGAGGAGGTGTTTCTGCGCAACTCGGTGGCCTACGACTCTACGTTTTGGCAGAACTTCACCACGCTGGTGTTGCCCAAGCAAGTAGAGCAGCAATTGCTGGATGAGGAACGCCAGCGCAAAGCCGAGCAGCTATTCTCCGACTCTACCGCTGTGGCCGCAGCGCGGCCCGTAACCCCCGATTCGGTGGCCGCGGTGCCGGCTGCCGCACCACCACCCGCGCCGCGCCGCAAGGGCCTGCTGGAGCGGCTGAGCTATTCATCGAGTCTGGAACTAGTGCCGGTTTCCGTTGCGGCGGGGGGGATGCAGGTGGCCTACCGACCGGCCGGTTCTTCGTTTGCCACCACCACTACGGCCACGGTGGCGCCGCGCCGGGTAAGCCTGCTGCCGCGCTTCGATTATCTGCTGTGGCTTACGCCAGACTGGCAGCTCCACTACGGTGCGGGTAGCCTGCGCGGCGCTTTGCGGGGTGGCCTACAAAGCGCCGGGCTGCGCTACACCCACAACCTTTCTGAGCGGGCGCGGCCAGTATATGTGCGCGCCGGCCTCGACTACAGCCGCATCACCATCCGGCAGCGCCTGGGCCGTTTCGATAACCCCGATACTGGCCTACGCGTGGCCGGCACCCTTCTCGATGCCGATCGCTTGGCCATAGGCCTACAGTCCGTGACACATGCTCTGGAGCCGCAGCTGGGGCTGGAAATTCAGCTCAGCAGCACGCTGCACTTGTTTGCGGAAGCCAGCTACCGCGTTCAGACGGCGGAACGCAATGAGCTGCTGCTGGAAGAGAAACAAGGGTTTTTCCTGACGCGCACGACGGCCCGCGTGCCGCTTTCCTCCCCGGAGGTGCAGGTGAAGCTTCAGGACCAGGCCCGCCAGACCGCCCCGTTTCAGCCCCGGCCAGTGCTGGTGCGGGTGGGCCTAGCAGTGGGTGGGCACCGCTAAACTGGGTCCGCAGTGCGGTAGTGCGGCCGGCCAACCCGGCCGCCTGGAGGCGCTCAGCCGTTGTCTTTCAGCTGCGCCCGAATGGTACGCAGCTCTTCCACATCAATGGGTTTATGAATCAGGCGGGTCACCAGATCGTAGGTTTTGGCTTTTTCCAGATCAGATAACGCCAACGACGAGGTAAGGACATAGATATGACAATGGTCCCGCAGCACGTCGGCATACGGGGCCAGCGCGTCCAGAAACTGCCAGCCGTTCATGACGGGCATGTTCAGGTCCAGGAAAATAATCTCTGGCAGCTCTGCCGGGCGCTGCTGTAACACCTCCAGCGCATTTTCGGCCGACTCAAACGTTTGGATGGAGCTGGAAAATCCTTCAACCCTCAATAAGCTTTCCGTGAGATAGTTACCCAGGTTATCATCATCAATAAGAAATGTCCTCATATCGGGCTTATCTAAAGAACAACGTGAAACGTGTTCCTTCCTCTATACGGCTACTTACCGCCACCTGCCCATGCATGGCCTCAATATGCGCCTTCACCAAAAATAGGCCTAAGCCCCGGCCCGGCATGGTAGGGTGAAACCGCTTGTAGAGCCGAAACACGTCGTTGCCGGCCTTATCAGAATCGAACCCCATTCCATTGTCCGTAATCGTTACTACGGTGCCCTGCTCGGGGGTGTGGGAGGCAGCTATCTCCACGTGCAAAGGACGTGCATCGGAGCGGTACTTTACAGCGTTAGCCAGCAGATTATAGAAGATACTGTAAAAGTAAGCGCGTTCACCGGGCACCTTCAACTCCTCGGGCATGGTGCAATTCACGGTGCCGCCACATTCGCGCAGGGCCTGAGCCAGCGTTTGGCACACTTGGTGGCACACCAAACGCAAGGAAACCGGCTCCGGCCGGCCCAGCTCAGTCCGGTCGCGAATGGAGAGAATGGTGTTGACATCGGTAATAACGGCATCTAGCTGCTGCAGGCTGGTTTGCAGATGCTGCACCGACTTATCATACATGTCAGAATTCTTGTCTAGCCGGGGCAGCAAATCGGCAAAGCCGCGGGCGTTGGCCAGCGGGGCGCGCAGATTGTGGGAGATGATGTAAGTGAACTGCTGCAAATCGGCGTTTTGCCGAAACAGCTCCTGCGTCATGTGGCGTTGTTTTTCCTCAGCTTCTTTACGCTCCGTAATGTTCTGCATAGCCCCAATCATGCGCACGGCATGGCCCGCTTCATCGCGGATGATGCAGCCCCGTTCCAGCACTGTGGCCCAGGAGCCATCGGCGCACCGAAACCGGTATTCCTGCTGCCAAGTCTCCTGCTGCGTTTGCTGAATGGTGTAGTACAGATCATCCATTGTGCGTGCTTCATCTTCCGGATGGAGGCGCTCGGCCCACTGCTGAACGGTAGGAGGCTCATTGCCGGGAGTGTAGCCGAACAACGCGGTAAATCCCTCGCCCCAGAGGAGAGTGTCCGGCGCAATGTGCCAGTCGTAGAGGGCCACGGCCGTGGCTTTGAGGGCGTAGGCAAAGCGCTCATTGCTGATGCGCAGGTCTTCTTCTACCCGCTTTTGCGCCGTCAGATCGTGCACCCGGCCTACCAGCTGCCAGCCGTTACCAGCGGCATCAAGTACCGGCGTCACGGATACTTCACCTACCAGCTGCCCCGTAGGATAGTGGCTTACTTCTATCCAGGTCACTATTTCCTGCTGTTCCAGGGCCTGGCGGTACTTGGCCTTAACTAAGCGCAGAGAAGGCTCGGGAATCACCTGCTGCACCAGGTGGCCTACTACCTGTTCAGCTGTCAGGCCCGTCACCTTTTCGAATGCTTGGTTCACAAACAGAAACCGGTACTGCTCCTCAGGCTCCACCTGCAGTACAAAAACAATATCCGTAACCGTCTTGAAAATCAAGGATATATCTACCCCTTGCGCCTTCAGGGCACGGGTGGCATCCTCCGGGGCGCGGGCCGTGCCCACTAGGCCAGTCAGAGCCTGGCGGGTGAGCTGCGGCAGCAACGTCAGGACAACCGGCTGCGGCTGACTGCCGGGGCGAAGTAGCTCCGTTTCAAAGGTGAGCACTTCGCCCTGTTGGGCGTGCCGGAGCACCCGGGCAGTGGCCTCCTGCTGCTCTGCAGCGGGAAGTAAAGAGGCCAGCGACTGGCCTACCAGCGCGGCGGCCGGGCTGCCAGTAAGGCGGGCAAACGGCTCACTGAGAAACGTGAACTCGCCCTCAGGATTCAGAAAGAACAATGCTTCAGAATTCTGCCCCTGGTATCTATTCAGGGGAGTTACATCATGCACGTTCATCTGCGGCAGGGCTAAGGGTGGAGCCGTCTTTGGAGGCTGCGGTTAGGCTTCAAAGAAGGAATATATAGTTTTTTCTCTAACTACTGCTGTGCTTGCCCGGGCTACTACAGCACCAACCCACTAGCACCAGACCAGTGGAACGTTTCCAGTGAAGCGCCCTACTAGCCTAGGCAAAACGCAGCTCCTCGGCTTCGAAAACGCGTTTCACTTTGCGCTTCTTTTCCACAATCTGAAAGCGGGCTTTGTCGGCGGCTTCGTCCCAATACACGTCGGAAACCTGGCCTTGGTGCGCCGGGCGCCCAGACTCGGGGCTTACTTCCTGCACGATATCGCCGAAGCTGAACGGCGGCTTCTGATAAAGCTCCTTGAACAGCTCGCCGCTGACTTTGAACTGCTGCTCATCGTAGCGGAGCAGAATCCAGTCGTCGGTTTCATCAATTTTCTCAAATACTTTTCCCAGCGGTTCCAGCCACTCAAAGGTGCGGCGGTTGGCCGGATGAATATAGCTCAGGCCGTAGTCGGGGGTCCAGGAATACAGGCCGTAGATGACGGGTTTCGGGCGGGGCACAGGGTAGGATAAAAGGTTGGAGGCAGGATAACAACCACCTGCTGGAGGAGGTTTCCGGCGCCCTAAAAGAGGCATAAAACGCCCCCGAAGGTATGGCACCTTGTGTAGTAAATGCCCGGCAGCCACAGCATAAAAGCACCCGAACAGCTCTGGCCCGAACGATGCGCCTCAACCGTCTGTGGGCATTGGAGCGGCGCCCGATGCGGCCGGTAAGCCCCACGCATAACCTGAAGCTGCACTATGGAGTAAGAGGGAACACTGTTGAACTTCGATGCAGTATTTCCTACACACCAATGCCCGACCTAGCCACGCCCTCCGCTCCTACTTCTACCACACCTGCTGCTACCTTACAACCCGGAATGGGCGCCATTCCGCACGCTCACGGCACTACGTTTCGGGTGTGGGCGCCGGCCGCTACAGCCGTTGCGCTGGTAGGCCCCTTCAATGAATGGAAAACCACCACGCACCCCCTTACCCACGAAGCCGACGCCTATTGGGCTGCTGATTTCCCTAATCTGCCTTCGGGCACGGAGTATAAGTTCTGGCTGAAAACTCCAACCGGCGAGCTAACCCGCCATGACCCCTACGCCCGCGAAGTCACGCACTCGGCCGGGAACTCCGTAGTGCCCGACCACAGCTTTGACTGGGAAGATGACCACTTCGAGATGCCGGCCTGGAACGAGCTGGTGATTTATGAGCTGCACGTGGGCACCTTCAACGCGCCCGACCCTGAGAAGCCCGGCACTTTCCTGGACGTAGTGGATAAGCTTGACTACTTGAGTGGCCTAGGCATCAACGCTATTGAGATTATGCCGCCCACAGAGTTTCCGGGCGGGCGCAGCTGGGGCTACAACCCGGCCCACCCCTTTGCCCTGGAAACCGACTACGGCGGGCCCCAGGCCTTTAAAGAGCTGGTGAAGCAGGCGCACCACCACGGTATTGCCGTAATTCTGGACGTGGTGTACAACCACTTCGGACCCGGCGACCTGGACCTCTGGCAGTTTGATGGCTGGCAGGAAAACGACGGCGGCGGCATCTACTTCTACAACGACTGGCGCGCCGAAACGCCCTGGGGCCACAACCGCCCCGACTACGGCCGCGAAGAGGTGCGCCGCTACATCCTCGACAACGCTCTGATGTGGCTGGAAGACTACCGCGTAGATGGATTACGCTGCGACTCCATCTCCCACATCCGAAATGTAGATGGCTCCAACGACCCTTCCCGCGACCTGCCCGAAGGCTGGAGCCTGATGAAGTGGGTTAATGAAGAGATTCAAGCCAAAATGCCCTGGAAAATCACCATTGCCGAAGACTTGCAGGGCAATGAGTACATCACGAGGCCTACTACGGATGATGGCCAGGGCTTTGCCTCGCAGTGGGATGCGGCTTTCGTAAACATCATCCGCGACGCGCTGGTGACGCCAGCCGACGCCGACCGCAACATAACGGCCGTGGCCGATATCATTGGCCATACCTACAACGGCGACGCTTTTCAGCGCATTATTTACACGGAGTCGCACGACGAAGTAGCCAATGGCAAGTCGCGGGTGACGGAGGAAATTATGCCCGGCGATGCCCATACTTGGTTCCCGAAGAAACGCGCTACGCTGGGTGCGGCGCTGGTGTTCACGGCGCCGGGCATCCCGATGATGTTTCAGGGCCAGGAAATGCTGGCCGATGGCTACTTCTCCGATGATCAGCCCCTGGAATGGATACACGCGGAGCAGCATGCAGGTCTGGTACACATGTACCGCGACCTGATTGGGCTGCGCCGCAACCTGGCCGGCCACACGCGTGGCCTCCAGGGCCAGCACACCGAAGTATTTCACGTAAACGACGAAGACAAAACGCTGGCGTACTGCCGCTGGGCCGACGGCGACGGTGGCCCCGGCGACACGACCATCGTTCTGGCCAACTTCGCCGACCGCACCCAAGAGGCCTACACCATCGGGCTGCCCCACGGCGGCCACTGGCGCGTGCGGTTCAACTCCGATTGGGAAGGCTACGATGAGGAGTTTGGCAACTTCGAGAGCATGGACACCCAGGCTGAAGAAGGCGAGTACGACGGCTATCCGTTTCACGGCTCATTCGGGTTGGCTCCGTATTCCGTCCTGATTATTTCGCAGGAGCCCGCGTAGGCCACCTGCTGAAAACCAAGAGAACGTCATGTTGCGCTTGCCGCGGCATGACGTTTTTTTTCTCACTTCCCCTCTTATCTTGCCACTACTCCCACTCGAACTATCCGCCATGCAAGTACCAATTACCTCCCCCGAACCAATTGCGCCCGACGCACTGCTCGTAGAAGTAGCCTGGGAGGTCTGCAATCAGGTGGGCGGCATCTATACCGTTATCCGCAGCAAAGTACCCGCTACTGTAGAGGTCTGGGACGAGCGGTACTGCCTGCTAGGCCCCTACTTCGCCCACCAGGCCCAGGGCGAGTTTGAGCCCTACGATGACTATCAACTAGCTACCTCTTCAGACCCCTATGCCAATGCCGTGCGCGAAATGCGCCGCCAGGGATATGACGTTCAGATTGGTATCTGGCTTGTGACGGGCCGGCCCCGCGTGGTGCTCATCAACCCCTACCAGGCCTACGACCGCCTGGGCCAGATCAAAGCTGACCTCTGGGACCACCACCACATCCCGACGCCCGACAACGACGACCTCCTGCACCAGGTAGAAGCATTCGGTTACCTGGCGAAGGTGTTTCTGAAGACGCTGACGGATGAGATGGTGCCGCCGCAACGGGTGCTGGCCCATTTTCATGAGTGGATGACGGGCGTGGCCATTCCGGATCTGCGCCGCGAGCAGGTGCCGCTGCACATTGTGTTCACCACGCACGCTACGCTGCTAGGCCGGTATCTGGCCATGAACGACCCCAATTTCTACGATCACCTCATGCAGGTAGATTGGGCAGCAGAGGCGCAGCGCTTCAACATCGAAACGGCCGTAACTATTGAGCGGGCAGCCGCGCACGGCTCCCACGTCTTTACCACGGTAAGTGAACTGACGGTGCGGGAATGCATTTATTTGCTGGATAGAATTCCGGACGCGGTGCTGCCCAACGGCCTCAACATTGAGCGGTTTGTGGCCCTGCACGAGTTCCAGAACCTGCACCAGCAGTACAAGTCGAAGATTCACGAGTTCGTGATGGCGCACTTCTTCCAGAGCTATTCCTTTGATCTGGATAACACCTTGTACCTGTTCACGAGCGGTCGTTACGAGTACCACAACAAGGGCTTCGACCTGACGCTGGAAGCCCTGGCCCGCCTGAACTACCGTCTGCAGCAGAGTGGACTAGAAGGCAACGTGGTGATGTTTTTCATCACGAAGCGGCCGTTCCACAGTATCAACCCCCAAGTGCTACAAAGCCGGGCCGTGCTGGACGAGGTGCACGCCACCTGTGAGGCCATTGAGCGCCAGGTAGGCGAGCGGCTGTTCTTTGCCGCCGCCGCCAGCACCGACCAGCGCCTGCCCGACCTGAGCAGCATGGTAGACGACTACTGGAAGCTGCGCTACCGCCGCACGCTGCAAAGCTGGAAAACCAAGGCGCTGCCGCCGGTTATCACGCACAACCTCATCGATGATGCCAACGACGACATCCTGAACTTTGTGCGCCGGGCCAACCTGGTGAACAATGCACACGACCGGGTGAAGATTGTGTATCACCCTGATTTTGTTTCGCCTAGCTCTCCTCTGTTTGGCATGGAGTACGGGCAGTTTGTGCGCGGCTGCCACCTGGGCATCTTCCCGAGCTACTACGAGCCCTGGGGCTATACGCCACTGGAGTGCGCCGCCCGTGGCGTGCCGGCCATTACCAGCGACCTTTCGGGCTTCGGCGACTATGTGCTCCAGAATGTGGCGAACCACGAGGACAAAGGCATTTTTGTAGTGCACCGCCAGGAGAAAAGCTTTGAGGAATCGGCGCAGGAGCTTACCGAAATGCTGTGGGAGTTTGTGCAGCTCACCCGCCGCGAGCGAATCATGCAGCGCAACAACGTGGAAAGCTCCTCAGAGCTGTTTGACTGGAAAAATCTGCGCATCTACTACGAGCGGGCCTATGCCCTGGCGCTGGAACGCTACTAATTTCCAGACGGGGCAGCGAATTATCGGCGGCCCGGAAAGCACTACTGGCCTAGCACTGGCAGAACCGCTCATTGGTGGCGCGGCACCATGCTAGGCCAGTTACGTTTCTCAAGCTTCATCATTTCTTAATAGTAGCTCTCTTGTTTTGCTGCATGAAGCGTGTTTCCCGCCTGCTTGTGCTCCCGTTTGTGCTGCTAGCCGGCACGGTGGTAGCGCGCGAGTTCTGGCTGGAGCCTGCGCAGTTTACGGTGTTGCCCGGTACAACCATGCAGGTGCGGATATTCACGGGCGAAAACTTCCGGGGCACCCACTGGAAGGGCCACGCCAGGCGCATTACCCAACTGCTGCACGCTACCCCCACTGGCCTACAGGACCTCACCAGCCCCGCCGCCGACACGCTACAGACTACGCTCACGTTCCGGCAGCCCGGCACCCACCTGGTGGCCCTGGCTACCGACAATGCCTTCCTGACGATGGAGCCCCAGCCGTTTGCAGCGTATCTGCGGGCGGAGGGCCTGGAACACGTGCTGGCTCAGCGCAAAGAGCGCGGCGAGGCAGAGAAGCCGGCGCGGGAGGCCTACCGCCGCTGTGCCACTACCCTGCTGCAAGTAGGTGCCCCCGTGCCCTCCGATACGGCCCGCGCCTGGAGTCGCCCGACTGGCCTAGCGCTTGAAATTTTGCCGGAGCAGAACCCATATTTTCTCAAACCGGGAATGTCTATTACCTTGCGAGTCCTGGCCGAAGGCCGCCCCGTGGCTGGGCAGCTGGTGCGCGTGTGGCAGCGGGGTGTTTCTCCGGCTCAGCCGCCGCTACAGCTCCACAGTAACCAAAACGGACGCGTGCTGTTACGATTACTAAGTCCCGGCCATTATTTGATAAGTACCGTGCGGATGGTTCCCTCGTCCAACCGCACTCAAGCCGACTGGCAGAGCACCTGGAGTACCCTAACTTTTGCCTTTTCCGGGAAACAATAACGGCTTATGCAGCTTTTATTTCTCCCGATTGTCCATTGCCGACCCTGCAGTGCACGAATAGTTTTTTTGTTACCTTCGCAATTCCCATAAACACCGAACGACCGCCGGTATGAAGTACTCCATAGATAAAAAAGAAACCTACACGATTATCACGATTGACGAAAAGAAGCTCGACACTACTGTCGCGCCCGATCTGAAGTCGGAATTCGTGAAGCTTAATGCCGAGGGTATCAACAACCTCATCCTCGACCTCAGCAATGTGAAGTACACGGATTCGTCGGGCCTTAGCTCTATCCTGATTGCTAACCGCTTGTGCAACTCAACGGGTGGCCTACTGGTTCTTACCGGCCTGCAAGACCACGTGATGAAGCTCATTACTATCTCCAAATTGGAGTCGGTTCTGCACATTCTGCCTACCGTAGAAGAAGGTATCGACCGGATTTTCCTCCACGCCATCGAGCGGGACCTGACCAGCAAAGAATAGCTTTTCGTAAGGCTGTGAAGCTGTTGGCTGTTAGCTGTTAGTCTTTTGCTGACGGCTACCGGCCAGCAGCTTTTTCTTTTGGCTTAGGCCTATAGAAGGCCGCTCTTTCTATTTATCATTTAACCGCTGGTGGCCTAGCCCACTTGCCGCAAGCCATTTTGGATTTTGAGCTGAAAATTCTGGGCAGTGCCTCCGCCACCCCGTTCATGGACCGCCACCACACGGCCCAGGTGCTCACGGTGAGCGGTACCCAGTACCTGATCGACTGTGGCGAGGGCACCCAACGGCGTCTGATGGAGCAGAAAATCCGCCATCAGCGTATCCATACCATTTTTATCAGCCACCTCCACGGCGACCATTTCTTCGGGCTATTCGGGCTGCTGGGTACCATGCACCTCAACGGCCGCACCGAGCCACTGCGGCTGTTTGGGCCTGCAGGGCTTGATGAAGTGCTGACCATGCAGTTTCGACACTCCTACACGCACCTCAACTTCGAGCTGGAGTTCACGGCCATTGATACCACGCAGCACGCCCAGATTTTTGAGGACAAGTACGTGACGGTACACACTTTGCCCATGCGCCACCGTATTCCGTGCTGCGGATTCCTATTTCGGGAAAAGCCTAAGCGCCGCCGGCTGCTCTCCGAGCGGCTGCCCGCGGGCCTGACGCCTACTCAGCTGACTGCCCTTACGCTCGGCGAAGACGTGTTCGACGAAAACAACCAGGTAGTGGCGCTGAATGCCGACGTAACAACCCAGCCCAAGCGCGCCCGCAGCTACGCCTACTGCTCCGATACGCTCTACACAGAGAGCCTCGCCGACTTGGTGCGCGGCGTTGATCTGCTCTACCACGAGGCCACTTTTATGGACGATTTGCGCGACCGGGCCCACACCACGCACCACTCCACGGCGCGCCAGGCGGGTCTGCTGGCCCGAAAAGCGCAGGTGCACCGCTTACTCATAGGCCACTTTTCGTCTCGTTACCGCGACTTACAGCCGCTGCTGGCCGAAGCCAAAACCATGTTTGAGTGGACAGAGCTGGCCGTAGAAGGCCTCACTGTGCAGCTAGCGGAGTAAGTGGGGGCAGGAAATAAAACGATTTGAGCCTAGGCCAGTTCTTAGCCGAATCAAACGCCCGAATCAGCCTTGCTTACTTGGCAATACGGCACTATCTGCGTTTCTACCTCCCCTCATTCCTGCGCGCATGCCTCACTCTTTTACGCACAAAAAACAGCAGCTCTACCTTGTTCTCAGCGGTATTTTCATTGTAAATGCTCTGCTGGCCGAAATCATTGGCGTCAAGATTTTCTCCGTTGATGCCCTGATGGGCTTGCCCGGCAACCTCACGGCAGGCGTGCTCATTTGGCCCGTGGTGTTCGTCACGACGGATATTATCAATGAGTATTTTGGCAAGGCGGGGGTCTTACGCGTGAGCTACCTCACCGTAGGCCTCATTCTGTTCGCGTTCCTCGTGATTTATGCCACTACCAAGCTGCCGCCCGCCGCTTTCTGGCTTGATGTCAACAAGACCGATGCGGAAGGCCGCCCCTTCAACATCGACTATGCCTACCAAAGTATTTTTCGGCAGGGCCTGGGCATTATTGCGGGTTCCATTACAGCCTTCGGGATTGGGCAGGTGCTGGACGCCACCATTTTCCAGCTGATACGGCGCGTTACCGGGGGCCGCTTTGTGTGGCTGCGTGCCACGGGCTCCACGCTCGTTTCCCAACTTGTCGATTCATTTGTGGTGCTGTATGTGGCTTTCTACCTGTTCGGAAACTGGACGCTGGATCAGGTCCTGAGCGTGGCCAACACCAATTACTGGTATAAATTCGCGGCAGCAATTCTGCTGACCCCTGTGCTGTACCTCGCGCACTTCCTCATTGACCGCTATCTGGGCCAGGAGGAAACCACGGAGCTACAGCAGGAAGCCGCAGCGAATGTTAGTGTGTAATACGCAGTATCCAACAAGCATATAATTCCTTCGAATGCGCTTTCTTCTCCTACTCCCTCTTGTAGGTTTATTCTCTGCTCGGGTTGCTACCGCCCAAATACAACCTTTCAACACGTACAAGCCAGGTTCCTATGTGTTGCTGAATGACCGTACTCATCGAATGGATGGTCAGTTGAAGCTTAAGAGCAGTACCATCCTATTAGTTAAAGATGATAAGGGTAAAAGCACCAAGCTGACTCCAGAAGCAGTACATTCTTTTCGAATAGAAAAGCGCACCTATACTGTAGCTTGTGACTTTGAAGTAAAACAGGGGCTGTATGACTCTGTAGTCGAACAGGCTTTCGTAGAGCAACTTGACAGTGGCCAAGTAGTTCTGATGCGTTACGCATTCACAACGGGTGCCCCAGCCATGAATACAGGAGGCGTTATGACAGGTGGTCAGTCCCAGAATGAAGTGTATTTATTGCGCTGGGCTAGGGGCACTTCGGTTTTGGCTATTCAAGGGAGCTGGTTTACCGGTGGTGGGGCTCATTTTCGAGAGGATCTGTTGCCCTACGTTGCCCAACGCCCCGACTTAGTGCAGTTAATCCAGAACCGCAGCATCACTACATATGAGTTGCCAAAGCTTATAAGGGCACTCAATTCGGGGCAGAAATACGAACTGCTCACCTCTAGTACTTCCAACTGACTTTCTTATGTCCCGCATTCTCACCGGCATCCAAAGCACTGGCCGCCCGCACCTGGGCAACCTACTCGGCGCCATCCTTCCGGCCATTGAGCTGTCGAAAAGCAGCACGAATGAGTCGCTGTTGTTCATTGCTGACTTGCACTCCCTCACGACCGTACGCGACGCGGAGCTTCTCCGCCAGAACACGTACGCGGTAGCGGCCTCGTGGCTGGCCTGCGGCTTCGATACGGACAAAAACATGTTCTACCGCCAGTCGGATGTGCCGCAAGTGACGGAGCTGACGTGGTACCTCTCGTGCTTCACGCCGTTCCCGATGCTGGCCAACGCCCACTCGTTCAAGGATAAGTCGGACCGACTGTCGGATGTAAATGCGGGCCTGTTCACGTATCCCGTGCTAATGGCGGCCGATATTCTGCTCTACGATGCCGAAGTGGTGCCGGTGGGGAAAGACCAGATCCAACACCTGGAAATTGCCCGCGACATAGCCTCGGCGTTTAACAACCGCTACGGCGAAACCTTTGTATTGCCGCAGTCGCGCGTAGATGCGGAGCTGATGACCGTACCTGGCCTGGACGGCCAGAAGATGAGCAAAAGCTACGGCAACATCATTGATATCTTCGCCGACGACAAAGCGCTGCTGAAAAACATTAAGAACATCGTATCGGACAGCACGCCGCTCGAAGCTCCCAAGAACCCAGAAACGGACACCACGTTCAAGCTCTACTCCCTGCTAGCCTCTCCGGCCGATGTGGAAACCATGCGCCAGAACTACCTCAATGGCGGCTACGGCTACGGCCACGCCAAGCAGGCGCTGTTTGAAGTGATTAAAACCCGCTTTGCTACGGAACGTGAGCAGTTCAACTTCTACATTAACAACCTACCGGAAATAGACCGCAAGCTGGCCGAAGGTGCCCGCAAAGCCCAGGCCTACGGCTCCGAAGTCCTGAACAAAGTGCGCGAAAAAGTAGGCTATTCGCGGCGGTAGAAGGTGAAGTGGTGAACTAGTGAAATGGTGAATTTGATGGGCTGTAGGCCACTCTAGCCCTGTCATTGCGAGGAGGCACGACGAAGCAATCGTTCCTTTTCACAGTTAGGAGCTTTCATAAACTCAAAGCCCTTATTTCCTGTGTGGAAGTAAGGGCTTTTGAATAGGTCAATGTTTCGTGCAAAGACAAGGAAGGATTGCGTCGCTCCGCTCGCAATGACAGGCTTACCGCGCAGTCTAGGCCAGTCGCACAGCAAATTCACTAGTTCGCTAGTTCACCATCTCACCTCTTAATAAGGCAGGCCGTCGATGTTTTGGTGGCGCTCCTCTCGGGAGAAACTGAAGCCCACTTTGCTGGCGCGGCTTACTTGCTGGTTTTCCAGCTTCTGCTTCACGCTGATTTTCTGGATATCATCCAGCGGCGGCGCAATCAGGTCGTTGTTGACGGCGGCAATCATGGCGCTTTCCACGAATAGCTTTAGGCCATCGGCTGTGACTTTGTTGTCCGACATGTCGTTGTCGGGCAGTTCCAGCTGCTGCACGCCTTCCAGGAAATAGTGGTTATCGATATTGATGAGCAACCGGCCTACGAGGTAGCCGGGGTCGTTCATGCGCTGGTACTTGATGCTGTCGGCGGTGAAGTTGTAGGCCATGATGTGCCCGAAGAAGCGCCGGCGGAAGTCCTCTTCCACGTATTTGGTGGGCATGGGGCCGTAGTCGTCGGGGAAAGTGACGATGTTGGAGTGCAGCACAAATACCAGCAAATCGCCGGAGAACCGGATGTGAAACTCCATCTCATTCACCGGCCGATACTCGATTATCACGGTGTTATCGACGGGCGTAATGCGGCGGCTCAGCTCCACCACCAGCTCCTGCGACACCATCCGAAGCGTATCGAAGGTGTTGAGGGTGTTGCGGTAAATGGCCTGCTTGGCGGATGATTTCTGCTTCAGGCCCTCAAAAATCAGGTCCAGGCGGTCGGTGGGCGCCTCGCCGGGGGAGCCCGCTTCGTTGGGCTTGGCGTTGTCGGTGTTGGGCGAGCCGGTGCCAGTATTTATGGCCGGAGCGCCGGGCGTGTCATCGTGCAGGTGAGCTGGAGAGACAGAATTGGCGGCGGAGGTATGGGGCGTTTCGTCCATGCAAAGAAGAAAAGGCGCACCCAACAAGGCACACCGGAATAAGTGAAATTTCAGTTTCTGATGCGGCCCAGGCCACACCCTTGTACTGCCAGACGCTAGTACCTACGCAAAGTAGCCGCCTGGGAGTTTCGGTTGCCTGCAGCCCATGCCGGCCAACACACGGTATTGTGGGCGAGGCTGCAGCAATTATTACGCGTCGGCAAGCCGATTGCCCAATGGTGGAGGAGCAGGCAACTCTGTGCTTACGGGCCACGCATCACTGCGGAAAGCCACCGTGCGCAAGCCTTGGTGCGGAAACTCAGCAGTAGCCGGCAGCAGCATTTCGTGGGCCGATGGGTGGCCCAGCGCCTCTCCTACCGTGCGCACCGCACCGGCCGGCACCTGTCGTTTTTCCAACTCCTGCAGAAACTCCTCCCCGGCTACCAGTGCAATTTGCTGGCGCAGCAGCTCTTCCAGCTCTGTACGGTGTGTCACGCGGGCTTTGTTAGATTGAAACCGAGCATCATCGGCCCACTCGGGGTGGCCTAGCACGGCGCAGAGCTGCTGAAATTGGCGGTCGGCGCCTACGGCCAGCAGCAGGCGCACGCCATCGGCGGCTTCATACACGGTGCCGTAGGGCACAATGCTGGGGTGGCCCGAGCCCATAGGCTGCGGATCTCGGCCCGTAACTAGGTAGCTGGCCGCCTGATTCGCCAAAGAAGCCAGCGCGCTTTCCAGCAACGAGACCTGCACCAGCGCGCCCAGGCCAGTTCGCTCACGCCGATAGAGCGCCGTGAGCAGGCCCTCCTTGAGTTGATGCGCCGTGAGTAGGTCTACCATAGCCACCGGCATCTTGAGGGGTTCCTGGCCGGGCAGGGTGTTGAGGTGCATGAAGCCCGCTTCGGCTTGCAGCACCGCATCGTAGCCGGCGCGGTTTACGCTGGGGCCATAGCCCGTGATGTGGCCGTAAATCAGTGTTGGATTCTGAATCGATAACGCCGCATAATCGACGCCCAGCTTCTCGGCGTCGCCGGGTTTGTAGCTGGCCAGCACGATATCGGAGTGGCCTACGAGGCGCTGGATTTCCGCCTGCCCTTCAGGCGTAGTCAGGTCCAGCACCACGGAAAGCTTGCCCCAGTTGGCGCAGGAGAAGTAGGCCGAAATACTGGAATCCGGGGCTTCGGCCGGGGTGCGCCAAGTGCGCGTTACGTCGCCGGCGGGGGCTTCTACTTTCAGCACCTCGGCGCCGAGCTCCGCGAAAAACTGGCCTACCTGCGGCCCGGCCAGCACGGAAGCCAGTTCCAACACGCGTAGGCCAGTGAAAGGAAGCGCAGGGGAGGAAAAAGGAGCAGGCATAACGGGCGGCTGATGGGTCAGCTCGCAAGATAGCCCCGGTCGCGCAGTGCTTCGGTGTAGTTACCGTGGGGCAGTTGCTCCAGCCGGCCACCGTGCAGCAGATACACCACGTCGCAGAGGGGCAGCACCTCGGCGTAGCGGTGGTCGGTGAGCAGGATTCCTTTGCGGGCTTTGGCATGCTGAATCAGGGAGGAAAGCGTTTCGATATGCACGGGCATAATACCCGAAAACGGCTCATCGAAAAACGAAAAACGCGTGTCGGCGTGCAGCAGGAGCAGCACCTGCACAAGCCGCGTAGTGCCGCCCGAAAGCTCCCCGATAGGCCTGGAAAGCTGCGCCTGCAGCTCCGGAAAGCCTTCTAACGCCTGCTTGACATCTATCTGCAGCAGACGCGCGGCCTCCGCCAACGTGAGGCGGTCAGGAAACATAGGCACTTGGGGCAAATAGTTAAGCAAACCCGGCTCACGGTAAGCGGGCACCACGCGCCGCCCATTCACGCGCACCGACGCATCGGCCACGCGCCGGCCGCCAAAAATGGTTTGTAGGAGCGTTGATTTGCCGCAGCCGTTTCGTCCCAACAGGCCTACCACCTGCCCCGTCTGCACCCGCAGATACACATCGGAAAGAATGCGCCGCTCCCCAAACGAGAGCTGAATGCCATCGGCCTCCAGCACATGTGGCTCTATTGGCCTCATGCCGCCAGCCAATGCAGCAGCTTTACCGCTGCGGTGAATACAGCAGTATCCGCTGCTACAATACCGGCCCACAGCTGCCAGTGCGATACGTGAAGATTCAGATACAGCCAATACTGGTGGGGCCTCAGCTGCTCCGAGAGGTACCACACCACCGGGAGCGTACCCAGTTTCGTCAGGAATAGGCCTGCAGTGAGCGGCAAAGGCCAGCTGCCAAACGGACCAGCCACAGCGGCGCCCACAACCAACAGCGAAAACAGCGTGGTAAACAGCGCCACGGTGCGGTAAAACAGGCCTAGCGCCCGCAGATAGGTAGAAATGGTCATGCAGCCGGCGTTCTGGATCAGGTGCACAACGCTGGTTGGGCTGGTTTATTCTATCAGACCAGTCCGCAGGAATACCGGAAACTGCAGCTCCCGCTCGCCAGCGCCCCACAGCTGCGTCAGCTCATCAGCAATGAGCAGCACGGGGTCTTGCTGGTTGTGCTGCTTCTGGTATTTCGCCACACTCGACCATGTGCGGAGGTAGTTCAGAAACCACTCCGCCGACCACTGCCGCCGTACCGGAAAATGCGCCTGCCGCACCTGGGCAAACGGGAATGGCAGGCGAGCATACTCATCCACAATGTGCCAGCGGTTGTCGTCCCAGTACGGCCCCATGGTTTCGTCGTGGAATTTCTGAATCAGTGGGTCTAGCTCGGGGCTGATGTGCACCAGGCCGTAGCCCCACTCCGCAATAGTAGCGCCGGGGTGGCCTACGCGCCTGATTTCCTGGTTGAACGCCTCCTGATCGAACCAATGCAGCGCCTGCGCTACGGTTATCAGATCGAATGAACTATCCGCGAAAGGTGTGTGCTCGGCGGAAGATAGTTGGTAGGTGATGTTAGGAAGAGCCGGGGCCTGGGCGAGCTGGGCCTGACTAATGTCGGTGGCGTCTACGTGTTCGAAATACGTGGCTAGCACGGCGGCTACTTGCCCGTTCCCGGTGGCACAGTCCCAGGCTCTCACGCGGCGGGGCACCTGGGCCAGCAGGAAATCGTAGAGCTCCACTGGGTAATCGATACGGTAACGGGCGTAGAGGTCGGCTTGGGCAGAGAAACGGTCGAGAGCGGGCATAGACTTCAGAGGGAATGGCGAGTTGTTCGTACACTTGAGTACGAAAACGACTCACGAACAGCGAATGAATTCTCCCATCCAAGCGGGCCTACTGGCCTACGGCATGTCGGGCCGCATTTTTCACGCCCCGTTTCTGGCCGCGCATCCGGGTTTCCAGCTCCGCGCCATCACGGAGCGCAGCCGCAAGCTAGCCGCCACCGATTATCCCGCTATCATCAGCTACGACAGCGTAGAGGAGCTACTGAAAGACCCGGTGATTCAGCTAGTCGTTGTCAATACGCCTAATGACACCCACTTTGCCTTGGCTAAGCAGGCGCTCCAGGCTGGCAAGCACGTACTCATCGAAAAGCCTGTGGGCACTACTTCCGCTGAAATTACCGAGCTGTTTGACTTGGGCCGTCAGCTGAATCTACAGGTGTTCGGCTACCAAAACCGACGCTGGGATAGTGACTTTCAGGCAGTGCGACAAGTGGTGGAAAGCGGGCAGCTAGGCCAGTTGATTGAAGCACACTTTCGGTTCGAGCGGTACAAAATGCCCATTCATACCAAAGTATTCAAAGAAGATCCTACTACGCCGGGCGCCGGCCTGAGCTTCGACCTCGGGCCCCACGTGCTCGATCAGGCCCTGAGCTTGTTTGGGAAGCCCGAAAAAGTGCACAAAACGCTGGCCAGCCACCGCTTCGGCTCCCGCGTCGATGACTATTTTCACTTCCACCTCTCTTACCCCGGCGGCCTGAACGTGTTTGTATCTGGCAGCCTGCTGGTGGCCGCACCGGGCCCCGCCTACGTGCTGCACGGCACGCAAGGCAGCTACAAGCAGCAGCGCACCGATGTGCAGGAAACCCAGCTCGACAAAGGACTCAAGCCCACGGAGGAGGCCTACGGACACGACTTGCCTGGCTCGGAAGGCGCCCTGACCGTAGTGCAGCCGGACGGAGAAAAATCCACTACCGAAGTACCTACACCGCGCGGCAATTACATGGGCCTGTTCGAGGCCGTGTATCAGTCGCTGATGCATGGGCGAGCGTTTCCGGTGCGCGAGGAGGAGCTTTTCTGGCAGCTGCAAGCCTTGGAGCAAACGAGTGAATAACAGATAGCGGCCTAGGCCTGTTGAAAATAGGAGCCCGACTGTACGGCACGAAATCCTCCTATCTTTGTTGTCATACAATAAGCGGTTCGCTGACCAGGAAACCAAGGTCAGCCATCTATCATCTTAACTCGCTGAACCTTGACGTTTCACGAATTCAACCTCCACGACGACCTACTCGCCGGCGTGGACGCCATGAACTACCAGAATGCCACGCCCATCCAGGAGCAGGCCATTCCCAAAATCATTGAAGGCAAGGACCTGATTGCCTGCGCCCAAACTGGCACCGGCAAAACGGCCGCTTACTTGCTGCCCCTGCTCGATAAGATTTCGCACGCCAAGCACGGCAATACCTCCACCCTCATTCTGGTCCCCACGCGTGAGCTGGCCACCCAGATTGATGAGCAGGTAACGGGCTTCGGCTACTTCGTTGAGGCTAGCAGCATCGCTATTTACGGCGGCGGCAAAAGCGAGAACTGGGAGCAACAGAAGCGTGCTCTCACGTCTGGCGCCGATATTATCATTGCCACACCGGGCCGCCTTATTGCGCACCTGCAGATGGGCTACGTAAAGTTCGACCAGATTAAGTATCTGGTGCTGGATGAAGCCGACAAAATGATGGACATGGGCTTCTCCGATGACATCATGAACATTGTGCGCCAGCTGCCTAAGGAGCGCCAGACGCTGCTGTTCTCGGCCACCATGCCCAACAAAATCCGGGAGTTCTCGCAGCAGATTCTGAAGAACCCTGATGAAATCCGGTTGGCCGTTTCCAAGCCTGCCGCCGGCATCGACCAGCAGTTCTACATGGCCTTCGACCGCCAGAAGATTTACCTGCTGGAGCACATCATCAAGACCCAGGATGTGCAGAGCATGGTGCTCTTTACGAGCCAGAAAGCGGCCGTAAGCGGTATTGTGCGCGCCATCAATAAGCTGGGTTATGTGGCCCAGGGCATCTCGTCGGACCGGACGCAGGAGGAGCGCGAGCAAATCATGCGCGAGTTCAAGAACAAGCAGTTCCCCATTCTGGTGGCGACTGATGTGCTGAGCCGCGGTATTGATATCGACTCCCTGAGCCACGTAGTAAACTACGACATCCCGCGCGCTGCCGAGGATTACGTTCACCGTATCGGCCGCACCGCCCGCGCCGCTACCAAAGGCACCGCCATCACCTTCATCTCCGACCAGGATCAGGACCGCGTGGTGAAGATTGAGCAGCTGATTGAGCGCGAAATCGAGAAGAAGAACATCACCGAAGAGCTAGGCCTGGGCGATGCTCCTGAGTTTGATCCTAAGCGCTTTGCTGGCCTACGCGGTAAAATCGGTGGCCGGCCCGAGCGTGGCGGCCGTTCGGGTGGCAGCGGCGGCAGTAACCGCGACCGTGGCCCTCGCCCCGAAGGAGGTGGCCGTGGCGCCCGCGACGGCAGCCGCCCACCCCGCGCCGGCGCCCCCGACCCCAAAGACCCCAAGCACATTGAGCGCATTGCCAAAGCCCAAGCGGCCCTAGCCGCCCTCGACGCCGGACAGGCCCCTGCTACTCCCTACCAGCGCCCCCCCCGCGAAGACAGCGAGAGCCGCCCGCGCCGCGAACCACGCGCCCCACGCCCGGAAGGCGAAACTAGGCCACCTCGTGAGCCCCGTGCCCCTCGCCCACCGCGCCCGGAAGGCGAAGCCAGCACTGCCGAGCCCCGCGCCGATGGTGAACAGCGGGAAGGCCAGCGCCGCCGCAAGCGCGGTGGCCGAGGCCGTGGCCCACGCCCCGAAGGCTCTGCTCCCGCTGCTGAAGCTACTACTTCTGCCCCAAGCGCTGAGTAATAAATAGACCATAAAAAGCCCCGCTGCGAAAGTAGCGGGGCTTTTTTGTGTGATATTGATTTACTAGTTGTTAAAAGGTGTAAGGTCGGCGTATAATCCCGCCATTATCAGCTCTCTGACTATGGCGGCACCGGCCTTGGCACCATTGGCCACTGCTACGGCCACTTGCCGCATGGGCGTTGTAGCATCTCCGGCGGCGTATAGCCCAGGAACGCCGGTGTCTCCGAACTCCGTGACTTTGATGTGCCCTGTTTCCGTAAGCGTGCAGCCGAGTTGCTGGGGTAAGTCACTAGCCAAGTGCGTGGGAAAGCGGGCAAATATGGCTTCTACTTTGTGTTCCTGGCCATCGGTAGTGCGCACGGCGGTTAGGTAGCCAGCAGTATGCTCTAGCTCAGTAATAGGCGTCTCGATTACAAGTACCTGATGCTGCTGGATGATTGCCAGTTGTTCGGGAGTGAAATCAGCCGGGCTATTCGTGAATAAGGTGAGCCGTTGGCTCCAGTTTCGGATCATGCTCACCAGCTCGGCGCCGGTCGTGCCGTTGGCTAATAGGCCTAGCCGCTGCCCCCGCACCTCATAGCCATGACAGAATGGGCAGTGCAACACTGAGATTCCCCAGCACTCGGCGATGCCCGGAATAGGGGCCAGCTCATCTATCACGCCGGTAGCCAGCAGAAGCTTCCGCCCGGAGAAGGTTTTGCCGGATTGGGTTTGCACCTGAAAGCTAGTTTCAAGTCTTTCAGCACTGATTACGGTATCGGTGAGGAAGGAAACGGTGGGATACCGGGCCACCTGCTCCCGTGCAATGGCGGCTATAGCGGCGGGTGTTTCTCCGTCGCGGGTCAGGTAGCTATGCGAGTGCGGTGTCTGCCGATTGCACGGGCGCTGATTATCAATGACCAGTACGTGGCGCATTGAGCGGCCCAGTAGCATAGCCGCACTTAGCCCGGCGTAACTCCCTCCTACTACAATCACATCTATCTCATTCATAGCATTTTTGAAATAATGCAACATTGTTTCACATACAAATATATGATAACATGAAATGTAATGCAACAATGTTTCATTAAACAAATATGCCTCTCAGCACCTGGCCAAGACCAAGTGCTGAGAGGCGTATTTGAGTAGTTAAAGTAGGAGGAAGTTCTTTAGAAGCAAACAGCCAAACCAACTCTCTACAGCACCTGGCCTAGCCCAAACAGCAGCGTGAATACCAGCGTAGTAAGGGCCATTTGCTTCAGCAACGGGTCTAGTTGCATAGGGTCTTGGCGCTGCCACACGGCGCGGGCGTTGCGCAACAGCAGCGGCGCCGAGAGTAAGAACAGCCACTGCCAGGGCGAATGATACGTAAGGGACACATAAATCACCGCACAACCAAAGCCCAGCAGTAGCAGCAGCCAGTGGTAGCGGCGGGCGCGAACGGGACCCATGCGCACCGGAATCGTGATTTTGCCGGCCAACTCATCGGAGCGGATGTCGCGGATGTTGTTCACATTGAGCACGGCCGTGGCAAAGCAGCCCAGCGCGGCAGCGGGCAGCAGCACGGGTAGCGGCAAAGTATCCGTCAAGCTAGGCACTTGGCTGTAGGCCTGTAGGAAGTAGGTGCCGCATACGCCTACTATCCCGAAGAAAATAAATACCGATAGGTCGCCGAGGCCAGCGTAGCCGTAGGGCTTGGAGCCGGCGGTGTAATTCACGGCGGCCCAGATCGCCGACAGGCCTAGCACAAAAAACGCGACAAAAATCCAGGCGCCGGCCGTGCCCAGTGCTACCCACAACAGGCCTAGGCCACTCAGGAGCGACAGCAACCCAAACACACCCATGCCCTTCTTCATTTGAGTAGGACTAATGGCGCCGCTCTGTACAGCCCTTTGCGGCCCTTCGCGGTGCACGCTGTCGGCGCCGTTCTGGGAGTCGCCGTAGTCGTTGGCTAGGTTACTCAGGATCTGGAGCAGGATGGTGGTGAGAGCCGCCAGGCTCACCACGGATGCCCGGAACTGTCCGTGGCTGGCCGCCAGAAAGCCGCCCGCCATAATGCTGGCCAAGGCCAACGGCAAGGTGCGGGGTCGAAAAGCGGAGAGCCAGGCTTTAGCAGGAGAAACAGAAACAGCGGAGGCGGCGGAAGATGCCATACGGGTAAAATGAAAAAAGAACGTCCTGCTGAGCATGTGGCGCATCAGGCCAGGGATAGAAGCATCTGTACCGCTTCGTTATATAGCCCAAGTCCAATTGAATATCCAGCGGTAGAGATGCTTCGAGTCTGCTCAGCACGACAAGTTATCTGCCTTATTCAGCCTTCGTGTTAATGGCCGCAATCCGGGCGGCCGTCAGCTCGGAGAAGTGGCCTACCACCAGGTCGGCGTGGCTGAGGTCTTGCAGGGGCGAATGCTCACTGCTGTAGCCGATGCAGTAGAGCCCGGCAACCTTGGCTGCCGTCACGCCGTTGGCAGAATCTTCAATCACCACACACTCAGTTTTTGGTGCTTTGGAGAGCGAGGCCGCATGCTCGAAAATGGCCGGGTCGGGCTTGGAGCGCGGAAAATCCTCGCCGCTCACCAAATCGGTGAAGTACGGTCCTATTTCAAACCGCTTCATCACCCGATCAATGGTAGACTTAGAGGCCGAGGACGCCAGAATCAGCTGTAGGCCATGCTGGTGCAAGTCCTCAATGAGGGTGCGTACGCCGTCCAGCAGATCCAGGTCGGGCTTTTCATCGAAGGCACGGTTGAAGAACTCCCGTTTTCCCATTACCAACTGCTCTACTGGGTGCTCTAGGCCATGTTTTTCCTTCAGATGCTGGTAAACGTTTTTGGTCGAGGCGCCCGTAAAGCTTGCGTATTCCTCATCAGAAACCTGAATGCCCAGGTCGTCGAAATGGCGGAAATAGGCGTAGCGGTGCACGGGCTCGGTGTCGACAATGACGCCATCCATATCAAAAATAACGGTGCGAATCATGCGGGTTGCGGGGTGAATTCAGGGCGAAGGTAGAGAACCTTGCGTTCCTATTGGCACAAAGAAAAACAGCCTGCGCCGTCCGTGCTTCAGCAGCAAGGAAAGCGCAGGCTGCCGCCTATATCAGACCCTCTATTTGAGGATAGCGGCCACCAACTCGTCGCTCATGGGCTTCACTTTGGAAGGGTAAAAGCCCACTACATGGCCCTGCTCATCTACCAGATACTTGCAGAAGTTCCAGTCGGGAGCATCGCTCACGGCACCGTTCTTCGACTTGTCGGCCAGGAATTTATAGAGCGGGGCCGTATCGTCGCCCTTTACCGAAATCTTGCTGAAGAGCGGGAATGTTACGCCATAATTACGCTCGCAGAAGGTAGAAATCTGCTCGTTGGTGCCGGGCTCCTGCCCACCAAAGTTGTTAGCGGGAAAGCCCAGTACCGTCACCTTGTCGCCGTGCTTCTTCGAGAGCTCCTCCAGCTCCTTATACTGCGGCGTATAACCGCACTCGGAGGCCGTGTTCACGATGAGGAGCTTTTTGCCCTTATACTGACTCAACTTCACATCTTTGCCATCAATGGATTTCACGGTGAAATCGTACACGGTGCCGGTGGTAGGAGCAGTGGTTTCAGTGGTCATGGCGCGGGAGGAAATTTGGTGAGAAAAAGACAGGCCGCCAGCAAGCAGCGCACCCAACAGAACAAAGGCTTTCATGGGAGAAGGTTGAAGGGAGTTGTCAGTGACAAACCAACGGATATACGCATTGTTCGCGGCAGGTGGCCTGACTGTCACATAACCGTCATGCTGAGTGGAGTCGAAGCATCTCTACCTCTGGCTAACCAACTGGCCTAGGCCTATTGCAGCGAAGCGGTAGAGATGCTTCGACTCCGCTCAGCATGACGAGTTGTGAAAGTAAATTACGTAGTGCGCGGCGTGAGCCACTTTTCCAGCGCTATAGGTTGGTAGGCCAGCATATCGTCGAGCATGCCGTGGGGGTTGGGGTTGCTCAGGAGCTGATTGCGGTTTTCGCGGCGCAGCAGGCCTTCGTCGGCCATGTGGTCGAGGGCGCGAAGCAGGTGGTCGTAGTAGCCTTCCACATTCAGCACGCCAATGGGCTTGCGGTGCAGGCCTAGCTGGCCCCAGGTCAGGACTTCGAACAGCTCCTCCAGGGTGCCGTAGCCGCCGGGCATGGCCACGAAGCCTTCAGCTAGCTCGGCCATCAGCAGCTTCCGCTCGTGCATGCTTTTCACGATGTGCAGCTCCGTGAGGCCGGTGTGAGCTAGCTCTTTATCGGCCAGGAAGTCAGGAATTACCCCGATGGCCTTGCCGCCATGCTGCATCACGCTATCGGCTACGGCGCCCATGAGGCCTACGCGGCCCCCGCCGTATATCAGCGTGAAACCACGCTCGGCTAGCGCTTGCCCCATGGCCAGCGCTTGTTGGGTATATACTTCGTTGGTGCCGGCACTGGCACCGCAATACACGGCTACGCTTTTCATAGGCAATAGCAAGCAGCATCGCTCCTCGCTCAGATGAATGGCTAAAGAAAAACAGCAGCAACGCCAGGACCTAGCGTTGCTGCTGAACTCAAAAAACAAGAATCAGGCGACGTTGGCAAGCTCAGCCTCCTGATGTTGAGAAATTACATGCGCTCGGGCACCTGAATGCCGAGCAGGCCTAGGCTGGCTTTGATGGCCTTGCCCGCTTGCGCCGACAGGGCCACATAGAAGGCCCGGTGGGTTTCATTGGGCTCTGTGAAGATTTTCACCTCCGTGTAGAAGCGGTTGTAGGCCCGCGCAATATCGTAGGCGAACTGGCCTACTACGGCCGGCGAGAACGTGCGGCCAGCTTCCTGCACTACGCTCTGGTAACGGCCCAGCTCCTGCACCATTTCGCGGGCCGAGGCCGGTAGCGTCGTGATGGTGCTGGTGTCGGCGTCCGTCGGAATGCCCATTTCAGCGGCTTTGCGCAGAATGGCGGCAATCCGGGCGTGAGAATACTGCACGAAAGGACCCGTGTCGCCTTCCAGCTTCACCGATTCTTCGGGGTTGAAGAGCATGCGCTTCTTGGGGTCTACTTTCAGGAGGTAGTACTTGAGCGCGCCCAGGCCCAGCATGTGGTAGAGCTGGGTCAGCTCGTCCTCCGAGAGGCCCTCGGTTTTGCCTTTTTCGAGGGTTGCTTGCTTGGCGGCTTCTACCACTTCGCGCACCAGCTCGTCGGCGTCTACTACGGTGCCTTCGCGGCTTTTCATCTTGCCAGAGGGCAGGTCTACCATGCCGTAGCTGAGGTGGTAGATGGCGTCGGCGTAGGGCTTGCCCAGCTTCTTGAGCACTGCCTTCAGCACCTGCATGTGGTAGTTCTGCTCGTCGGCAATAACGTACACCGAGAGGTCGTAGTGGAAGTCCTGGAACTTCAGCTCGGCCGTGCCCAGGTCTTGGGTGATGTACACCGAGGTGCCATCGGCGCGGAGCAGAAGTTTTTCGTCGAGTCCCTCTTCCTTCAGATCCACCCACACTGAGCCGTCTTCCTTCTTAAAGAACACGCCTTTCTGCAGGCCTTCTCCTACCCGCTCCTTGCCCAGCAGGTACGTACCCGACTCGTAGTAATATTTGTCAAAATCGACGCCGATGTTCTTATAGGTTTCATCGAAACCTTCGTACACCCAGCCGTTCATCTGCTTCCAGAGGCTTACCACCTCTTCGTCGTTGGCTTCCCAGGCGCGCAGCATGTCCTGGGCTTCCAGCATCATGGGAGCTTGGCGCTTGGCTACGTCGGGCAGCACGCCTTCAGCTTCGAGCTGTCGCACCTGCTCGCGGTAGTGCTTTTCAAACAGCACGTAATACTTGCCGGCCAGATGGTCGCCTTTAATGCCGGCGCTTTGGGGCGTTTCGCCGTGGCCGTATTGCTGGTAGGCCAGCATCGACTTACAGATGTGGATGCCTCGGTCGTTGACGAGGTTAGCCTTCGTGACGGTGGCGCCGGTAGCCTGCAGAATCTCGGCCACCGAGTAGCCGAGGAAGTTATTACGCAGATGTCCTAGGTGCAGCGGCTTGTTGGTGTTGGGCGAAGAATACTCCACCACCACGTTCTGGGGGCCGCCGGTTTCTACGGGCGTGCCGGCCGGCGTCTGGCGCAGCTGCTCAAACACTTCCAGCCAGGCCGAGTCGGCAATTTCCAGGTTCAGGAAGCCCTTCACCACGTTGTAGCCCGACACCAGCGGCTCGTTGGCAACCAGCCAGTCGCCGATGGCCTGGCCAATCTGCTCGGGGCCTTTACCCAGCGTTTTGGTGAACGGAAACGTCACGAGCGTAAACTGGCCGGCAAACTCCTTGCGCGTGGGCTGCAACGCGAGCTGGGGCGAGGCTACCTCAACGTCGAATATATTCTTGATAGCTGCGCCGAGGGCAGCCTTGAGGGTTTGTTCTAGTTGTTGCACAGATACCACGAGAAAGCGAAACGCTTATGAGGAAGCCCGGTTTCAGGATTCCGGAAGATGAATATTAAAAGACGATACCACCGATGCAGCGTAAACCACGGGCTGGCCTACCAACGGCCGCTGCCTTACTACAGGCTGTGCGGCGGTGGGCCAAACCCTAGCTTACGCTAGAGTCGTCGTTGATTTTGGGTCCGGATAATCAGCTTCATGGGGAAATAACGCGGCTGCTACATTCAGCTTCCGCAACTGCAAAGGTAGAAAGCCCGGCCGGAAGCCCCCGAAAAAATTGCGTAGGCCACTCGTCCAACTATGGCAGGCAGAGGCCAGTAGGAAATACTGAACTGAGATTTTTGCCTGGCAACTGTTTAGCTCTTTCTGCGTGTATTGCCACTCGTCAGTACCTTGCGCCCTCCGCATGAACATCCATCTTCAACAAATCCTCGACAATCCCCTGGCCGCGCTGGCCATCGTGGGAAATCTAATTATCATCGAAAGTCTGCTTTCCGTGGACAACGCCGCCGTGCTGGCCACCATGGTGTCTGACTTACCCAAAGAGCAACGGCACAAGGCCTTACGCTACGGCATCATTGGAGCCTACGTGTTTCGGGGGTTGTGCATTTTGTTTGCTTCCTTCCTGATTGAGTTCTGGTATTTGAAACCCCTCGGTGGCTTGTACCTACTCTACCTGGCCTACGACCACTTTTCCAGCAAAGGCGGCTCCGAGGAGGATATTGATAAGGACAAAAGCTGGCTCTACCGCAGCACCATCGGCCTGCTAGGTCCCTTCTGGGCCACCGTGGCCCTGATTGAGCTCATGGACCTGGCCTTCTCCATCGACAACGTGTTTGCCGTGGTGGCTTTCACCGATAACCTGATCCTGATCTGTGCCGGCGTATTCATTGGCATTCTGGCTATGCGGCTGGTGGCGCAGGCGTTTGTGCTGCTGATGGGCAAATACCCGTTCCTGGAAACGGCCGCTTTCCTGGTTATTGCGCTGCTGGGCCTGAAACTGCTACTCTCCTTGTTCGAGCACTTTCGGCCAAACCACCCCATCAGTCACTTCCTAGGCAGCGAAACCGCCGATGCTGGCCTTACGGTGCTCACGGTGGCCATGTTCGCCGTTCCACTGCTTACCTCGTGGCTGTTTGGTGTTCCTTATCACCAGCGCAGCCGCTAGGCCACTTTAACGGCCCTTATTTGTTCATGCGCAGCTGTATCTGTACCTGCTTCAGGTTGCCGCGTGTGATGACAGGGTACGACACATCAATGTGAAATAAGAGTTGCCCGTTGGATGAAATGCGGGCCTGCACGGCATACGTGGCGTTTTCCTGAATGCGGGCTGTGTCGTAGTGCAGCGTAAATGCCAAGGGCACCTGCCGGCCGTTGGCTTGTAGCGTAACGGAATTGATGACGGCAGCAGCTACATCCCCTGGCGCGACACATCCAGCAGCTGTACGCGCACCACAGCCGTAGCTGGTAGCGCTATCCTCCCCCGGTATGCCAGGGTGCCCGTTACAGAATTCTTCACGATGGCCACGGCAGAAGTAGCTGCTGTGCCTGCCGTGCCCGGCGAAGAAGGTGTGGCGGTGCATGATACTAACGAGGCGGCCATACTAAGCGTGAGCAAGAAAAAACGGCATTTCATAGAAACAACAAAAAGCGGATACGACAGCACCCCCTAATATATCCGCTTCATTTAAAGAAACTTATCTAGGCATCACGTTTAAGAATGATTGCACTGGCACACTGAAAACATAGGACAAAATGTACCAGCGTCTAGCTACTAAACAAAAACAGATAAGTACATAAAATCATAATCTTTTGATTTAGTGAGAAGAATATTTGCAAAATTTCAAGAAACCATAAATATAACTATGACAACTTTTATTTTTATTTTTCTAATAAATACTAATATTGGTTAGTATATTAGTTCTATAATTCCACGGTATCTTAACCTTAAAGGCAAAAATCATGAAGAACATCTCCAATTCCAGAATTACCCTGCTTTGTAGTCTCCTTATGCTAGCTGGTTGTAGCAAAGAAGCAGAACAAGTAAAACCACAGTCTGTTAAAAATCAGCAGAATGGCATTTATGATAATACAGGCGGAGCCACCCAAAATGGAAATGGAGCTTATACACAGAAATATGATCGTAGCGTATGTATGATCCACTCTTTAACTGGGTTAAATGCAGGAATAGGCTGCACTGAGATGACTCAGACCAAATGGATGATTACTCCCAAAGGGGTAGGAACTTCTGTTTGGGAAGGCACATTACCGACTGATGCTATATTACCATCTACTCGGCCATATATCGTACCCTATACGGAAAGTGAGACTGGGGTACAGTACAACTGTACTACAACATTTGATGTTAGTACCAATACCTTCAAAATGACTATTACCAACAAATAAGAACTCTCATTCCATAAGTTTATAGAAGACTAGCCTCCAATGCATTTGTAAATGCATTGGAGGCTAGTCTTCTATAAACTTATGCACCAACCTATTAAAAATATCAGTTTACCGGCTCACCACTTCCTCCATGCGCAACCGGTTCTGTATGGCGTCGGTGGCGGCTTCCAGAATATCGAAGGCGTTGGTGGCCATGGTATTTTCGCTGTCGAGGGTGGGGTTGATTTCCACCATCTCGAAGCACACCACCCGGTCATTGTCTAGCAGGGCGCGGCACAGGCTGATGGCTTCTTCCACATTCAGGCCCTCTTCTACGGGCGTGCCGGTGCCTTTGCTGAAGCGCGAATCCAGGGAGTCAACATCGAAGGAGATGTATACCATGTCGCAGAAGCGCAGCCGCTCATAGATTTCGCGGGCTACCTGGCGCGTGCCTTTCGCCTTTACTTCATCTAGCTTGTAATTCTTGATGCCCAGGCGCTCTATAATGGCGTTTTCCTCGTGCTCCGTGTCGCGGACTACTACATACACGAGGTGCTCACCCGTTACTTTGGGGCCCGGCTCGCCCAGGTTCTGGAGCTTACGCCAGAAAAACTCGGTTTCTGGCTCTACGTGGTTGCGCTGACATTCGCGGTTATCATCGCCGAGCGAGATTGCAAGCGGCATGCCGTGCATGTTGCCCGAGGGCGTGGTGTAGGGCGAGTGAATATCGGCGTGGGCATCTATCCAGACGACGCCCAGCGTTTTGTGCGGATAGGCGGCCTTGATGCCCGCAATAGTGGCCGAGGCGTTGCTATGGTCGCCGGCCAGCACCAGCGGGAACTCGCCGAAACGCAGGGTTTGTTCTACGGCGCTGGCTATGCCCTTTTGCACCGTGTAAATAGAATCGATGTGCTTGGCTTTCGGAAAGTGGTTTTTCTCGAAAAGCACGTGGTTCAGGTCAGGAACACTGACCGAGTTGAAGCGGCGGAAGTAGTCGGATCCTTTGTTGAGGCACGCCACCTTGAGGGCATCTACGCCCAGGCTGGCACCACGGGTTCCGGCCCCGAGTTCGGAGCGGACTTCCAGAAGCTTAATACGTCGCATATTACATTGGCAGGAAAAGGGTTAAGTGGTTTAGATGCTTGCCGATTGAGGGGCCTAGCGCCCCTCAGGCTTGACGCGCACAGACCTTCCGGCGCA
This sequence comes from Hymenobacter gelipurpurascens, assembly GCF_900187375.1. Taxonomy (NCBI): domain Bacteria; kingdom Pseudomonadati; phylum Bacteroidota; class Cytophagia; order Cytophagales; family Hymenobacteraceae; genus Hymenobacter; species Hymenobacter gelipurpurascens. The sequence continues at coordinate 17,463 of NZ_FYEW01000001.1, read as the reverse complement.
ACCAACGAACATAGCACAACCAAAACCCCCGCGAGGGGGTATCTTTGCGGGTACTAAGTTCGCAAAAAGCGCGCACACAGTCCAGTTTCTTCTATTGTTTCCGCGCTCATTCGTGGCGGCTTCTCGTCAGTAACCTGATTTACTGCGTGCTGCAGCCTGCATTGAGCCTCCAGACCCTCTTTCCTCCGAATGGATACCTATCACGACCTGATTTCCCAAACCTTCGATTTCCCCACTCAAGAGTTTCAAGTAGAGCAAAATGAGCTGCGCTTCCACGGCATCGACCTGATGGCCCTGGTAGAAAAGCACGGCACGCCGCTCCGCCTCACCTATCTACCCAAAATCAGCTCCCAGATTCAGCGGGCTAAAGAGTGGTTCCGGGTGGGCATTGAGAAAACCGGCTACACCGGCAAATATTCGTACGCCTATTGCACCAAGGCCTCGCACTTCAGCTTTGTGGTAGAAGAGGCCCTGAAAAACGACGTCCACATTGAAACGTCGTCGTGGTTTGATACCAGCATCATCCGGGCCATGCACGCCAAAGGCAAGGTGAACAAGGACACGTTCATTATCTGCAACGGCTTCAAGACCGAGGAATACAAGCGCGAAATCACTAGCCTTATTAATGATGGCTTCGTGAATTGCATGCCCATCCTCGACTCGCCAAACGAAGTGGCCTACTACCACGACAACGTGCGCGAAAAGTGCAACGTGGGTATGCGCTTGGCTTCCGATGAAGAGCCCCGCTTCCAGTTCTATACCTCGCGCCTGGGCATCCGCTACTCCGACGCTATTCCGCTCTATGAGCAGAAGATCAAGCATGATCCGCGCTTCGAGCTCACGATGCTGCACTACTTCATCAATACCGGCATCAAGGACACGTCCTATTATTGGTCGGAGCTGAGCCGCTTTGTGCACCAGTACTGCGAGCTGCGCAAAGTGTGCCCTACCCTCACTACCATCGACATTGGGGGTGGCCTTCCGATTCAGACCAGCATCCAGAAGGAGTACGACTACCAGTATATGGTAGAGGAAGTGTTGCGCACGGTGCAGCGCATCTGCCAGGAAGAAGGCGTGCCGGAGCCGGATATCTTCACGGAATTCGGCATTTTCACTGTGGGCGAGTCGGGCGCAACGCTCTACTCTATTCTCGATGAGAAGCTGCAGAACGACAAGGAGCTGTGGTACATGATTGACGGCTCGTTCATCACGAACCTGCCCGATACCTGGGCCCTGAACCAGCGCTTCATTATGCTGGCCCTGAACGGCTGGAACAAGCAGTACAAGAAAATCCAACTCGGCGGCCTCACCTGCGACTCGCAGGACTACTACAACGCTGAGAAACACATCTATCAGGTGTTTCTGCCGGAGCGCAAGCCCGCTAAGGATACGGAGCCGCTGTACGTGGGCTTCTTCCACACCGGCGCCTACCAGGAAAGCCTCTCAGGCTACGGCGGCATCAAGCACTGCCTGATTCCGGCCCCCAAAATGGTCATTCTGGACCGCGCCGAGGATGGCACCCTTACTGACCGTGTGTTTGCCGAAGAGCAAACCGGCGAGTCGATGATGCGTATTCTGGGCTACCAGCAATAGTTCCTAGAAATACTGTAAAGCCCCATGTCTAGGCCAGTTAAACGGCAGACATGGGGCTTTTTACTGGCCTAGGCCACCTTCCGGAGAAACATCAACGCGGCAACTTGGACGCGGCCTGGGGTTCATCTACCTTTACCTTTCCGAATCAGCTCGTCTTTACAATTTACCATTCTCATGAAGAAAGTTCTACTCCTGGCTTGCGTAGCCACCCTAGGCCTGGGCGCCTGTAATAAGAAGTCGCAGTGCCCAGCGTACTCGAGCACGAAAGAGGCTTCGCGCCTGTCGTTCCCTATCTCGGCCAGCACGGCTCCCGCTTCGCCCCGCCAGTAATTTTGGTTCTGCTAAAGAGCTTGTAAAGCTCCTTCTGCTGCTAGCGGAAGGAGCTTTTTTATGGTAGAAAAAAATCAGTGCATCTGTGCAATTAATTGCACTTGGGTAGCGTTCCGAAGCGGAACATACTTGCTACAAGAGGTTTGGAATTGTGAAGCCCTCTTAATAATTGCACTAAAACATGAAAAAACTGCTTATACTCGCAGTCCTCGGTGGGGTTACGCTTGGGTCGTGCCGTACCAAATGTCCCGCTTATTCCACCACCAAACCGGCCACGCACGTGTCCACTACCATCACGGCCAGCGCGGAAGTTCCCACGGAGCGCCAGTAGGCTAGACTTCTCTTGCCAACGCGCCCACCGTCTCCCATTGGAAAGGTGGGCGCGTTGTTTTTGTTGCTAGGCCAGTGGCTTAGCTCGCTCCCAGAATTAGGTCGGTGGCGGCGCTTAAATCGGCAACGTGCGGCTGATAGTCGGCGGTTTCGGAGTGGCCTACCAGAATGCCACGCACGCCCACCTTGGCCCCTGCCTGTATATCGCGGTGCCGGTCGCCGACTATCCAGCACTGGGCCGGATCGAGGGCAAAGCGCGCCATTGCTTTCTCCAGCATCAGCGAGTCGGGCTTGCGGGATAAAGACTCCGATACGCTGGGGTGAGATGGGGCGAAATAGAGCGCATCAAGCAGGTTTCCGCAGGCAAGCTGGAGCTTCTCGTGGCAGGCCTGCACATCGGTTTCAGTATACAGCTTTTTGGCGATGCCCGCTTGGTTAGTGATGACTACCAGATAATAGCCGGCCTGCTTCAGGCGGGCCAGACTCTCGGGCACACCATCCAGCACCATAAATTTCTCCGGCTGCCATACGTAGTCGCCAATTTCTTCATTGAGCACGCCGTCGCGGTCCAGGAACACGGCTTTTCCGCGGGGCGGGGTGGGTACAGGAGGATTCATTGGCCCAAAGCTACAACAGCGACCCGGTTACCAGGGCTTTAGGCCACTTGTTGCCACACTTAGGCGCTACCGTACCCTCGCTAGGCCAGGGTGCAGTACCTTTGTGGCTGCATATCTACTTCGCACCCCTGTTTTCATGAATGTAGCCATCATTGGCGGCGGCATTTCGGGCCTCACCCTGGCCTGGCATCTGCAAAAAGCCGGAGCCCATTATGATCTGTTTGAGGCCTCGCCCCGCGGCGGCGGCATTGTGCGCTCAGAGCGCCAGGGCGAGTATCTGCTGGAAACCGGGCCGAACTCGCTGCAGCTCAGCCCTGAGCTGGAAGAGCTAGTACAGGCGCTAGGCCTAGCCGACCAGGTGCAGGATGCAGCGGCCGTGAGCCAGAACCGCTACGTGCTGCGTGATGGGAAATACCGCCAGCTGCCAGGCACACCGCCGAGCTTACTAACGGGCAAATTTTTCAATCTGAAAGGCAAATGGAATATTCTGCGCGAACTAACGCGCCCTCCCCTGCCCCCCGACCCAACCGAAACGCTAGCCAGTTTTTTCCGCCGCCGCTTCGGCTCCGAAGTCGTGGACTATGCCCTGAACCCATTTATCTCGGGCATCTATGCCGGCGACCCGGAGCAACTGCTGCTGCACAAAACCTTTCCGCAGCTGGCGGCGCTGGAGCAGGCGCACGGCTCCGTGCTGCGCGGCCTCATGAAGAAAAAGGATGGAGCCGCCGGCCGCCGGCGCATCTTTACCCTGCGCAACGGCCTGCAAACCCTCACCGATAAGCTGCTTGCCCAACTACGCCGCGCCCACATTGGAGCAGCTGTCACCTCTCTGCACCGCGATGACGAAGATGGTCGCTGGGAATTAGAAACCACTGCCGGCCCCGCCCCGCGCCGCTATGATACCGTGGTGCTGTGCCTCCCCGCTTACGCCGCTGCCGACCTGCTGCAGCCCGGATTCCCGGAGGCTGCCGCCGCGCTAGGTCAAGTGTATTATCCCCCAATGGCGGCCATATACACGGCCTATCAGCGCGCCGATGTGCAACACCCGCTTGATGGATTCGGGGCTCTGCACCCTAAGGCAGAACAGGCCTACGCTGCTGGCAGCGTCTGGACCAGTTCTATTTTCCCAAATCGGGTGCCGGCCGGGCAGGTATTGTTTACCACGTTTGTAGGCGGCAGCCAGTATGAAGCCAACGCTCGCGAGCCAGAAGCAGATCAAAAGGCCGCCGTACATGCTGAGCTAAGCCGTTATTATGGCATAAAAGGAGCTCCGGTGTGGCAGTACCGTTACTATTGGGAGCGGGCTATTCCGCAGTTTGATGCCCGCATTGTGCCCGCACATGCTGCTATCGATGCCCTGGCGCCGCTCGGGCTGCATGCTACGGCCAATTGGCGAGCCGGCGTCGGTGTGCCTGATTGTGTGCGCCACGCCAAAGAGTTGGCCGGCAAGCTATTTCCTGCACTCCTCTAAAATCTATTTATCCAGCAAAATTCGTAGGTGATCCATATAGAAATAGTATTTTAGATATACTGCTTAGCTTTCTACTGAATAAGTAGATTTGCGGCCTCCAGGATGAACATAATGCACCCGGTGCGCGGTTATAAACATCAGAAAGAATACGTTTCCTGCATGCAATTTGGGGAGTGTATTTATGTCCTTGATCCTGCTCTTACTTAGCTGTTTCTTCCTTTATTCTGCATTAGCTATTCCTGTTCTATTTCCGACGCTAAATAAGTCGACCACGCCACATACCTTTGGACTATGAATAACGGGCTTGTCCTGATACCGACCTACAACGAGCGTGAAAATGCGGAACTGATCATCCGCAAGGTCTTTTCATTGCCCAAAGCTTTCAATGTGCTCATCATTGATGATGGCTCGCCTGATGGCACTGCTGCCATTATCCGCAACCTGATGCCTGAGTTTCCAGGGCGCCTGTTTCTGGAGGAGCGTAAGGGCAAGTTGGGCCTGGGTACCGCATACATTCACGGTTTTAAATGGGCCTTGGCGCACGGCTACGAGTATATTTTCGAGATGGACGCCGACTTCTCGCATAACCCCGACGACCTAATTCGGCTTTACGACGCCTGCGCCCACCAAGAATATGATCTGGCCATTGGTTCGCGCTACATTCAGGGTGTGAACGTGGTGAACTGGCCAATGAACCGGGTGCTTATGTCGTGGTTTGCCTCGGCTTACGTGCGTTTCATCACCGGCATGCCCATCATGGATGCTACGGCCGGCTTCAAGTGCTACACGGCCCGTGTGCTGCGCACCATTCCGCTTGATCAGATCCGGTTTGTGGGCTATGCCTTCCAAATTGAGATGAAATGGCTGACTTACAAATTTGGATTCCGCATTAAGGAGGTGCCCATCATCTTTACTGACCGCACCCGGGGAACCTCCAAAATGAGCAAGGGTATTGTGCAGGAAGCTTTCCTGGGCGTTATCCGAATGAAGATCAGCAGCTGGTTTCGCCGGTTTGAGCGTCCGGCGGCAGCCCTAACGGCTGTTCCTGCCTCAGCTACCATGTCGGCAACCCCAACTCCCGAAACCCGGTAAGCAGCAGAAGTATACAGCCGCGCTAGTAACTGGCGCTGGATACGTATCTTTTGGCTGCATGGACAACACTCCTCTATTCTGGCTTGCCTTCAACGCCTTTGTGGTGGCGTTGTTACTACTTGATTTGCTGGTATTTAACCGCAAAGCACATGTGGTCCGCATGCGGGAAGCACTTGGGTGGAGTGCTTTTTGGATTGCGCTGTCGCTTTCCTTCAACTATCTGGTTTATCGTTGGCTGGGCAAGCAGGCCGCCATGGAGTTCCTCACAGGCTACCTGATTGAGAAATCCCTGAGCGTTGATAACCTATTTGTCTTTCTGCTCATCTTCACCTACTTCAAGGTTCCGCAGCAGTACCAGCACAAAATCCTGTTCTGGGGGATTATTGGGGCCTTAGTCTTGCGGGCGGCCTTTATCCTGGTTGGGGCGGCCTTGCTGGCCAAATTCCACTTCCTGTTGTATGTGCTGGGTGCCTTCCTCGTGTATACTGGCGTAAAAATGGCTACCAGCGCCGGCGAGCCAGAAATCGACCCCGACAATAATCCGGTTGTCAAGTTTCTGAGCCGCCACTTGCCCATTACCAGCCGCCTTCACGAAGGCAAGTTCTTTGTCCAGAAAGATGGCCTACGGTTCGCGACGCCCCTATTTGTGGTGCTCGTGATGGTGGAAACAACCGATGTGATGTTTGCCGTCGATTCTATCCCGGCAATTCTGGCTGTATCGCGCGATACGTTTATCGTGTACACTAGCAACGTATTTGCTCTGCTAGGCCTACGGGCGCTGTACTTCGCGCTTGAAGGCCTGATGCGCCTGTTCCATTACCTGCACTACGGCCTCTCGCTCATCCTGATTTTTATTGGTGGCAAGCTGCTTTTTCAGGAGATATACCACATTCCGATGGGCATTTCTTTGGCCGTGGTAGGCTTTATTCTGGTTATGTCAGTGGTCATATCGTTGCTGCTGCCAAAGAAGCTAGAAGTACCAGACCCTGTTAGCACCGAACAACCAGAATAGGCGGCATCTTATCCACGCAAGTGGCCTAGCAGCCAAAGGCCACTTGCGTGGCTCATATCGTTAAGCTCCTACATATGGCACAGGCCCCGCTAGTATCTGCTAGCGGGGCCTGTGTGATAATTAAGACCTCTCAGGTGGCCTAGGGCTTTGGGGGTGGCGGCGGGGTGGCGGGCACTTCCTGGTTTACACCGGCGTCGGGCGCCGCGGCGCCGCCTAGCAAGTCAATCAGGTTGAGCGGCTCAAATTGCGAGGAATCGGCGGGTTGCACAGTACGCACGGTGTCGCGCACGGCCCGGAAGATGGAGCCATGGGCCCGACCGGGGAAGTTGAGGCTGTAGCTTAAGGTGCCCCGGTCTCCCTCCGAAATCAGGCCTTTTCGCAGCATCAGGTCGGCAATAAGCCGGTGGAAGTAGCGGGCTGAACCGCGCATCTCGCCGTACTGGTTGAAAGAACGCTGGTAGTACTTGGGCCGCGGAATAATACTGGCCAGGTATAGGCTCTCCGACAAATTGAGGTTGGCGGGCTGCTTATCAAAGTAGAAGCGCGCGGCTTCATCGACGCCATAAATTTTCGGTCCCCATTCAATAATGTTGAGGTACACCTCTAGCATCCGCTCTTTAGAGGCCAAGCGCGTGTTCTCAATGATCCAAACAATCAGTGCTTCCTCCACTTTCCGCACGATGGTTTTCTTGCGCGTCAGGAACACGTTTTTTACCAGCTGCATCGAGATGGTGCTGCCGCCGCGAGCGAAACGCCGCTCCTTGAGGTTCTGGATGGCTGATTTCACGAAGGCCTTTTCCATAAACCCTCGGTGAGTCATGAAGCGCGGGTCCTCGGCCGTCATGATGGCGGCTTTCAGATAATCAGAGACCTGATTGTAGGGCGTGAACTCTGGGTTAGAGGGACCTACGAGGAAGGTTTTTACGGAGTCGCCTTTGTCGTTGTAGGCCGTATACGGGAACTGTTCGTTGAGCTTGTTCAGGTTTTCGCGGCCGAAGCGGGTTACGCGAAACTTGGTGGCCTGCAGTCCTGAGTTAAACTGAAGGCTATCTAGCTTGTTCATGTCCAAGTTCGCTTTGAGGCGATACTTGAGCGTGCCTTCAGCCTGCGTGCCTTCCAGCGTTTCGAACATGCCCTCGGGCAGCGAGGCAAAAAAGTCGTTGGCGGCCGTTTCAGCCGATTCCACATTCAGCTTCACCTGTAGGCCGGCCAGAAACTGGTTGCGGTTGGTGAGGCCATTGATTTGCTTGCCAATCACGCGTTGTGGCACCGGCAGCCGCCGTACCGAAAGCTCCGGAAAGAACTCCATCTTATTGAGGAGCACTCTTGTGCCCTTCTCCAGCGCAAACGAGGCCTGGCCTAGACGCGTCACGAAGTCGATGCCGCCGCGTGGGAAGCGCACGTCGCTGTCGGAGAGCTTGGGGTGGTTTACGATGAAGTTGGTGGCGGAAGCCGTGCCTTTTACCGTAAGTTCATCGTCATTCATTTTCTTGTCCGTCAGGCTCACCCGGATAGTATCAAACTGCACCCGGGCGCCATACCGGCTCTGCACATACGGCAGGATCACGGGGCGCTTATCGAGGCCAAAAATTCGGGCATCTACTTGGTAGTCGCCGGCATCAATGCGACCCTGCACACCCATCCGGTTAGTTACGGAGTCAACAACTGCCGTGAGCTGGCCCGTGATGTCGCCATCCTTAATTGCCAGACGCGGCATAGTGAGCGTGGCTGAGTGGCGCGGGCTGCGGTACGTGACCAGGAAATTGCGAAAATCAGCTTCTACAGGCACGTTATCGAAGGCCGCTTCCAGGAGCTGGTTGGCCAGCAGTCCGTAGTTGGTGCCTTTGGTCGTGTCGCGGGGCACTACTCGCTCGCCTTTTTTCTTGCGGTAGAGAAACGAATAGTTATCAGTGGTAGCGGTTTTATGAGCCGTCAGGCGAGCATCATCTATTTCCAGATTGCTGAACACTGGCCTACCAGCAAACAGGCTGCGCACACTCAGCGAGGCGCGCACGGCCTGAGCTTTCAGCAACGTATCGGCGGGTTGGGCGGCTGGTACCAGGCTCATGCCTTCCAGCCGAACGGTATTCAGATCGGTGAAGCGAGCGGGCCCGAGGGTGAGCTTAACGGGGAACTTCCGCTCTACTTTGGCTTTCACCTGCTGCAGGGCATAATCGAGCAGCTGCTGCCGCTTGAGCAGGAAAATACTTAGGCCTACGGCGAGCAATACGACAAGAATGCCTAAGCCGATGCCGATTTTACGTTTGGTTGCTGGAGTCACGCGAACAGTCAGGGAGAAAGGAAGTCGCGGCCGGCTCGTACCAGATTCGTGCCGAACCCGCCGCCGCTCGGAAAACAAAGGTAGCGAAAAAGGCCCGCGCGTGTTCTGGCCCTACGGCCCACCTTTCGCTACCTTTGGCGCACTTGGCCTACCAACTCCTTCTACGCATGTCTTCTGCCGCCGACTACGCCGTTCTTTCTCCACTCACTGCCATATCGCCGCTCGATGGCCGCTACCGCCGGCAAACCACGCCGCTGGCCCCGTATTTTTCGGAGCTGGCTCTGATTCGTTACCGCGTGCTGGTGGAGGTAGAGTACTTTATTTCCCTCTGCGAACTGCCATTGCCCCAGCTCACAGAAGTTGATGCCGAAGTATTCCCCGCCCTGCGTGGCCTCTATACGGGCTTCTCAGTGACCGATGCAGAGGCCGTGAAAGCGCACGAGCGGGTCACGAACCATGATGTGAAGGCGGTAGAGTATTTCCTGCGCGACAAGTTTGCGGCGCTAGGCCTAGGCCAGTATCTGGAGTTCATTCACTTCGGCCTCACGTCGCAAGACATCAACAACACCGCCATTCCGCTCAGCCTGCAGCACGCGCTTATTCATACACTGCTGCCGGCCTACGCCAGCGTACGCAACCAGCTAGCAGGGCGTGCCAATGATTGGGCCGCCGTGCCGATGCTGGCCCGCACTCACGGTCAGCCGGCCTCCCCTACCCGCTTAGGTAAGGAAATAGAAGTATTTGTAGCACGCCTCGATGGCCAGGTTGAGTTGCTAGCGCAGGTGCCTTTTGGAGCAAAATTCGGTGGGGCCACCGGCAACTTCAACGCCCACCATGTGGCCTACCCTACCACCGACTGGCATCAGTTTGCCCAGCAATTTGTGGAAGGTCGTCTGGGTCTAAAGCGCAGCCACCCGACCACTCAGATTGAGCACTACGACCACCTAGCAGCTCTCTGCGACGGCCTCAAGCGCCTCAACACTATTCTCATCGACCTAGCCCGCGACGTGTGGCAGTATATCTCAATGGGCTACTTCCGCCAGACCATCAAGGCCGGCGAAGTAGGCTCATCGGCCATGCCTCACAAAGTGAACCCCATTGACTTTGAAAACGCGGAAGGCAACCTGGGCCTAGCCAATGCCGTGCTGGAGCACCTCGCCGCTAAGCTCCCCATCAGCCGCCTACAGCGTGACCTTACCGATTCTACGGTGCTGCGCAACCTGGGAGTGCCGCTAGGCCACACGCTCATTGCCTTGGCCTCCCTGCAGCGCGGCCTCGATAAGCTGGCCCTTGATGAAGAAGCCCTGCGCCGCGACCTGGAAGCGAACTGGCCGGTAGTGGCCGAGGCCATCCAAACCATTCTGCGCCGCGAGAACTACCCTGACCCCTACAACGCCCTCAAAGCGCTTACCCGCACGCACGGACCCGTCACAGAACACACCATTCGGGAGTTCATCGATACTTTAGATGTAAACGACGGTGTGAAAGAGGAGCTGCGCGCCATTTCGCCTAGCAGCTACGTGGGCATGTAATTTTCACCTTGTCGTTCTGCCTTTGTGCAGGACGACAGATGCTTTATCTATAAGTTTCTCATGCCCGACCTCAACGGCATTCCTGTCCATCCCGACTGCCGCCATTTTCGCGGTGATATTCCCTGCCGCCCCAACAAGGAGCACGGCTACCAGTGCGCCAATTGCCCGGTGTATGCGCCTATCCAGCAGCGTATCCTGATTATTAAACTTGGCGCCATTGGCGACGTAATTCGGACGACACCGTTGCTGCGGCGGTTACGGCAGGAATATCCGGCAGCCAAAATCACGTGGCTTACGCTCACGCCGGCCATTCTGCCGGCCGGCGAAATTGAGGAAGTGCTGAAGCTGGATTTGCCATCCGTTTTGCATTTGCAGCAACGCGAATTTGATATTCTCTTCAACCTCGACAAGGACAAAGAAGCCTGCGCCCTGCACGATTCCATTAAGGCGCATCAGAAGTTTGGATACCGCTTGCACCCTGAATATGGTGTAGCATGGCCTAGTAATACGCTGGCTAACCACAAGTTCCTGACCGGCGTGTTCGACGAACTGAGTATTCAGAACGAGAAGCCTTACGTGCAGGAAATATTCGAGCTGTGCGGCTACGAATTCCGGGGCGAGGAATACGTGTTCGACACGCACGAAGACAAAGGCTACGACTGGACCCAACTGCCAACGGGTGGCCTACGCATCGGCCTGAACACTGGCTGCGGCGACCGGTGGACGACCCGCTTGTGGTCAGATGAGAAATGGGTTTCGCTGATCCGGCAGTTGCAACACGCCGGCTATGCCCCGGTGCTGCTGGGTGGCCTAGCCGAGGATGAGCGCAACCAGCGCCTCCAGGCAGCTACCGGCGCAGCGTATCTGGGTACCTTCCCCTTGGAACAGTTCATCAACATGATGCACCAAATGGATGGCATTGTAACGCAAGTGACGATGGCTATGCACATCAGCATTGCCTTGCGGAAGCCTACCATTCTGATGAATAATATCTTCAACCCCTACGAATTCGACCTCTACGGCCGAGGCCAACTCGTGCAGCCCAACCGCCAGTGCGTGTGCTTCTACCGGGGCAGCTGCAAGCTCGGAACTAGTTGCATGGAAGAGTTGCCCGCAGAAAAAGTGTTTGCAGCTGTGCAGGCGAGCGTGCCTCGGTAACTGTTACAAAGTGCCGTGATATATCATTATTAAAAAAGAGCCTTACCTGTTCGCAGGTGAGGCTCTTTTGCTTTGTAGAAGGCACCTGCAGTGGCCTAGGCCACGTTGGCCACCTCTTTCAGGGCTTTCACCATTTCTTCCCACGAGAATTCCTTCTTCTTCGCCCACACACCAGCCGTAAATTCGGCTTCGCGCTGGTGCTGATAGAAATCCACCAAGGCATCAGCAATGGCTTTGGGCTTAGGCGGCACCACGTAGCCCACCTCTCCATCCGGAATCAGCTCGGCGAGGCCTCCTACGTCGGTCACGAGCATGGGCCGCTCGAAGTGGTAGGCAATCTGCGAGACGCCGCTTTGGGTGGCATTTTTGTAGGGCTGCACAATCAGGTCGGCGGCACAGAAATAGTCCACCACTTTTTCATTCGGAATAAAGTCCGTGGCTCTGATCAGGCGGCTTTCGAGGTTGTGCTGGGCAATCAGAACTTCATAAGGCGCGGCATCCTCATAATACTCGCCAGCTATGATGAGCTTCACAGGCAGCTGCGCTAGTCGCTCATCAGCAAAGGCTTCCAGCAAGATATCCAGCCCTTTGTAGGCCCTGATAAAACCAAAGAACAGCAAATACCCAAACTCGGGAGATAGGCCTAGGCCACGTAGTGCCTCTGCTTTCGGCTTCAATGGCCCAAAATTGTCGTACAGCGGATGGGGTTTGTACTGGGCTGGTTGCTTGAAGTGCAGGCGGCGCAAATCGGCTAGCACAGAGCGGCTCATCGTCACGAAACCATGGCAGGCCGACAGGAAATACTTCGTCAGAGGTCGGTCGCCGGGGCGCTTCTCGTGCGGAATCACATTATCGGTAATGGCCACCACGCGGGTATGGCGGTTGCGCTGCACTAAGCGAGCCACGGTGCCTAGAGCTGGCCCCATAAAGGGCAGCCAGAACCGAAATATGACCAGATCGGGCCGCTCCCGCCGCAGCTTATTCCCGACTGTGTACCAGCTCAGCGGATTCACCGAATTCAGACTTACCTCAATATCCAGATCCGTGGGGCCAGGTTCGGTGCTGAATTGCGTTTGGCCCGGGAACAGAAAGTCGGGGTACTGCAACGAAAACGTGACAAGTCGCACTTCATCACCTGCCTCCTGAAATGCCCGCGCAAGTCGCTCATTGTAAGTAGCTAGGCCACCTCGCAGTGGATATGCTGGTCCGATGATAACGACTTTCATATAACTGGATTTCTGCCTGCATGTCAAAAACCTGCTCCTGGTTCTATAAGAGGCCTAGAGAGCAGGTTTTTGCACGCAGGGAGTTCAATTTAAATTCAGCTTCTCCTTTACCAAGTAGTCGTTGCGGTTGGAGCCGTTGAGCTGCACCATTTCGGCCAGAAAACCTGCTAAAAAGAGCTGAACGCCAATAACTACGGCCACCAGAGCCAGAAAAAACAATGGCTGTGCTGTTACATCGCGGGCCCGTAGGTTATGGGCGGCCAGCCATACTTTTTCAATCACCAGCCAGAGTGTTATCAGCATTCCTAGCAGGAATGAGAGCGTGCCCAAAGCGCCAAAAAAGTGCATCGGCCGCCGCCGAAACCGGCTCACGAACGTGATACTCATCAAGTCCAGGAAGCCATATACGAAGCGCTCCAGCCCAAACTTGGTGGTGCCGTATTTGCGCTCCTGGTGCTGCACCACTTTCTCGCCAATTTTGCGGAAGCCGGCCCATTTGGCAATAACCGGAATGTAACGATGCATCTCGCCGTATACTTCCACGCTTTTCACCACGCGGCTGTCGTAGGCCTTCAGGCCGCAGTTGAAATCGTGCAGATTGATGCCCGAAATCCAGCGTGTCACGCCATTGAACAGCTTCGTCGGGATGGTTTTGCTCAGCGGATCGAACCGCTTTTTTTTCCAGCCACTAACGAGGTCTAGGCCATCCTGCGTAATCATGCGGTAGAGTTCCGGCAGTTCCTCCGGCGAGTCCTGCAGGTCGGCATCCATGGTACACACTACCCGGCCGGTAGTTTCCTTGAAGCCCACATTCAGAGCCGCCGATTTACCGTAATTCCGGTTGAATCGGATGCCCCGAATGTGGGTGTCTTCCAGAGCTAAGTCTTCAATTACTTCCCAGGAAGTGTCTGTCGAGCCGTCGTCAATCAGGATGACTTCGTACGTTAGGCCATGCTGGGCCAGCACACGGTGAATCCAGCGAGTAAGCTCGGGTAAAGATTCGGCCTCGTTGAGCAGCGGAATGACAATAGACAGCTCAACAGGATAATGATGCGGCAAACGCTTACTCAAACTCGGGACGGGTGTGTTTCGTGAAAGCTGAAATAATCAGCGAGATAATAAACCCAAATAGCAGAGCGCCTAAAATACCGAAGACGATGGTAAGCGGGCCTCCGCTGAATTTGGATACCATTGCCATGGACTGATCAATTTGAGCGTCGTCGAGTCCTTTCTCCTCCATGCGACTACGAGTTATCTCCATCACCCGGTTCATATAATCGGGGTCAATGAAAGACATGTAGATATAGCTAAAAATGCCGCTCAGCGCTCCTGTAACACCCGAAACTATTGTACCGATACTCAAGCCCTGGCCATAGGACATGAAGCCGCCGTTCATATTCTTGAAGCTTTTATGGGCTAGCACTATTCCTACCACCATAATGACCAAGCTTAACCATCTCAGTGGAGTTTCTGGATCACTGATAAGCGCTAACTGTAGCAACGATACAACAGTCGCTATCAAACCAGTGATGAGTCCGTAGCGAATGCCAACAGAAGAAGGGGTTGTAGGTGTAGTAGTGTTTTCCATTGTGAGTAGGAATAAGTGAAAGAATGATGGGAAGGTATATTATTTCCGCAAAAACACCCCACCTGGTATACTCAAGACTACTCCCCACAACATCTTCTTCACAAACTCATCCTGAGCAAACGCCTGTGGGGTCTGGGCCAGATTGCGAAGTGTTGCTTCGTATTGCTGCCGGCCGTTCGTCTGCTTTAAATACATATCCTTGGCAGCTGCCAACATCTGCTTGGCCTCTGTAAGATGTTGCCTGATCAGGTCAGGGTCGGCTACCCGGGCAAATATATAGATGCCAACCGCAGCTAAGCTTGCCCCAATCAAAGTTGTAGTGAGGCCTACACCTATCGAGCGGCCTAGGCCAGGTCCGTTAGCATAATAACGCCTCAACAGAATCTGACTGACAATAGCAGCAATAGGTGGGAAAAAGTCGGACAAGGTCCGTTTCAGCCCATAAGGATTGTTATTGGTCAGATACAAAAACAGTATCCAACTAAGGCAAAGTACACCTGTAGCCGCGCCACACAAAACGGCAGTACGCAACACTGGACTGGCAGGAGTAGAAGGGTAATTGGCAGGTTCCAAACGCAAAAAACTAGTGATGCGGCAAGATACAAGCTTTGCTCAACCTATGCAGCCTGGGCCACTGGAACAGCAATGTGCTTGCGCCCCGCGAAACGAAGTAAGAATGCTTCAGCAAGCAAACAAACTAATGCACCTACCAAGCAATAGCGCCACAGAGGCACTCCCACACGCGTAGCCTTATACTGAGCTGCCACCGTCTGCCCTGCCCCTGGCTCGTACACTCGTACATTCGGATGATTGTCGCCAACCAATTGCCGAAACTCAGCGGCAGAATAACTCGATAAGTCAGATTCGCGCTTATCAAAGTTAAAAGCCAGTTTGCTGATCATTGCTTCGCCGCGTAATAGTTCATAATAGCCGGGCTCCTGCATTCCGGGAGGCACATCCATAACCAAACGGCCATCCTGTACACGTTGGGCAGGAATATAAGTAGCGCTATCATGCCGTAAGCGATAAACTGCTTCCCGATTAGCGGTAGCAGGCAGTTGCTCGGGTAAGTTCACTCTAAAAGTCTGCTCACTTAGCTGGTAGGCCAGTGGCTGCACTTGCTGATGGCTCTGCATCGCCAACCGATACATCACAGGCACAAACAACGCATGCTGAGTGAAATCAGAATAGGCTTGATTAAATGGTGACGAAAACAAATACACGCTGCCTTTGCCACTAGGAAAAGCCGCTAGAAATCCATCTCCATCCCGTAGCTGCAGCACATCCGTTCCAGATCGGGTCCAGCGTAATACCGGAGCAGCTTTTGGCATACTTGCTGGCCGGTTTTTGGTAGCAAAAACGTCATGAAAGAAGGGATTTTGCTTGCTGGGCTCGGCTACATCGCGCAATACCGGTGTAACACCAGCAGCATTTGTCTCCCATTGAATACGGCCAATTCCTAATTCCCGGAAAAGTGTGTTGTAGGCCACTTGTGCTTGCTTAGAAGCGGAGGGCACCACTACAATCGTAGCACCTCGCTGTGCTGCTTGCCTTAAACTTTGCTGTAGGCCACTAGAAAGGCTTTCTGCCTCTCGTAATACAATCAAATTTGCATCCGCAATGGCCCGGTAATCGGTAAGCTGCGGCCGTACATGCTGATAAGAGAACAGCGGCTCGTTGCCGTATAGCTTATCTAATGAACTAGTAGTCGCAATTTCTACTACTTTGATTCGTGCAGATGGCTGTAGCATGAAATAGTAGGTGTTGTCGAATTCGACAGGTACATCTTCTACCTCCACCCTGCATGCCTGTGTTTCAGTGCCTTCTAAGCGCACACGTACAGCTGTAACAATGCTCTGTTTGGCCGGTATAGCAGCCTGAAACGCACCTACCTGTTTATTACCTACGAACAGCTTTGTTGGGCAGGTGGCAACGTCTTTGTTGCCCCCGTTGCGGAGCCGTATACGCAGCAGTGCATCAACATTAGCTCTTATAAAAGCATCATCCAGCCATACGCTGTCTACAAAAACATTAGAGCCTGCCTCGCCTGCAACCGGCACCAGATACACTTGTTTAGCAGTATCGATAGACTCTATTGCCTGAGTAATAGCGTCATTTTTCTGGAAATCTGAGAAAACAAAAACGGGCCCTTTATTACCACCTAATCCCGTCTGAGCAAGCCTTAACATTTGGGCTATGCCTCTAAAATGCCCAGAGGGTTGCAACTGCTGAATACTAGCTCGGTATGCAGCAGCGGTGGAAGTTTCGCGCTGGCCCAGTAAAACGAACCTGGAAGTTGGAGGAAATGCCAAAGGCAATTCCTCTGCTTCTTTTAATGCTACCTCAAAGGCTGATTCGCCACTTTTAGCAACCTGTTGCATACTTGCGCTCTGGTCCAACAAGATGCTGACTGCACCGCTAGTATTATCACCTTGGTCTTTTGCAGGGATAAAAGGCTGGGCAAAAAGAAGAACCAAAAAGATTATAAATCCAACTCTGGCAAGGAGTACTAACAGATGCTTCAGCTTGCGTTGTTTTGCGGCAATTAATTTCACCTCACGGATGAACTCCACGTTAGTAAAAAAAACACGTTGCGGCCGCCTTAGCTCAAACAGATGAATTACAACCGGTATTGCGGTTGCAACTAAGCCTAGCAGAAACCAAGGATATGTGAAGACCATCTATCAGGTAGTATCTGGTGAAGGTAGATACAAAGTTCTACTCCCAAACGTATAAATAGGCCTCTTATGATTTTACTATGAATTGGAGGAGCAAAAAATTACATATCAATTTGAAGATGATAATGGTTAAGTGGCAGCTATACATACGTGCATAGCTTAGCTCACTTACTGGCGTTACACATTAAGCACAAGCTAGATAGGATAAGCGAAATGGCCCAGGCACCTGCTGATATTAGGTACCTGGGCCATTTCGCGGAGGCAGTAGGAGGCGCCTTCATCCAGCAGCCGACGCTAATTAGCGGCCGCGGCATTGGGCATCTCGCCGACCAGTACCACCAGCTTAAACAGCCTATGCCGAGGCGGGCTGGGGATGGTATAAACGACAACGAGCTGCCTCCGTCGGGGGCATCGCCTACCCGGGGGGGGAGGGACACACACCACAAGGGGGCAGCTCGGTGCACTAGTAAGGTTGGCGGCGACCTACTCTCCCGCCGGTGAAGGCAGTACCATGGGCGCTCCGGGGCTTAACGACTCTGTTCGGAATGGGAAGAG